>JAOPYO010000171.1 GCA_025964575.1 Actinomycetes bacterium
TCGGCGGATGGGATGGTGCTGGCCTATCCGCACCCACCGGCGTCGCGGGCGTCGGTCTTGCCGGCGGAGGGGCCGCGTTGGCCGCTGACTCGGGTGGAGAACGGTGGCTACACCATCACCGATCCGCAGCTCGGACGTACGCTCCATTTCCCTGCCTCGCGCAGTGGCGGGGATCTCCCGCTGGTGGCGATCAGTGACCGTAACGGGAATCGGATCGACCTCGTCCACGATGAGGCCGGGATGCCGGTGGAGATCCGCCATTCCGGTGGATACCGGATCGCCGTCGACTCTCACCAGGGCCGGATCCGAAGGCTGCGGCTGCTGACCGGCGGTCAGGACGGGCAGGGGGAGGGGCTGGTCCTGGTCTGCTATGGCTACGACGACGCGGGTCATCTGGCGGAGGTGTTCAACTCCTCGGAGAACCCGTTGCTGTTCAGCTATGACGCCGAGGGTCGGCTGATCCGATGGCAGGACCGTAACGGCTTCTGGTACGGCTACACCTACGATTCCGAGGGACGCGGGATCCGCGGCACCGGATCGGGCGGATTCCTGAACGCCTCCCTCTCCTTCGAGCCCGAAGCTCGCAGGACGGTGGTCACCGACTCACTCGGCCACCCCACCACATACCGCTTCAACGACGCCGGCCAGGTCATCGCCCAGACCGACCCACTCGGCCGGACGACCCTGCGGGAGTGGGATCGTTTCGACCGGCTGCTCTCGCGCACCGACCCCCTCGGCCGTACCTCCAGGTATTCGTACGATTCCCAGGGCAACCTGATCGCGATCACTCGGCCGGACGGCCACCGGAGCGTCGCGGACTACAACGGCCTCAACCTCCCGGTGAACGTCGTCGAGGCGGACGGAACGACCTGGCGGCAGGAGTACGACGCTCGTGGCAACCTGACCGCCGTCACCGATCCGCTCGGCGCCATCACCCGCTACACCTACGACGGCCAGGGTGGTCTCGTCACGATCCTTGACGCGCTGGGCAACACAGTGCGGGTACGGACCGACGCGGCAGGGCTGCCGGTGGCGGTCACCGATCCCATGGGGTCCACCACCGGCTATGCACGTGACGCCTTTGGGCGAGTGTCGGCGGTGACGGACGCGATGGGTGGCGTCATCCGGGTCACTTGGACCGTCGAGGGGAAGATGACCTCGCGAGTGCTGCCCAGCGGCGCGGTCGAGAGGTGGGCGTACGACGACGAGGGCAACCTCATCGAATACACCGACGCCGTAGGCCAGATCACCCATACCGAGTACACCCACTTCGATGTTCCCGCCGCGCAGACCACTCCCGACGGGGCACGGCTGGAGTTCACGCACGACACCGAACTGCGGCTGCTCACGGTCACCAACCCGCAGGGCCTGGTCTGGAGGTACGACTATGACGCGGTCGGCAATCTGATCCAGGAGACCGATTTCAACAACCGGATCCTCACCTACGCTCACGACCGCGCCGGTCAGTTGGTCAAGCGCGTCAATGGCGCCGGAGAGGCCGTCCACTATCAGCGTGATCTCCTTGGCAACGTGGTCGAAGAACGTGACGCCGACCGGCAGACCACCTTCGAGTACGACCTGGAAGGCCGTCTCGTCCACGCCGTCAATCCAGACGCCGACGTGCGCTTCGACCGTGATCCACTCGGCCGCGTCGTCGCTGAGATGTGCAACGGCCGAACCCTCACCAGTACGTATGATCCGCTCGGACGGCGGGTACATCGCCGTACTCCCACCGGGGCCGAGGCCGTCTGGGAGTACGACGGCGCCGGTCGCCCGGTCGCCCTGCAGACGGCCGGCCAGTCGCTTCGGTTCGGCTACGATGCGGCGGGCCGGGAGGTCCAGCGTCATCTCGGTACGGGTGCCGTGCTCGACCAGGGTTGGGACGCCGATCACCGGCTGAGTTCCCAGACCCTGTGGGGCGCTTCCGCCGCAGGTCTCGCAGACCAGCAGCGGGGACCGCTTCAGCAGCGCTCCTACTCCTACCGGGCAGACGGGAACGTCCTCGGGATCGGCGACCAAATGGATGGCGGCCGACGGCTCGATCTCGACCTGGCTGGGCGGGTCACCGCCATACACGCCCGGGGATGGGTCGAACGCTATGCCTATGACTCGGCCGGGAATCTCACCCATGCCACATGGCCGGCGCCGTCCCCGGAGGATGGCGACGCTCTCGGGCCGCGCGAATATGCCGGCACCGAGATCCGCAGAGCCGGGAACGTCCGCTATGAGCACGATGCCCAGGGCCGGGTCGTACTCCGTCAGCACAAGACCCTCTCGGCCAAACCCCGTACCTGGAAGTACGTCTGGGATACCGACGACCGCCTCGTTGCCGTCACCACGCCCGACGGGCACCGGTGGCGATACCGATACGACCCTCTGGCCCGGCGCGTCGCCAAAGAACTGCTCGCCGCCGACGGCACCGTCGTCGAGCAGGTCGACTTCGTCTGGGACGGCTCGGTCCTTGCCGAACAGACCCACGGCGTTCGGCAGCAGAATGGTCGCACCACCACCTGGGAGTACGAGCCCGACAGCTTCCGCCCTCTCACTCAGACCGAACGTGCTCCACTGCGCGATGCCTCGCAGCAGTGGATCGACCAGCGATTCCACGCCATCGTCACCGACCTCGTCGGCACGCCGACCGAGCTGGTCGATCCGAGCGGCACTATCAGCTGGCATTCCCGCACCACGCTCTGGGGGAGCGAACTACCGACACCGCAGAACAGCGCCGACTGTCCGTTGCGCTTTCCGGGCCAGTATCACGATGCCGAAACCGGCCTCAGCTACAACTACTACCGATACTACAGCTCGGCCACCGCTCGGTATGAAAGCGCTGATCCGATAGGAATGGAAGGCGGGACGAACCCGTACACGTACGTCCCAAGTCCATTTATCTGGCTGGATCCGCTCGGACTAAAGTGCACCCGGGCGGAAATGGCGGCTATGATGCGGTCACAGAGCATCGCGCCTGACCTGCTGGATAAGGGAGTCCACTTCAACGTCGGTAAGATTGAGCTACGGATCAATCCAACCGCCGATGGCGGGGTGGTGCTCAAGAATGTCTTTGCGTCGCAGGCGAATGACCGTGGCCTTCAGGCGGCCATCAAGAAGGGATATGAAGCCTTGCAGTATCCCGAGTTCAGAAACTGGCTCGAGAAGCATGCCAGCGCGGGGATGCAAATGGCGTCCCAGGCTGTCGACAAGCGATACACGGGTCGAGGTAGAGAGTTCAAGGCACTTATCAAGGCGCTAGGGCGAATGTAGATGGTGGATCTCGAAAAGTTCGTGGTGTCGGCCGAATTCGACTCTCTGCCTCCTGGGTCCGGCTACGCGGCGGCCCGGGACATGTTCGGTGAACCTGAACTGATGGAGCCGGGACGCAGAGGGCGCCCTATGTTCGTCAAATACGGCGATGTAGAATTCACATTCAGAGATGACTTCTTGACTAAAGCCGCATTCAGCCTGGAAAGGGGCGCCCCTGTCGATGGCGGGAGCATCCAGGTGCAGGGCTTCTGGCCTGAGTCGAAACGCACACGCGAGGCGGTCGGCGAGTTGCTCGCAGCGAACGATGTGTCTTGGGAGCTGGATGTTCTCATGTCCAGCATCAGCACCGAGGAGTCGTCACAGGTTTGGATCACGGAACGTGACGTCCACCTGGCTTTCTTCGAGGGGATCCTGCAACGGGCCGTCGCGTCGTACGGCTCGTTCCAGCGCCAATGACCCCGGCCAACTATGAGGCGCCAGACCATTTCAACGGCTCCGGTCACGTGGGTCGGCGGGCGCTGAGGGTGATGACGGCGCCGGGTCCGGTAACGCGGACGTCGGTGAGTCCGACGTCGGTGAGCCACCGGGTGAAGTCCTCGGCGGTGCCGGTCGGACCGAAGACCCCGGCGCGTTGCATCAGGGCGACTGTGGCGTCGTATCGCCGACCCGCGCCCCGTACGACGGAAGTGCCGCGGAGTTCGCCGCCGGGCCGCAGTACGCGCGCGAACTCGGCCAGGGCGCGGGCCGGGTCGGGGAAGCAGTGCAGGCCGTTGTAGGTGACACAGACATCGAAGGAGCCGTCTGGGAAGGGCAGTGCGACGACGTCCGCCTGGACGAACTCGATCTGGTCGAGCCGGTGCTTCCGGGCGCGCTTACCGGCCCGGCCGAGCATGACCCAGGACAGGTCGGCCGCGACGTAGCGCAGCGGGCGGGTCGGCGACAACGCCCGGAAGGCCACCCCGCCGCCACACGGAACGTCGAGGACGGTCGCGCCACGCGGCTCCTGGGAGAGCTCGCCGATGCTCGTCCACAGCCTGTCGACGTCGAGTCCCCACAGAGCCCGCCCCGCGACCCGCGCGACCAGGGCGGTCTCGACGCCCCAGTCGTAGACGGCGGCACGCAGTCGCTCTCTCTTCCACCCGTCGCGGAGATGTGCCATTCCACCACTCTGATGGTCAGAGCAAGCGGATTTCAAGACAGGACCCCGACCTCCTCGAGGCGATCCGCTCGGGTCGGAGGCGTTCGGCGCCGCACTGTTGCAGATTCCCGTGGTCAAGGAGATCATCGGGCGTATCATCGGTTTTGATCATCATATGTGGCGATTAGACGCCCCTATCGGTTGAGGACGGGTTGGCACCCATGGCGCCTGGCAAGGGGATAATCGTCAAGGTCGTAGAGAAACTCTTTCGGGAGGTCGAGGGCGACGTAGCCAAAGGTGTCGCCAGAGATGCCGAACGCAAGCCCTTGGCTCTTCCACCCGGTCGGGCGACACGTTCACACAGCCAGGTCCGGAACATCAAGGACGGAAGGACACGCTGGCAGGCGGCCGAACAGAACGCCCGCGAACGCTGGGGTGGCGGTCCAGAACAGTCCTATCGCACGCCCGCGGGTAAGGAACGCAAGGTCGACTGCCCGGTCCAGACGCCACATGGCACCGTGGCGGTCGAGGTGAAGATGTATCAGAGATACCGTCGAGTCGCGCTGGCGGATGGAACT
Organism: Actinomycetes bacterium; assembly: GCA_025964575.1. GTDB lineage: Bacteria > Actinomycetota > Actinomycetes > Streptosporangiales > Streptosporangiaceae > Actinomadura_E. Next base: position 4,978 of record JAOPYO010000171.1, read on the forward strand.
TCGGTAAGTCAAAAGGTCGAGGTGCCGCTCAGCACAAAGATCCAGGACCAGATCGATAAGGACATCGCACTTCGAAACGCCAATCCGCGATATGATCCGCGCTGGGAATTCCAGGGCGCTGGCCCGTCTGATGAATTGCGAAAATATCTAGTGGACAGTGGTATAGTGTTCATAGAAATACATTGAGGATGGTGATTTTGTGAACATCGACCAGGCGCGCCAGGGGCTGGAAGAATGGGCGCAAGGTGGTCGCGATGCCGTCTTTTCGATGGCGGAGGAGTTCGGGGCCTCTCGGGAGACCGTAGAGGAAGACCCGCTGCGCTTGCTCCCATTGTGGGATGACTTCGTGGCCAGCCTTCCTCTTGATGAATTCGATGATGACGATTGGTTCTGGCTGCAGAGTCAGATCGCTGCGTACGTCGCCTATGTGCTGGTCCATGTCCATGGGGGCCGATGGGAGGTCGCCGGCGACGCCTCGGCTCCTCAAGACTTCAAGTATGTCGTCACCGTGGCCGGCTGGGACGGGGCGGAACATCAGGTGGACGTGTTCGACCTCGCCTATGAGGAACTCGGGCACCGTCCGCCGGTCGTGACGCGGATGTTGGGCAATGCGGAGGTACTCGCAGGGGTGACCGTGCAGGAGGAATAGCTCTCAGCCCGGCGGGCGGAGGTGGCGCATCAGTTGCTCGTAGCGCTGCCAGCCCGCAGCTGACCGTCCGTCGCCCAATGGGTACCACCAGACGTCGCCGATGCGATATCCCGGAATGTCCGGTGGGGTCGGTGCGCCCCCACCGAGCTCGCGCCCGACTGCCAGACCGATCGGGGCCGGGGAGCCCAGCCAGCGGGGCTCTGTGGTCAGGTCGGGCCGGCCAGGGCTCAGCTGAGCGGACAGCGAGAGCAGCCGGTATTCCGCGGCGACCTCGCCGATCAGCGCGGGCAATGAGGCGATCGGTGGCGGTGTGGCCTCGGTGTAGCCCGCGACGAGCGTCACCGATTCCTCCATGCCGTCCGAGGTCGGCGTGTACAGGACCGTACCGATCAGCGCTTCCGGGCCGGTCTCGGATCCGCCACCGGTCACCATCACCCAGGTGGGGTTACCTTGACGCTGGTTGCAGAGCGCGGTGATGTCCGCGGGCGCCCACAGGTTCGTGGCCGGCTCGGCGGTTCCCCAGCCGAGCGGCGGCCGTCCGGCCAGTGAGCCATGGATACCCTCGATGGCCCCGCCGAGCAGATCCTGTCGCTCGTAGCGCACGCGAAAGGTCAGGGTGAGATGGATTCCAATGGGGCCGGCCGGAGGGGTGAGGTATCCGGGGGCGTAGTCGCGAGCGCCGGGGACCAGGCTGAATGCTTCGCCGTCCCAGTGCAGGGGCGCGCCCGACAGGCCGTCGTAGTAACCGGCCTCGGAAGAGCCGACGACCCAGGGGTTCTTCTCGCCGGCCAGCACCAGCCGCAGCGGAAGCGATAGGCGGGTGGCGGGGGGTGTGACGATCTGCAGGGCGTGGCCCGACTGGTTGCAGTCGCGTAGTGCCGTGGCAAGCCACGGGCCGAACGCCACGACGGGGCGATCCTGCACCAGGACGGCGGACTTTGGCGTGATCACGTCTGCGGCCAGGGGAGCGTTCACGCGGACCATACCGTCCCGCCCTGCCACCGTACGAGGTCGTCGGCGAACTTGCGCGCGACCCGCTCGGCATCCGGTGGATCGGCGGCGGCCCGTACGTTCACCCACCACGTCGGAACGTGCACCTGCACACCCAACAGCCGTTCCACCTCGCCTGGCACTCGGACGAACATCGGCGTCTCGATGGAGACCACCAGCCGACCGGCCTCGTCGTGTACGTGGATGGCGCCGATATGGGCTCGGATCTCCAGCCGTTCGCCCATGGCCACCATGCCGTCGAGCACAGCGGCGGCGTCCGGCTGCTGGCGCACCAGCGCGACGAGATCATGGCTCATGCGACGCCGCCGGTGGACCGCGCGAACACGTCCGCAGCGATCCGCGTGGCCGCCGTACGGGTCGCGGCGCCGATCCGGTCCGTCTCGATGGACGTGCCGGTGGCGAGATGCCGGTCGTACGGAACATGAATCACGGTCATGCCTCCAGTGCTCAGCATGGCCTGGACCTGCTCGAGGTCGGCGTCGGCATGCGGGGTGTGCGTGACCACCGCGATGACCGTGCGGGGGAGCAGTGCGCCATGGCCGTTAGCGGTGAACCACTCCACCGCGCTGCGGGCGCTCAGCGCCCCGTCGACGGTGGCCGGGGTGACGAGCACCTGAGCATGTGCGGTGGCGAGGATGCCCTGCTGCAGCCCGCCTAGGATGCCCGCACCACAATCGATCACCGAAGTGGAGAAATACCGCCCGAGCCCGCTGAAGGCCGCCCTGAACGTGTCGAGGTCGAGCTCGCCACTGAGTCTGCCGCCCGTCGTGCCGGACAGTACCCACAGCCTCTGTGCCGCCTGAGAGAGATAGCCCGACGTCTCCTCCCACGACCGCGGATGTACGGCCGCGAGATCGCGCAACGACTTCTCTGCTGTCACGCCCAGTCGCAGGGAGAGAGAGCCGAACCCGGTGTCGGCGTCGATCGCGAGCACCCGGTCCTCACGATGCTCGGCGATCGCCGCTCCGATGAGGGCGGCGATCGTGGTCTTGCCCGCCCCACCTCGCACGCTCACCACCGCGATCTGGCGGCACGTCGGGACCGGACGGGTCAGCCGCCCGGTGAGGTCGGCCAGCTCACGGTCATCGTTGGCCGCGGAGGCGCCCATGGCCTTGCGCATCCCCTGACCCATCCGGCGCATGAGAGGGTCGCCGTGCGGGTTCTTGCGCATGAGCGCGTCCCGGGACACCGGTTCCTTGCGTACGGAGGGCGGTGCTTCCACAGCGAAGGACGCCTGCACTGGGGCCGCGAGCGGAGTCTCCGGGATCTGCTGTGGAACATCCGGCGGATATATCGGCTGGGGTGCCGGTGCGAGCGGCTGCTCGGGTGCCGGCGCGGGCGGCTGCTCGAGTGCTCCGATCACGTTGGAGATCGGGGCTGGTTGCGACCAGGACGGTGTGCTTTCGGGTGCCGTCGGGCTGGGCGGCTGCCACTGCGCCTGCGGTTGCGGTTGCGGCGTGGGAACCGGGGCCGTCGGGGCCGGAGCCACCGGATCCGGGGTGGAAGCCTGGACGGGAGCCGCCGGGGCTTCAACGGGCGGCGAGGCCGAGGAGGGCTCTGGAGTGGGTGCACTCACTGGAGCCGAAAGTGGCTCGGCGGGCTGTGCCGTCCAGGGCGGGCTCGCGGCCGGAGTCTCGGGTGCGGGTGCGGGTGCGGGTGCTGGTTCGGGCGCGGGTGGGCTTGCCGGTCGCTCTTGCGCAGGCGCGTTGCCGAAGGTCTTCGGTGGAATGCGGAACGTCGTGGTGGGGTGTCGTAGGACCCGGCCGGCCATGGTGGCATCGGGGCCGCTGGAAGGCTTGGGATCGAGAGAAGTCTCGGGGTCGGTTGCGCTCGCCGCCAAGGGCTGCGGGCCCACAGGAACGCTCGGCTTCACGCCGGGATCTGGGTCGTGCGTCGTGGTGCTGGGATCTGGGTCGTGGATCGTCACGTTGGGATCGGCAGCCGGGGCCGGGGCGGACCAGGGCCCAGGACCAGGACCAACATCAGGAACGGGAGCAGGGGCGACGGGGGTGGTCGGCGGCACCTGGGTTCCCTGCTCGGAGCCGTACCGATCAGCGCGAACCGATGGATCGGCCAGCACCGCGGGAGCCGTGACCGGCTGCGGCGAATCGAAGGTGACCAGCCCGGCTCCCGATGCGCCGATATCGCGGAGAATGCCGCGCTGCCAATCCCGATCGGACACCGGTCTCCCTCCGCGTGACGGTTGAAGCGGGATCAACCCCTTGAATCCGGCACGAGTGTATCTGTGCGCCCTGGTCGTCAGGCGCCTTGCGGATCAGTTGCCGCCGCTGGCGCCCACGCCTCCCGAACAGGGGCTTGCCCGTGATGTCGGCGGAGCGCGGGGCTTGCTCCGCCACCCGTACAAACCTAACGAATCCGGCGGACATTCGAATCAGGTCCAGGGCCGCTCCGCGTAGAGTCACAGGCCGGTTCCCCAGCCTCTCGGGGAGACTGCCCCTCACATGCGTTGCTGCTCGGCAACCTCCGTCCCTGGTTCGGAGCGCCGCACCGCAGCTGTGGTTTCGGCTGACGCCAACATGTGCACATCGGTGTGTGTCAACACTTCTATGCGCGGACAGCTGGGAGATCTAGCGGTGAGTGCATCACCCGCTGCTGTAAGTAACTGATCAAGATGTACGGGCTGGGGATTCCTGGTGGCAATGCGGCGACGATCTGGCCTGACGGTCGTCCGCACGGCCAGTGGATCAGCGCCGAAGGGCTGGCCCGGCGGCTTGGCCTCGAACTGGTCTGGCTGGTCCCGGCGATCTGACCGCGACGTCGGCGGCGGCGCCCGTACTCGATCGGGTGCCGCCCGGATCGACTGTCCGCGGAGCGTCACATCCTCTCGGATCGATCCTCGTGTCCGCCACCTTCGGCGGCGGTGCATGAAAGCGTGTTGATGCACGTACTATGTGTTACTCAGATTGAACTTAGTAAGATGAATCAGAGTCAGATGGATTTGAGTACCGGAGGTCGGCGGTGGCTGGATTCGTGGGTCGCGCGAGAGAGTTGCGCGTTCTTTCTCGCCATCTGGACTGGGTGCGGCGGGGGAACGGGGACGAGCGAGGCCGGGCCATCCTTCTGCGTGGCCGGCGGCGGGTCGGCAAGTCACGGCTCGTTGACGTCTTCTGTGAGGGGGCGGGGGTTCCGTACGCGGTCTACCAGGCCACTCGGGGCGAGCGGCCTGAGACTGAGCGAATGAGGTTTGCCGCCTCCGTGCTTCGGTCCGATCTTCCTGACCGGCGGTTGCTGGAGGGTGTGCAGTTCGGCGACTGGGAGGCGGCACTGCGACAGCTCGCCGTTGTCCTCCCGGATGACCAGCCCAGCGTCGTCGTTATTGACGAGTTGCCCTGGTTGCTCGAGCAGGATTCCTCGGCGGAAGGCATCTTGCAGACGGTATGGGATCGTGCCCTGAGCCGGAAGCCGGTACTACTCATCCTCATTGGCAGCGACCTGGCCATGATGGAACAGCTGTCCACGTACGGCAGACCATTTCACCAACGCGCCGTCGAGATGGCCCTCTCTGCTCTGAATCCCCACGAGGTCATGATGATGACCGGGCTCCCTCCCGCGGAAGCCTTCGACGCTTACTTGATCACCGGTGGTCTTCCGCTGATCTGTCAGGAGTGGCAGGAAGGATGGGACCGTCAGCAGTTCTTGGCCCATGCCCTCGATGACGCGACCTCTCCTCTCCTCGTCTCTGGTGAACGGGCCCTCGCCGCGGAGTTCCCCGCTGCCTTGCAAGCCCGCACCGTCCTCTCCGCCATAGGCACAGGCGAACGCACCTTCACCACCATCGCGGCCAAGGCGGGAGCCGGAGCCCACGCCCCTCTCCCAGCAGGTTCTCTCAGTCCGGTGCTGCATACCCTGACGGCCAAGCGGATCGTCGCCGTCGATACTCCGCTGTCGACACGTCCTGGGGACCGTGATCGGAGATACCGGGTGGCGGACCCCTATCTCCGCTTCTGGCTGGCCTTTCTGGAGAGAAACATCCCCGAGGTCGAACGAGGCCGTGGCGATCTCGTCATCGACTGCATAGAGCGCAGCTGGACATCATGGCGTGGCCGGGCGATCGAGCCGATCGTGCGTGAGACCTTGGGGCGCCTGATGCCCGACCAGCGTCTTCCCGGCGCACAGGTCGTCGGGGGTTGGTGGAATCGGGCCAACAACCCCGAGATCGATCTCATCGGCGCCGATCGCCGGGCACCTGCGGGCCGGATCGGTTTCATCGGCTCGATCAAGTGGCTGGAGAACAGCCCGTTCGGAAATCGCGAGCTGGGGATACTCGCCCGTGATGCCCAGGTCGTTCCCGGTGCGGAAGAGGGCGTCGCACTCATCGGGGTCTCCCGATCGGGCTTTGCCGCCGATGGGTTGGACGCCATGATCGGCCCCGACCTGCTCATGGATGCCTGGGAAACTCCCGCGCGTCGAGCTGGTGCTGAGACTGGTAAGGACGGTGGGCATGAACACACCGGCGTGGTATGACGGGCTCCCGCAGGCCATGAGTGAGGCGG
>JAOPYO010000180.1 GCA_025964575.1 Actinomycetes bacterium
TTGCTGGTGCCCCGTGGCGGCCATGACGTTACTCCTGGAAGAGGCTCGGTTCTGACTCCTCCGACTCTCCAGCTAAGGCACCAGACGCCACATCGGACGGCAGCCCTATCTTCAGGCCGCCGACCCCCTTAGCTTGCGACTTAGAGGGCGCACGGATAGGTGATCTTCAGCGGCGGCGTGTGGGGCGGTTGTCCCATCGGTTAGTGGTCCAGGCGCGGCGGATCAGGCTACGCAGGGTGATGATGGCGTCGGCGAGATCGAAGAACGCGTCGATGACGTTCTCGCGGCGTTCGTAACAGCGCTGGAGCCGGTTGAAGGCGTTGTGCCAGGCGGTTGGTGCGCTCTACCTGCCAGCGTTGACCGGCTTGGATCGGGGCTTTGTCGCCTTTGTGGGCGATCTCGCCGGTCATTTCGCGCCTGGAGAGTTCGTCGCGGGTTTTCGCCGAGTCGTAGCCGGCGTCCAGATGCACGGTGATGTCATCGGGCAACGGGCCGAGGTCGTCGAGTTTGCTCAAGGTGGGGGGCCAGCAGTGGCGAATCATGCCGGTTGGCCCCGGCGAGCACCCGGCCCAGCGGGATACGTACCCGTCGACCATGGATGAGCGTTTCATGCCCTGTTTCCCTCGATCGACAGGACTACGACCTGCGCATTCACCACCGCCGGGTGCTTTGGTGATGCAGCCGTCGACTGCGATATCGGTCAGGATCAGGCCGATGATCCGATCGTAGGTCTCCAGCACGATCTGCTTGGTCCGGGAACGGGGCACCCGGAACGGAGATGACCGTCGATCCGGGACACGGCGTCGCGGGGGAGGGCGTCGCAGAAGGCGACGGTGCCAGGCGCTCAGGAGCCGGATCCACCGGGGCTACCGGTTGCGGGCCGGGTTGCTCGACGTAGGGCGCTTGCGAGGGGAGCGGCGGCGCGGGTTCGGCGCCAGCCGCCCGCACGATGCCGTAGCCAAGAGCAAGCACCACGATGACCACGAACGCTCTGCGGATGGTCTTCATCCTGCGGCGGATCATTCGGTGCCCACGATGTGCTGGAGCATCGCGACCAAAGCCGGGGCCAGGACCGCGACGCCGTAGCCGATCGCCGCGTACTTGAGGGTCTTCTTCGCTGACTCGACCTCGCTGGGGTCACCGCCGGCCAAGATGTAGCGGACCCCGCCGATCGTCGCGAATAACGTGGCCAGCCCGACCAGCAGCCCGACGATGACGTCGCGCAGGTTGTTGATGACCTCGCTTAGTGAGGCGACCGCGACCAGCCGGGTCGCCGCACCGGCGATGCCCGGTCCGCTCAAAGCGATCGAGGCAGTGATGCCCGCGGACCACAGAAACGCGGCGGTGGTCAGGCGGATCCAGCTGACGCCGGAACGCCCAGACGGCGGGTCGGGTGGACGGTTGGATGGCAGAACTTCCTCCGCCGAGAACGCCTGACAAAGATCCGTTTACCTGCGCCGACGATGCGTGTCCGCTCCTTGTCTCAGCAGAGCTGAGGCAGTCCCGCTGATCTGGCGTATTCGGAGAATGTCTCGTCATAGCTGACATGACGGCGTGTTGTGGAGCTGGCCTGGGTGGCGGCAAGATCAGGGCGTGGGCGAGTACTCATGGCCGGACGACGGCATCGAAGCCGGGACAAGGGCGCGGGCTGCATGGTCCGCTACGTGCCTGGCCCTGCCGATCGGGATTCAGGTGACCGGTACGGTCATCGGGCGGCAGCGCTTCGGCGTGTTTCTCCGCGTTGACGCCGTGCCTGACGCGATCGGCCTTGCTGAAGTCACCGCTATGCCTTCAGGCTTTGAGCTTCCTGGCCTGGGCGCCCGGGTGGCGGGCGAGGTCATCTGGCATGCCGAGCACAACCACCAGGTGAAGATAAGACTCGGCTGCTGACAAGAACGGCGATCTGCCTCAGGTCAACGAGACAGCCAGGCCGAGGAGCGTCCCACCACCCTGAGCACTCCAGCTCACAGGTTCTTTCCGGGTTGGAGTGATCCTGGCCTGCCAGGCTTTGTGTCTCCCTAGGCCACGGGCGTTCGTCGGAGGATCGGCGGTGCGCGACAGGTGTAGCGCATGCGGTTCGAGGATCGTTTGGTCGCCTATGATCGCGGCCGTTGAATCGATCCTGGGCTCTGGGTCGGGGCCGGCGGGCTGGGGGTGGGCGAGTGAGTCAGTATTTCCAGGTCGGAGAGCGTGTTCTGTGGAACCCCGCGACGGGAGTCGCGGAGGTGTTCCTGCGCTCGGCTGAGTCGCTCGCCGTGTTGGTAGAGCTGCCGTCGGGTCTTGGTCCCATGGACGCGGATGAGTGCGAGATCGACATGGTGGTCTTCGAAGCGTTCGTGGACGCTTTGGTTCGGCGCTATGTGCGCTCGAACCACGTGGTCCTGCGGTCACTCATGCAAGGGTTCATCGCGACCGCAGTGGTCCTCGTGGAACGGGGTGAAGGTCGCGTTCCCGCGCTGGAGGCCTCCAGCGCGGATTCTGGTCTCGGGCAGTTGGCTGAGCTCAGCCGTCGTCACGAAGCAGCGATGGTCTGTTGAGAGTCGGGTCATCTCGGCAGTCGCGATGTCAGAGGCTGCGGTTGGCCAGGTTCGCGAGCAGGGACTGTCCGTTTATGTTCGGACACTGATCCCCGATGCCAGACCCGCTCTTACGGCCGTTTCCGCCGCAGTGGGGGACCGCGCCGCGTACGCTTCCGTAGTCGATCATGGCTACCCGTCCTCGGCGCCGATCCCGCCGGGTGAGGGACGTGGCCGCAGCGGCTTGCAGGACCCGCCTGGGAGGACCCGATGACCCGCTCCACCAACCGCTACGCCGCCCCGGCTGCAGCGCTTGTGCTCGCCGCCCTGCTGTCCGGCTGCGGCGACGGCGGCGCAACCGCGAACCCACCCGCCGCCCCGAGTTTGGACGCTACCAGCCCCGCCGCGGCGGCGCCTGCCCGGAACCGGGTAGGAACCACCTACGATGTCGTCCAGGGCGTCAAGATCACTCTCACCAGCTTTCGGACCCTTCCTAAAATCGCCGTTGACCCGGCCACCTACAACCAGCCCGCGTCGTGGCGCGCAATCGAGGTGATTTTCCGGGTTTCCAACGACACTGCCGGTGTGGTGAAGCTGGACAGGTCGGACTTCAACGTCACCGCCGGCCCCAAACACCAAGAAGCGCTCGGCGCCGAGGGCGGTCCGGGCTCGGCGCCGGGCACCCAACTGTTCAACGAGACGCCACTGCTCGCCAGACACACCGGCCTCGTGGTGAAGACCATCATCGCCGCGTCGGCCCTCGACATCCTGTTCAAGGTGACCCCGGTGATCGACCCGGCGCCGCCGCAGCCGATCGCACCCGTCGTATGGGCGGGCGACGCCACTCCTGTGCCGCCTACATGATCCAACCACTGACCAGCGGCACCACCGACGGCAGCTGGTGGCTACCGCGCTAGCGCGTGGCGGGGCGTGGCGGCCCCAGGCACCGCTACTCACGCGCCCGCACCGCAAGGAATGTCCACAGACTGGCGGCGTACGCGCGCGGATCCGGCATCACCGGCCCGGCCAGCGACTTGCCCGACAAGCCGACGCGGCCCTGCGTCCGCGCGGACGGAGCCGTGGTTTAAGCGGCGCCGCCGCGAGAATGCCGAACTTCGTCGCGCGAATGAGATCTTGAAGGTCGCCTCGGCTTATTTTGCGAGGGAACTCGACGTGAAACTGCCGCGCTAGTCGAGTTCGTTGATCTTTATCAGGAACAGTTTGGTGTCGGACCGTTGTGTGCTGCCCTGGAGTTTTCGCCCTCGACATATTACGCGGCGAGGAAACGTGAACACGTGCCGTCGGCTCGGGCGGTTCGGGACGAGTTCCTGAAGGAGGAGATCATGCGGGTATGGAAGGGGCCGGGCCGCCGCGTGTACGGCGCGCGGAAGGTGCACGCGGAACCGCGCCCGTTGGACGGCCGTCAGCCCCGGCGTGCACAAGACGACGAGGGCGATGAGGGCGACCGAGGCCAGGACCAGCGCCGGCAGTGAATTCGGGAAGGCCAGGCAGGCCACCACCAAGAGCACAACACCGGCGAAATGCACCGGGATGCCCGCGGTTGCGACCAGGAAGGGCGATTCTTCCGCCACGGCCTGCTCGGCACCGACCACGCCCCGATCGCGCCGGACTCACTGGCCCGCGCAGCTTGCGGACCGTACCCGCTCAACACGCACTCCGGCGCTCGTCTTGGCGTACTGCTACGCGAGGCTCACGACTGGTTCTCCGGACACGAGGAGGCATCGAAACCGGAACGGCTCACACCCGCCCGAGTCCGCACAGGGGTTCCGGTCATGAGCGCATTCCGTCTCAGGGGGCATCCCACGGGCCGCACCCGTTCCTGGCGGGCCGGCCGCTCGATCACCACGCCTGGTGCCCGGCATCCGCGCCGTGACCCGCGCGGCATCGGATCACCACCACGGGCCCACGACGCCCGCATGGCTCTCTTGCAGAGTTTTGTGCGTTTTTTCCTTGGCTGCGTCTGAATCTTGCGTCACTGTTTGACGCTTTGTACGATATGCGAGATTTCTGCCGGGGACTGTGCCTGAAGGCGCGTCAGTGTCGCGGAGCCGCCAGGAGATCACCGGGTCCACCCATCCCGATTCTCGAGGAGCACCCGATGCATAAGATCTCAAGAGGCACACTTCGCGTGGATCTCAGCAGGCGCCGCTTGGCGGTGATCGTTGTGGCCTTGGTCGGCACAGCATGGATGTCCCTCGCGCCCGCAAGCGCCGCCTCCCACCCCAGCAGTTCGGCGTCGGGCGTCGCCGCGGCGCCCGCCGCGACAGCCGCGGCGGGGGCGACGACGCCGTTCACCAGCTATGAGGCCGAGGCCGGAACCATGGGCGGGGGCGCCAGTGCGGTGTCGCTGACCTCGGCGCCGACGACGCAGTACTCGAGCGCGGCGCTGGAGGCGTCCGGGCACGCCTACGTCCATCTCAGCGGCACCGGGCAGTCGGTGCAGTGGACGAACACCACAAGTCAGTCGATCAGCTTCGTCAACCTGCGCGTCAGCATCCCGGACGCTCCGTCGGGCGGCGGCATCGCCGCCACGCTGAACCTGTACGTCAACGGCACGTTCCGGCAGGCCCTGAACCTCAACTCCAAGCAGACCTGGGTGTACGAGGGCAACAACAACTACAACGGCAGCGACAACCAGAATCCGGCGGACGGCTTCCCCCGCGTCTTCTACGACGAGTCGCACACCTTCGTCACCGGCGCTCCCATCGCACCCGGAAGCACGTTCTCGCTCCAGAAGGACTCGTCGAACACCGCGGCTTTCTACGACGTCGACGTCGTCGACGTGGAGACGCCCCCGGCGCCGCTCGCCCAGCCCGCCAACTCGATCTCCATCACCAGTTGCGGCGCGGTGTCCGACAACAACCCGACCAATGGTGCGGCCGACAGCCAGGCGGTGGACAGCACCGCCGCCATTCAGAACTGCATCAACCAGGCGCAGTCCCAGGCCAAGATCCTTTGGATCCCGCAGGGAACCTTCTACCTGAAAGGCACCACCGGCCTGCGCGCGCAGGGCATCACGATCGCGGGGGCCGGGATGTGGTACAGCACCATCTACCGTGACGTGCCGCTGCCCAACAGCAACGGTTTGGCGGCGCTCTTCGAGGTGACCTCGTGCACCGTGCAGAACCTCCACCTCGACGCCAACGCCGTAAGCCGCAACAGCGTGGGCGGCGACGGCGGCGCCATGGACACCACCGGCACTAACTGGATGGCCAACGGCGTCTGGAGCCAGCACACCATGTCCGGCTTCTGGGCCTCCGGCAGCGGCGGAACCGTGCAGAACAGCCGCCTGACCTCGATCTGGGCCGACGGGATCAACCTGAACAACGTCTCGCTCAACGGGACCACCGGGGACCACCTGACGGCGACCAACAACTTCGTGCGCGGCACCGGTGACGACGCGATGGCGATCAACTCGGTCAACTACAACACCAACGGCAGTACGACGACCTACTACACCCCGATGTCCAACGTCACGATGACCCACAACACCGCGATCGCGCCGTGGGGCGGCAAGGGCATGGGGATCTACGGCGGCAGCGGCCACCTCGTCAGCGGCAACTACATCAGTGACACCGCGCGGTACATCGGCCTCGGCGCCGGCCGGTTCGGCGTCAACGGCAACGACCTGCTGTCCGCGACGGTGTCGGACAACGTCGTCGCCAGGTCCGGCGGCAACGCCTACAGCCAGGGCCAGCCCGCGCTGCACGTCGGTAACGGCGGCGACGGCCAGAACACCGGAACAGTCACCAACGTCACCGTGACGGGCAACACCGTGGCCAACTCCCTCTACGACGCGGTCGGCTTCTCCACGTCGACGAACACGCTGCTGCAGAACAACACGATCACCTCTCCCGGGCGCAATGGGATCGTGGTCGCGCCGCCGTTCTACCCGGCGCCCAGCGGGTCCGCCACGATCACCGGCAACAGCCTCACCGGACTGCGCACCGGGGCCTCCGCGTTCATCAACAACTCCAGCGGCTTCACCGCGACGGTGAACAACAACAGCTGGCAGAATTCCACGCCCGGGGGGCCGTACGGCGGCACCGCCGCCGCGGTACCGGGTACCGTACAGGCGGAGAACTACGACACCGGGGGCCAAGGCGTCGCCTACAACGTCACCTCGGTCAACGGGAGCGCCAACAGCTACCGCTCCGACGGCGTCGACCTGGAGACGACCTCGGACACCGGCGGCGGCCACAACCTCGGCTGGACCGGCAGCGGGCAGTGGTTCCGCTATACCGTGAACGCGGCCTCGGCTGGTACCTACACGGTGACCCTGCGGGTCGCGGCACCCTCCGCCGTGACCGGCGCGCTGCACCTGTCCAACGCATCGGGAACGAACCTGAGCGGGGCGGTCAACATCCCCTCGACCGGCGGCTGGCAGACCTGGACCACGGTCACGGCCAGTGTCACACTCCCGGCCGGCCAGCAGGTCCTGACGCTGAATCAGGACAACGGCGGCTGGAACATCAACCACCTCACGTTCGCCTCGGCAGGGACCGGCGGGGGCGGCACGTCCACCAACCTCGCGGCCGGCTCGCCCACCAGCGAGTCCAGCCACACCGGTGTCTACACCTCCAGCAACGTCACCGACAGCGACCAGAACACCTACTGGGAAAGCGCCAACAATGCCTTCCCGCAGTGGGTCCAGGTCGACCTCGGCTCGGCGCAGAGCGCCAGCCGGATCGTCCTGCAGCTGCCGGCGGCATGGGGGGCGCGCACCCAGACGCT
>JAOPYO010000184.1 GCA_025964575.1 Actinomycetes bacterium
GGTACGGTCCCGGAACAGCCAAAACGCCCGCTGCCATCAGTCCGCGGGCGTCTGAGACAAACGATCGAGAACCACGACTGCAACCGATGACTCCACCGTATCACCGGTAGCACAACGAATGGAGGCCTCAGCCCTTGTGGAATAAGCGATGTGGAGCAGATCGCGAAGCCTCCGATGAGCAAGGGCGGGCCGTGCTGCCGCATCCGTCACGACAAACCCGGCGGACCCTCTTTTCGCCAGTGACCGTTACGGAATGACGGCCTTCAGATACGCCTCTGGGCGGACCACGACATATACAGGTCGGAGTAGATCCCGGGCCTGGCGACGAGGTCCGCGTGCGGCCCCCGCTGGACGATCCGCCCCCGGTCGAAGACGATCACCTCGTCGGCGGACTCGGCGGTCGAGAGCCGGTGCGCGATCGAGATCGCCGTACGCCCGCGGGTGACCCCCTCCAGCGCACGCTGGATGCGGACCTCCGTGGCCGGGTCGACGGCCGAGGTCGCCTCGTCGAGGACCAGCAGGTCCGGATCGGCGATGTAGGCGCGGGCCAGCGCGACGAGCTGCCGTTCGCCGGCTGAGAGAGACTCTCCGCGCTGCCCGACCGGGGTCTCGAGCCCGCGCGGCAGCCCCTCGAGCCAGTCCGCCAGCCCCAGCTCGGTGAAGGCCAGCAGGAGGTCCTCGTCGGTGGCGGTCGGCCTGCCATAGCGGATGTTGTCGGCCAGTGAGACGTCGAAGAGGAACCCGTCCTGCGGGACCATCACGATCCGCTCCCGCAGCGAGGAGAACCGGATCCGGTCGAGCGGCATCCCGTCGACGAGCACCCGTCCCGAGACCGGATCCATGAGCCGGGTCAGCAGCTTGGCGAAGGTCGTCTTGCCGGATCCGGTCTCGCCGACGACGGCGATCCGGCTGCCCGGCGCGATATCGGCCGTCACCCCGTGCAGCACCGGCGGCCCACCGGGATAGGCGAAGCCGACGTCCTCGAAGGTGATCTCGATCGGGCCGCGGGGCAGCTCGACACCGTCGTCCCCCGGGTCCGCGACGTCGGGCTCGGTATCGAGAACGCCGAGCACCCGGCGCCAGCCCGCGATCGCGTTCTGCGCGTCGTTGAGCACCTCGGTGGCGGTCTGCATGGGGCTCACGAAGAGGGTGACCAGGAAGAGGAAGGCGATCAGCTCACCAGCGGTCAGATGACCGCCGATGCCGAGCAACGTGCCAACCACGACCACGCCCGCGGTGGCGATCGCGGCGACCAGCTCACTGGTGGGGAAGGTAAGGGCGACCAGGGCCTGGGCCCGGGTCTGAGCTCTGCGGTGGTGTTCGACGGCCTCGTCGACCCGGCGGGCGGTGCGGGCCTCGGCGCCGTACGCGCGGATGACCGAGGCACCGACGACCGACTCACTGACGGCGGCCAGCAGGTCACCGACACGCTCCCGTACGCCCATGTAGGCGGTGGAGACCAGCCGTTGGAATCGGCGCAGGGCGAGGGCCAGCGGCACGAACGACACCCAGACCAGCAGGGCCAGCGGCCACGAATAGACGAGCATGAGGATGCTGGCCACCACCAGCTGGCCGAGAGACACGATGACCATCAGCCCGCCCCACTGCATGAACTGGCTGATCTGATCCACGTCACTGGTCACCCGGGAGACCAGGGCGCCGCGCCGCTCGCCGCTCTGGGTGAGCATGGACAGGTCATGGACGTGCCGGAACGCCTTGATCCGCAGCGCCGCCAGCCCCGACTCGGTGCTCTTGTACAGGCGGACGTTCATGGCATACGCGCACGCGGCGGTGGCCAGCACGATCACCGCGCAGACCAGCACGGCGTTGCGGACGAAGCCCAGGTCGGGCCCTCCGGGGACGGTCAGTCCCCGGTCGATCGTCTGCTGCACCGCCACGGGCACGACGACCCGGCCGGCGGTGGCCGCCAGGGCCAGCGCGAGCGTGCCCGGCAGACCGGTGCGGAACTCTGGGGTCAGCCGCAGCCCGCGGCGCAGCGTGCCGAGCGCGGGCTCGGTGCGGGCGGCCTCGTCGAGTCCCTTGTTGAGCACCTTGTCGATTTCTGGAGTGAGCGTGGTCATGCGACCGCCCCTTCGGTTGAGTCGATCGCCGGGGAGTCGAAGCCGGTATCGGCGGCGGCCCGCTCGGCCTCCGCCCGCTCGGCCTCCGCCCGCTCGTAGGCGTTGACCAGGTTGCGATAACCCTCGGACCGCTCCACCAGCTCGTGATGCGGGCCGCGGTCGAGGACCCGGCCGTGTTCGACGTAGACGACCTCGTCGGCCAGCGCGATCGTGGCCTTGCGGTAGGCCACGACCACCACGGTGGCCCCGCCGTCGCGCGATTGGGCGTCGCGCAGCCCATGGAGGATCCGTGCCTCCACCTGTGGGTCGACGCTGGAGGTCGCGTCGTCCAGGACGAGCAGCCGGGGCCAGCGGATCAGCGCTCGCGCCAGGGCGAGACGCTGCCGCTGGCCGCCGGACAGGGTCGCACCGCGCTCCCCCACGCGGGTGTCGAGCCCGTCCGGGAGAGCGGCGACGAACCCTTCGGCCTGGGCACGCCGCAGCGCCTCCCACACCT
This sequence comes from Actinomycetes bacterium, assembly GCA_025964575.1. GTDB lineage: Bacteria > Actinomycetota > Actinomycetes > Streptosporangiales > Streptosporangiaceae > Actinomadura_E. The sequence continues at coordinate 2,578 of JAOPYO010000184.1, forward strand.
CGTCGTCGGGGAGTTCCGCACCGAGCGTCACGTTGTCGCGAACGGTGTCGTCGAACAGGAAGGTCTGCTGGGGGACCAGAGCGGCGGCCACCGCGAGACCGCCCTGGCGCACGTCACGGGCGTCGATCCCGTCCAGGAGCACTGTGCCGGCGGCCGGGTCGACGAGCCGGACGAGCAGGCCGGTCAGGGTGGACTTGCCTGATCCGGTGGGCCCGACCAGCGCCACCGTACGGCCGGGTTCGACGGAGAAGCTCACGTCGTGCAGGACCGTGGTCTCGCCGTAGCCGAAGCGAATGTCCCGCACTTCCAGGGCGGTGGGGACCTTGTCGTCCAGCGACTCCACGCCGTACGGCAGCGAGCCGGAGGCGTCCAGGACGCCCCGAACCCGTTCCCAGCCGACGACGCTGCGCGGCATCTCGGCCAGCACCCAGCCGAGCGCTCGGATCGGCCAGGCCAGCAGGGTGAACAGGTAGGCCACATGGACGAGGTCGCCTGCGGTCATGGCTCCGTGCTCCAGCCGGACGGAGCCCACCAGCAGCACTGCCAGCACCCCGAGGCTCGGCAGGACCTCCAGCAGCGGGTCGAAGAGTCCCCGCACCCGGCCGACCGCGATGTTCGCGTCGCGCAGCTCCCGCGAGCGGACGGCGAACCGCTCGGTCTCCGAGGCCTCCCGTCCGAGGGTCTTGACCACCAGGCCGCCCTCGAAGCTCTCGTGGGCGACCTCGCTCACTTCCGCCCGCAGTTGCTGGGCGCGGGTCGCGATCGGGGAGAGCTTGCGCTGGTAGACGACGTTGAGGAGGGCGACCGCAGGAAAGACGAGGAAGCCGACGATGGCGACCATCGCGTCGGTGAGCAGGATCGAGACGGCGGCGATGACCAGCATGAAGATCACGCCGACCGCCATGGGCAGTGGTGCGATGGGCGCCCAGACCGCCTCGACGTCGGCGTTGGCGTTGGACAGCAGCTGGCCGGTGGGATGACGGTGATGCCAGGCCAAGGGCAGCTTGAGGTACTGCCGGGTGACCGCGCGCCGGTAGGAGGCCTGCAGCCGGTACTGCATGACCCCCGCGTAGAAGCGGCGCCCGCCGACGCCGAGGGCCTTGAGGAGGGCCACACCGGTGATCGCCAGTGCGGTGGCGGTCAGGGCCCCGGCACCGGTGTGGCCATCACGGAAGGCCGGAAGCACGACATCCTGGGTGGCCCGGCCGAGAACCCAGGCGGTGCCGACGGTCATCACGGCATACAGGCCGCTGGCGGTCACCGACAGTGCGAACACTCGCGGTTCGGCCTTGACTGCGGTCCAGAGAATCCCGAGTCCGGCGCGAAGGGTGCGGGTTTTCACCCTTTGTGCCACGCAATCCTCCTTTAAACGCTCTTTACAGTTCCCCCATGCCTACCATCCGCAGAGCCCCGATATTCCCGACAGGGCTGGCACCGGGTTCCCGCCGAGGCAACGTCTGCCTACGATCACGGGGTGAGTGACTCCTTTGAACCAGCTGTGCCCCAAAGGCCGGCGCACCCCGCCAGGGTGGAACGGCTGGCCCTCTGTGACCTGATGGTGCGGCTGGGGCCGGACGCGCCGACCATGTGCGCGGGCTGGACGACGGGTGATCTCGCCGCACACCTCCTGGTCCGTGAGCACCGGCCGGACGCTGCCCCCGGCATCGTGATCCGGCCGCTCGCCGGCCTGACCGAGCGGGTGCGCCGCCGGGCGAAGGAGACGATTCCCTTCCCCGAGCTGGTCCAGCGGGTCCGGCAGGGCCCGCCGCGCTGGTCGGTCTACGCTCCGCCCGGCATGGACTCCCTGCTCAACACCCTCGAGTACTTCGTCCACCACGAGGATGTGCGGCGTGCCCAGCCGGGCTGGACACCACGCGAGCTGCCCGCCGCCGTCGATGACCTCCTGTGGCGGCGGCTGCGGCCGTCCCGGTTCATCATGCGCAAGGTCCCGGCCGAGGTCACCCTGGTGCGGCCGGACGGCCAGACCTTCCGAGTGAGCAAAGGGGCCAAGCGTGCCCGGGTGCACGGCCCGGTGAGCGAACTGGTGCTGTGGGTACACGGCCGTACCGACGTCGCTCAGGTCCGCTTCACCGGTGAGGCGGACGCGGTGGACGTCCTCCGCGCGGGGAACTGGGGGCCCTGAGACACCAGGTCACGCCCTTCGGGCACCATCCGGCGGGTAACCGGATGGACAAAGGACTTGCCCGTTTTGAGGTCGAGTGCGCATCCTGCTGGAGTGGACGACGTCGTGATGCAATCAGCGGGAACGCTGCTCGGACAACTGCAACGAGGCCTGGGGCGGGCCGCCCGGCGGGCGGCGCAGGTACGGGGCGCGGGTGAACTCGTCTACGAGTGTGTCCGCCGGGATCCGCGGTGGGATCGACAGGTCGAGTCACGCAGCCTCTACTACGCACGGCTGATGGTGGATCTCGAAGTGTCCTGTGACCCACTTGTCGATCATTTGTTCGATGCCGATGACTTGATCGACGGTGACGAGTGGCGGACCTCCCTCACGATCGACGTCCTCGCGGATCTGATCCGGCTGAGCCGGCGCGAAGCCGCCGCGCCACTACGCCGCTACGCCATCGAGGGGGAGAACTGGTACGAGGCGCTCAACGCGCTCACCGATCTCGGTGAGCCGTCCCTCACCGAGGGGCTGGCGGAGGTCGTCGTCGCCCGCTGCGAGGACGACGACCTGCACTGGCTGGTCAACGACCCGGACAATCCAGTGATCCAGGACTGGGCGGCACACCATCCGCGCATCGCCGAGGCGGTGCGGCGACGGACAGGAGGACGTTCGCACCACCGGGAGCCCGACCAGTCCACCCGGTCGGACTCCGAACTCCTCGAGCTCGCCCGCCATTCCGACGACGAGGCGGTCGCGGCCATCCTGGAGCTGGGCCGCAGACGCCATCCCGCCCTCCTCGATCTCGCCGAAGAGCTGCTGCCCAGTCACGGCCGACGGGGAAGTGCCGTCTGTCACGCGATCCGCGACCTCGGCGCCCTCGCCGTCCCGCGCGCCAGAGTCTGGGCCGCGCGGCCGCTGGGCTGTGAGAATCTGGGGATCAGCATCCTGTCCAGATTCGGCACCCAGCAGGACGTCCCCACCCTGCTGAACGACCTGAACCGGTCCGTTGACAAAGAGGACTGGCGCGCCGCGGCCGGCGCGATCGAGGGCCTCGGCAGGCTCCGTGCGGGCGAGGCCGTGCCCCTCCTCAAGACCACCTGGACCGAGTCCCCCTACGCCTATCTGCGGTCACGCCTGCTGACGGCGCTGATCCGGACCGCCCCGCACACCGCCGAGTCCTATACGACCGAGGGCCTATGGGATTGCGAAGACGACGTCCGGCAGATCGCCGCGCAGTCCAGCCCGCTGACCGACGACACCCGGCTGCGCCTCCAGCGGCTGAGAGCCGACACCGCCGAGGACCCGACCGTGTGGACCGCCGCCGGCACCCGGCTGGCCGCCACGTACTGAGAGCTGCCATGGCCGCGCCCCCGCGGCGGCTCACCCCTAGACTCGGGCCATGGCCTTCCCCAGACGGCGCCTTGCCGCCGCGCTCCCCGCACTGGCGCTGGTCTTCGGGATCGCCGCCTGCAGCAGCGCAGGCGCCAGCACCGACTGCTCGCTCAACTCCTGCACGGTGACGTTCGACCGAGGAGTGAACGCCAATGCCTCCATCCTCGGCGTCAAGGCCGAACTGGTCGGGGTAGAGGGCGACCAGGTGACTCTGAAGATCGCAGGCCAGTCGGTCACGGTTCCGGCTAGCGGAGGCCAGGCATCATCGGACGGGTTCAACGTCTCGGTGCAGTCGGTCACCAAGAAGAACGTGATCGTCAAGGTCTCCCGGGCCGGCTGAAAGCCGGTTCAGCCGAGGTCGAGCACGACCTTGACATCATCGTGGCCGGGGGTGAACGCCTCGGCGGCCCTCTCGAGCGGGATCCTCCGGGTGATGAGCCGTTCCAGCCAGGAGCGATCGGCCTTGGCCAGGGCATCCGCGCCCAGTTCGTAGTGGTGCCGGTTGGCGTTGACCGAGCCGAATATCACGTCGTTCTGGAGCACGATCTCCCGGTTGACCGCGCCCACGTCGAGGGGGACCGCACGGCCCACCGAGGAGACACCGGTAAGGCAGACGATACCCGCGGGTGCATTGTTCTCCATGGCGTCGAGCACCACCTCAGGGGCGCCGGTGGCCTCGATGATGATGTCCGGCAGGGCGTGCCGGGCCAGGTCCGGGATGGTGCCCGTGTGGTAGATCGCACCGAGGTCCTCGACCAGCTTCGGTTTGACCCCCGACTCGGCCCGGTCCAGTACATGGACCTCCAGCCCGCGTTGCACTCCGAGCAACGCGGCGAGCAGGCCGATCGGACCCGCGCCGGTGACCAGCACCCGCTGCGGCCCGAACCAGGCGCGGTTGCCGATGCGCTCGATGTGGTCCCAGGCCTTGGCGACGACGGTGGTCGGTTCCAGCAGGACGCCCACGGTCCCCAGCCCGGGGTCCAGTCGGACGGCGTAGTCGGCCTCGACGGTCCAGAGCTGCGAGCCATACCCGTGGATCTCCTTGATGCCGCGTTCGACGTACTTGCCGTTGCGGCACATGTCGAACTCACCGCGCGCACAGGCCGGGCACGGCTCGGGGTCAGGGCGCCGGACGATCCCTACGACCAGATCGCCGGGAGCGAAGCCGCTGCCCTCTGGGGCCTCGAGAACCCTTCCCAGCGACTCATGACCGAGAATCAGCCGGTCTTCACCGGGCGGCGCCCAGCCGTACTGGCCGGAGGCGATCTCTCGGTCGGTCCCGCACACACCGAGGGCGACCCCCTCGACAAGCAATTCGCCGGGCCCCGCCACCGGATCGGCGACGTCGATCACCGCCAGCGATCCGGCCTGCAGCGGTACGAGGGTAAGCGCACGCATGGTCATCTCCCCACCGGTCTTTCCTCGACTCGAGCGGTCCTTCCCCGAACATCGCGAGCGTAACGCGGGCCCGGGCCCAGGGGCCGCCCCATCGTCCAAGTCGCTGTGGACACCGTGCTGCCGACGGCGGTCACCTCGACTACAGAGGTGGCCGCCGCCGGATCAGCCTCGGCCCGAGCTCAGCACTTGTCGAGCTTGCTCAGGATCTGCTGAAGGATCTTCCCGTGGTCCTCGAGCGTCTGTCCCTGATCGTTGAGCATCCGCCCGTGACCGTTGAGCATCCTCCCCTGATCCGTGAGCATCCGCCCGTGATCGTTGAGGATCTGCCCCTGATCCGTGAGCATCTGCCCGTGATCGTTGAGGATCTTCCCTTGATCCGTGAGCATCCGCTCCTGGTCCGTGAGCATCCGCCCGTGATCCGCGAGCACGCGCCCTTGATCGGTGAGCATCTGACCATGATCAGCCAGCATCCGCCCGTGATCGTTGAGTGTCTTCCCGTGATCGGTCAGCGTCTTCCCATGGTCCTGCTGGGTCCGTTCGATCCGGGTGACGGTCTTGCGGACCTCGGTCAGGTTCTCCGCCAGGAAGTCCTGGCTCCCCATGCTTGTCTCCACCTTGTGCTCGATCCGTTGTACGCACTCGCGATATCCCCCGATGCGGGCCTCCACGATCAATACTCGCTCGGCTAGATCTGCCATGGCCATACCGTACTGCCTTTCGATGTGATCGTTCCTGGACGATAAAGTGCCACCTGTGCATGTACGCGCACACCGATAGAGCCCGCGTGAATTCCGCGCAGGACCAACGGGCGACCATCCGTACCTGCGACATCGACAATGGCGAGAGACGTCGAAGCCTCTTTCCATGAAAGGTGGCATTGCCCTCACCCGAGGGGAATTCCCGGCCGTGATGCACGCCTGATGATCCAGGTCGCGGCTCGGTGCGGGATGCGTCCCTATGCGCCTCCTCTCGCCCTGGATGGTGTTCCCGGACGAGAGGAGGGGTGATGACTAGAGAAGAATATCGAGGGCGAGATCTGGGGGCAAGCGATTGGCTGAGCAGCCGTTTTCCGACCCGGAGCAAATGGGCATAAACTCGGGCGATGCGACTGATCAGTGTGGAAGAGCGGAGGGCTCGGCTCGGGGTCCGTCATCGGCTTGCGGGAACCACGCGTGCCGATGACGTCACGGAGATCGCCCGTGATCTGGTGGCGCTGCACAGCACCGATCCGGCCTCGGTATACCTCGCCGCCGCGGCCCGGATGAGCGCCCCGGACCTCGCCGCCATCGATGAGGCGCTGTACGAGACCCGGACGCTGCTGCGGATGCTGGGCATGCGCCGGACCGTGTTCGTGGTGCCGGCGGAGCTGGCTCCGGCCGTCCATGCGGCGAGCACGCTCGCGATCGCGGCGAAGGAGCGGCTTCGCACCGAGCAGTTCCTGACCGAAGAAGGCCTCGAGGGCGATGTGGCCGGATGGCTACGTGAGACCGATGCCGCGGCGCTCCTGGCGCTGAAAGCCCGGGGCGAGGCGACCGGGGCCCAACTCAGCGCCGACGAGCCCCGGCTGAAGACCCAGATCACGCTGGCTCGCGGCAAGAAGTACGGTGGCGCGCAGAACATCGTGAGCCGGGTCCTGCTGGTGCTCGCGGCGGAGGGACGGATCGTCCGGGGCCGTCCGGTGGGCTCGTGGATCAGCAGCCAGTATCGCTGGTCACCCGTCGAGGCCTGGCTGCCGGGCGGGATGGCCGAACTGCCCGCCGATCAGGCGCGGGTGGAGCTGGCCCGGCGGTGGCTGGCCGCCTATGGGCCGGGTACGGCGGCAGATCTCAAGTGGTGGACCGGCTGGACCGCCGGAGAGGTCAAGCGTGCCCTCGCCGAGATCAAGCCGACCGAGGTGGATCTGGACGGAGTGACGGGATTGGTGCTTCCCGAGGACTCCGAGCCCGTGCCGGCGCCGGAGCCGTGGGCGGCACTGCTGCCCGCCCTCGATCCGACCGCGATGGGCTGGGCCGGGCGCGCCTGGTATCTCGGAGACCATGCCCCCGCGCTGTTCGACCGGACCGGCAACATCGGCCCGGCGGTGTGGTGGGACGGCCGGATCGTCGGCGGCTGGGCCCAGCGCTCCGACGGGGAGATCGTCGTGAGGTTGCTGGAGGACGTGGGCAGCGACGCGGAAGCGGCCGTACGCGCCGAGACCGAACGGCTGACCGTCTGGCTCGGCCACGCTCGGGTCACACCCCGGTTCCGTACTCCTCTGGAGCGAGAGCTTTCCGGCTGACTCCGGGTGGCGCCCCACCATCGCTCAGGAGTTAATGTTCATTAACTTTGTCTGGTCTGAGGAGGAGCAATGCCCGCTGATCGCGTACCGCCCTCACCGGAGGCCGCGGAGCTGTTCGCGCTGACCAGGGAGATCGTCGCCGCGGAACTCGCCCCCCGGGCCGCCGCGGCCGAGGAGACGGGCACCTTCCCCCGCGAGATCTTCCGGCTGCTCGGCCGGTCCGGGCTGCTCGGCCTCTCCTATCCCGAGGAGTACGGCGGGGGCGGCCAGCCCTACGAGGTGTATCTCCAGGTGCTGGAGGAGATCGCCACCGCCTGGGCGAGCGTCGCGGTGGGTGTGAGCGTGCACACCCTCGCCTGCTACCCGCTGGCCGCCTTCGGCGATGACCAGCAGAGACAGCGGCTGCCCGAACTGCTGGGCGGCGAGCTTCTCGGCGGCTACGCGCTGTCGGAGGTGCAGGCGGGCTCGGACGCGGGGGCTTTGGCGACCCGGGCGGTGCGTGACGGCGACGGCTATGTGATCACCGGTAGCAAGGCCTGGATCACCCACGGCGGCGAGGCCGACTTCTACGTCCTGTTCGCCCGCACCGCCGACATGGGAACCTCGGGGATCAGCTGTTTCCTCACCGACGGGCGGCTCCAGGGCATGACCGCCGGTCACCCGGAACGGAAGATGGGCCTCACCGGCTCTACCACCGCCGCCCTGCACTTCGACGGTGCCAGGGTGCCGGCCGAGTGGCTGCTCGGCTCGGAAGGCCAGGGCTTCTCCATCGCCCTGTCCGCGCTGGACTCCGGGCGGCTGGGCATCGCCGCCTGCGCGGTCGGCCTCGCCCAGGCCGCGCTGGACGAGGCGGTCCGCTACGCCGTGGAGCGTGAGCAGTTCGGCAGCCGGATCATCGACTTCCAGGGCCTGTCGTTCCTGCTGGCCGACATGGCCGCGGCCGTCGAATCCGCCCGGGCCACCTATCTGGACGCGGCCCGCCGCAAGGACCTGGGCCTGCCGTTCAGCAGGCAGGCCTCCATCGCGAAGCTGATCGCCACCGACGCCGCCATGAAGGTCACCACCGACGCGGTCCAGGTGCTCGGCGGCAACGGCTACACCCGCGACTACCCGGTCGAGCGCTACATGCGCGAGGCGAAGGTCATGCAGATCTTCGAGGGCACCAACCAGATCCAGCGCATGGTCATCGGCCGCCACCTCGCCCGGGACGCCACGAAATAGGAGGGAGGGCACAAGCCCTAGGTGAGGATCGGGATCAGTCCGATGGCGAACACGACGTACAGGGCACCGGACCAGGCCAGGCGGGCCGGGGTGAGCTTGTCGGCGCGGATCGTGGCGAGCAGGTAGACGATGGCCACCACGGTCATCGCTCCGGCCCAGATCAGCGCGGCGTCGAACTTCCATGGAGTGAACAGCAGTCCCAGGCCACTGGGCACGGTGGCCTGGATCATCATGGCGCCGGAGATGTTGGCCAGGGCGAGTTTGGTCTTGCCCTGGCGTACCCAGATGATCGCGTTCATGGTCTCGGGCAGCTCGGTGGCGATCGGGGACAGCAGCAGCGCGGTCACGGCGGCGGGCAGCCCGAGCATCGGGCCGATGACGTCCAACTGCTGCACGAACAGGCGCGAGGCGAAGAAGATGACGCCCAGGGCGGCCAGGGTCTGTGCCACCACGGCCCAGGTCGCCGGAGTGGCAGCACGCGGCTGGAGCTTCAACGGCTCCAGCTCGCCCTCCTCTTCCTGCGGGCCGTCGTCTCCGCCGCGCATCTCCCGCCAGAAGTAGACCGCGTAGGTCGCGAAGAACAGCAGGCCCAGCCATGGTTTGAACGCGAAGGCGACCAGGCCGAGGGCGACCTTGACGGCGAACACGGCCAGGAACCAGCGCTGGTCCTTGGCCAGGCGCGCGGCGTCCGCCGGTCCGGCCAGCACCTCTCCCCCCGCCGTACCGCCGGTTTCCACGTCCACCCCGGCGAGGACGGGGACGGGGCGCTGCTGTCGGCGCTTGGCCAGCAGCGCCAGGCCGGTGGCCGCATACGCCACGGTCGCCAGCGCGAGCGGTCCTCCCATCGCGGCACCGACACCGATGTTCTTCGCCTCAGGAGTGACGCCTGTGGTGACCGCGACCAGCGTGACCACCGACTCCGGCAACGCGGTCCCGAACGCCGCCAGGATGGTGCCCACCGCCATCTGGCCGACGTTCAACCGCCGACCCAGCCATTCGACCGCGTTGACGAACCACTCACACGAGAGATAAATCGCCCCCGCGCAGACGATCAGCAAGACGAAGTGCCACATGTCGCGCCCTCAAACCTTCCCGCGAGTCGCGGGGGCGAGAACAGCGGGGCGGGAGCGCCGACGACCTCGACCCCTCACGACACGCGTATGCGTCATCGATAAGGAATCGAAGGTCTCGCCCGCCCGGCTCAGGTACGAGCGCGGACCCGGCCACCGGGAACCCCGAAAGGCTCCAGCATGTCGACGACCGATTTACAGGGCTACTCCCCTTCGCAACTCCACAGTGTACAGCAGCATCACGCGCACCTGGCACGGCTGGAGCGATTCGCGGGTGCCGCACTACGGCGCGACGCCCGACCCGGGCCGGGAAGCCCTCCCGCACCATGGTGCCAGCACTCGCACACAAAAGGTAAGAATCTTTCGCAACCTGGATCACATTGCCCGTACACCCAGGTATCGGCCATTCTTTGGGCGCAACAGAACAGTCCGAAGGAGACGAGTGCATGCGCAACAATATGCTCCGGAGGCTGCCTATCGAACAAGCGACCGGCGAGTCGTACGGCGGCCGGCACCGCCTGCACTTCGTCTACAAGACCCGTGACCTGGTCATTCTCGGTCTCGGCGTGATGATCGGCGCCGGGATCTTCAAGATCTCCGGAGTGCAGGCCGCCACCATGGCCGGGCCCGCAGTGATCCTTTCCTTCGTGATCGCCGGGATCGTCTGTCTGCTGGCCGCTCTCTCCTATGCGGAGCTGTCGTCGATGATCCCGATCTCCGGGAGCGCGTACTCGTTCACGTACGTGGCCTTCGGCGAGATATGGGCTTGGTTGATCGGCTGGTCGCTGATCCTGGAACTGCTGCTTGCCGCGTCGGTCGTGGCGCGGGCCTGGTCGCTGTTCGCCACCCAGACCCTGACCGACTTCGGCGTCTCGATCCCCTCCTCCCTCAGCCAAGTGATCGGCAACGAGAAGGGCTTCGACCTCTTGTCGCTGGGCATCTTGCTCTTGCTCATCGCGCTGCTGGCCACCGGCGCGCGGCTGAGCCTGCGGACCCTGTGGTTCATGGTGCTCGCCAAGCTGATCGTGATCGGGCTGGTCATCGTGGGCGGCCTGATCTTCTTCGACCCGGGCAATCTCACCCCGTTCACGCCGCCGTCTCAGACCGTTCCGAACACCAACGGGAACACCATCTTGGACGCCATCATGGGGGGCTCACCGCATGCGTTCGGGATCTGGGGGGTCTTCGCGGCCGCGCCCGCGATCATCTTCGCCTACATCGGCTTCGACCTGCTCGCCACCACCGCGGAGGAGACCGAGGATGCGCCACGTCGGGTGCCCCGCGGGATAGTGATCAGCCTGCTGATCTCGATCGCACTGTACGTCGGGGTGGCGGTGACGATGGTCGGCATGATCTCGTACAAGGACCTCGACCCCTCCAAGCCACCGCTGGCAGTGGCATTCAGCGCCGTCGGCGCCGCCTCCATGGGCAAGGTCATCGACGTCGGAGCGGTGCTCGGGCTCACGACGGTCATCCTCGTGGTGCTGATCAGCCTCACCCGAGTGATCTTCTCCATGGCCCGGGACGGGCTGATGCCGGTGCGACTGGCCTCGGTGAGCCGGTACCGGGTACCGAGTTGGGCGACCCTGGTGGCGGGTGGCGCCGCGATCCTGATGTCGCAGATCCTGGACGTGCTGACGCTGGAAGAGATGACCGTGATCGGGACGCTGTTCGCGTTCCTGTCGGTGTCCGCCGGCGTGCTGGCACTCCGCCGGAACCGGCCCGACCTGCACCGACCGTTCCGGGTGCCGGCCGTGCCGCTCACACCGCTGCTGTCGATCCTGGCGATCGGCTGGCTGATGCTCAACCTCAAGATCCAGACGTGGGGCTACTTCGCGATCTGGATGGGCGTCGGGATCCTGCTTTACCTGGCATACGGGCACCGCCACAGCCGCATGCGCGTACTGCTCGACGCTGCGGCCCGCGCCGCCGCGGCACCCCGGGTCGCGGCGCCGCCGGCGCCCGCCCCCTACGCCGCGCCGTACTACCCACCGAGCCAGTATCCGGGGGCCGCATCGCGGCCGGGGTATCAGGGCCTGCCACAGCAGGGGGCGCAGTCTCTGGGCGGTCCGCCCCCGGGCGGTCCGCCTCTAGGAGGTCCACCCCTAGGAGGTCCGCCCCCGGACGAGCGGCGGCCCGGCGGCGGGCGCCACAGCCGCTGACCTCGGGATGAGTCAGGGCGAAAGCAACGCGCGTCGGCCCGGTGCTCCAGCTCAGAACCGGGTCATCGAACCACGCTGCGGAAGGTACGAGTCGCCGCGCAGCGCCACAGCGTCACGCGCGGCGCTCGGCGATGGCCTGGGCGAAGCGGTCGGCGGCTCCGGGGGCGTGCCGCAAGAACAGTGACGGTTCGGTCAGCTCCAGTTCGAGCAGGACAGGAGAGCCGTCCGCACCAGGGATCAGGTCGACGCGGGCGTAGAGCAGGTCGTCGGACCCCAGCGTCTCCCTTACGGCCGCGAGCGCCTGGTGGGCGACGGCCAGTTCCGCCGGGGTCGCCTCGGCCGGGAAGATCTGTTCGCGGGGATCGTCGTCGCGGTCCACCACCGTCTGGACACCGGCACCGGCCGCCAGGATGGGCGCCTTACGGGCGGCGTGGCTGAACTCGCCATCGCAGAACAGCAGGGCGGTCTCCCCCACGGTGTCGACGGCGGACAGGTAGGGCTGCACCATGACGGTGCGCCCGGCCGAGCGCAGGCCGAGCAGATGCGACCGGGCGGCCTCCTCCTCGCCCTGCCGCCAGCGCGCGGTGTCGGCGGAGCCGGCGGACACCGCGGGCTTGATGACGTACTCGTCCCAGTCCGCGGGAACCTCGTCCAGATCCCACCGGGTCTCCACCACCGGGACGCCCGCGGCGGCCAGCTCCCGCAGATAACGCTTGTCGGTGTTCCAGCGCAGCACGTCGGCGCCGTTGAACAGCCGTGGGACCGTATCCGCCCAGGCGAGAAACTCCTCCCGGCGGACCGAATAATCCCAGGTCGAACGGATCACGACCAGGTCGTACCGCCCCCACTGGGCGGCGGGGTCGTCCCACACGACCGGCTCGGCGGGGATACCGAGAGTGGCCAACGCCGCCGTCAGCGCGGGAACATCGTCGTCGCCATCGGGCAGTCCGGCGTAGGTGGCAAAAGCAATCATCCGGTCATCATCCCAGGCCTCTCAGGGGGAGGTCAGCGGACGGGGTGACCCGCCGCCCGCAGGCTGTCTTTGACGTCAGAGATCTTGAGATCGCCGAAGTGGAAGACGCTGGCGGCCAGCACCGCGTCGGCGCCCGCGGCCACCGCCGGGGCGAAGTGCTCCAGCGCGCCCGCTCCCCCGCTGGCGATCACCGGCACGCTCACCACGGAACGTATCTGGCGGAGCATCTCCAGATCGAACCCGCTCTTGGTGCCGTCGGCGTCCATCGAGTTGAGGAGGATCTCCCCGATGCCCAGTTCCTCGCCGCGCCGGGCCCACTCGACGGCGTCGATGCCGGTGCCCTTGCGGCCGCCGTGGGTGGTCACCTCGTAACCGGACTCCGTCCCCGGAGCGCGGCGGGCGTCGACCGAGAGCACGATGCACTGCGAGCCGTACCGATGCGCAGCCTCGCTGAGGAACTCAGGCCGGGCGATCGCCGCGGTGTTGATCGAGACCTTGTCGGCGCCCGCGCGCAGCAGCCGGTTCACGTCCTCGACGGACCGCACCCCGCCACCGACGGTCAGCGGGATGAACACCTGCTCCGCGGTGCGGCTGACCACGTCGTACATCGTGGAACGGTCGCCGCTGGAGGCGGTGATGTCGAGGAAGGTGAGCTCGTCGGCGCCCTCGGCGTCGTAGCGCCGGGCCAGTTCGACCGGGTCGCCGGCGTCCCTCAGGTTCTGGAAGTTCACGCCCTTGACGACGCGTCCGGCATCGACGTCCAGGCACGGAATGATTCGTACGGCGACATTCACAGGCCCTCCCGGTAAGCCTCGACCTCGATCTCGACCAGCATCCGCGGGTCGATGAAACCGGCTGCCTGGATCATCGACGCCGCGGGCCGGACGTCGCGGAAGACCTCCGCGTGAGCCCGTCCGACCGCGTCGGAGTCGGCCATGTCCACGACGTACATACGGGTCCGTACGACATCGGTGACGGCCGCGCCGGCCTTCTCTATCGCCTCCAGCGCGATCCGCAGCGCGGTGCGGGCCTGCTCGTAGGCGTCACCCTCGTGTCGGACCTGGCCGTCGACGGTCGCGGTGCAACCGGACACGAGCACGAAGGGGCCGGCCACCACCGCGCGGGAGTAGCCGATCACGTCCTCATAGGGGCTGTCCGAGGAGATACGGCGGATCATCGTACGGATTCCAGCGCCTCTTCGAGGGTGAATGCCCGGGCATAGAGGGCCTTGCCGACGATCGCGCCCTCGACGCCGTCCGGCACCAGCGTGGCGAGCGCTCGCAGGTCCTCCAGCGAGGAGACGCCGCCGGAGGCGATGACGGGCTTGTCCGTACGGCTGCAGACCTCGCGCAGCAGTTCCACGTTGGGGCCGCGCAGGGTGCCGTCCTTGGTGACGTCGGTGACGACGTAGCGGGGGCAGCCATCAGCTTCCAGCCGGGCCAGCACCTCCCACAGGTCGCCGCCCTCCTGGGTCCAGCCTCGGGCGGCGAGCGTCGTTCCGCGCACGTCCAGGCCCACCGCGATCTTGTCGCCATGGGACTCGATGATCTTGCGGCACCAGTCGGGGTTCTCCAGCGCGGCGGTGCCGATGTTGACACGCGTGCAGCCGGTGGACAGGGCCGCGTCGAGGGAGTCGTCGTCGCGGATACCGCCGGACAGCTCCACCTTCACGTCGAGCCTGCCGGTGACCTCGGCGAGGAGTTCCCGGTTGGAGCCCCGCCCGAACGCCGCGTCCAGGTCGACCAGATGGATCCACTCCGCGCCTGCGCGCTGCCACGCGAGGGCCGCGTCCAGCGGGTTCCCGTAACCGGTCTCGGTGCCGGCCGCACCTTGGACCAGGCGTACGGCCTGGCCATCGGCCACATCAACAGCGGGAAGGAGCGTGAGCGTCATGGTCCAAAGCCTATCGATCCGTATGCCGCCCCGGCTCCCCGACCACGCGCCGACCCGAAACTCTCCGGGGCGACGCCGAGGCGGAACGCCAGAGGTCGGCGCGTTAAGGACGCGTTAAGAAGCACCGTCACATCTCCACAAGACGGTAGAAACAGCGCACACTCGCGATCGAAAACCAGATCAGGCTCACAGGGTCGGCGATGAACGCACACGTTTCGAGTGCACCGCTCATGGACCGCACGGTCGATGATCCCGTCCAACGCCCCGAGCCAGGCCGCCCCCGCCGTGCGGGCCATGGCCACCGGCTGACGTCTCTGGGCCTCGCCGTCATGCACTACCTGCTCTACATCCCGGACCCGCCGTCCGCCCGCTGAACACGCGGCCCGGCTCGATCCACGGATGTACGGAGCGATGAATGAACGACCCCGATGATCCCCTTCCCCATGCCCACCTGCCGGTGTTCCGGTGAACGCCCGATGCGCCCGTCCGAACTGCTCGGGCAGCATGGACGGCGGCTACTGCGATGTGTGCGGCATGGCGGCCGAGCGGACCGCGCCGGTCCAGGCCGCGCGGCCCTCTCCCAACGGCCGCGGCCGGCCCGCACCCCGGCCACGGTCGGCCGTCACGGCTTCAGGTCGTACGGTCTCAGGTCGTACGAGTTCGGGCCGCGGCGGCCGAACCGGATCGAGTGGTCCCTCGCGGCGCGGCATGCTGGGTCTCGGCCTGGTCGAGGTGCAGGCCGTGCCCTACCAGGACCCCACCACCGCGATCATGCAGGATCCGCAGGTGCCCGAGGCCAAGCGCTACTGCGGCGGCTGTGACGGCCCCGTCGGGCGGGGGCGAGGCGACCGGCCCGGCAGACCAGAAGGATTCTGCCCATCCTGCGGCGCCCGCTTCTCCTTCACGCCCAAGCTCGCCCAAGGTGATCTGGTGGGCGGCCAGTACGAAGTGCTCGGCTGTCTCGCGCACGGCGGGCTCGGCTGGGTCTACCTGGCCGAGGACCGCAACGTGAGCGACCGCTGGGTGGTCCTCAAGGGCCTGCTCGACAGCGGGGACCCCGACGCCATGGCCGCCGCCCTCGCCGAGCGGCGCTTCCTCGCCACCGTCGAGCACCCCAACATCGTCAGGATCCACAACTTCGTCCAGCACCGGGATTCCGGCTACATCGTCATGGAGTACGTCGGCGGCCGCTCGCTCAAGGACCTCGCGCTGGAACGGCGCCGTGACACCGGTGAATCGCTGCCACTGGCCCAGGTCATCGCCTATGGAGTGGAGATCCTGCGGGCCCTCGGCTATCTGCATGGCCTCGGTCTGGTCTACTGCGACTTCAAGCCCGACAACGTGCTCCAGACCGAAGAACAGCTCCGGCTCATCGACCTGGGCGGGGTCCGCCGGATCGACGACCTGGACGGCCCCATCTACGGCACGACCGGCTACCAGGCGCCCGAGATCGCTGACGAGGGACCCTCGGTCGGCTCCGACCTCTACACCGTGGGCCGCACCCTGGCCGTGCTCAGCTTCGAGTTCCACGGGTACACCGGCACCCACCGGTACAGCCTCCCCGATCCCGGCGAGGTGCCGCTGCTGACCACGTACGAGTCGTACGACCGGCTTTTGCGGCGGGCCACCCATCCCGACCCGGATCTGCGGTTCTGGTCGGCGGAGGAGATGGCCGACCAGCTCACGGGCGTGCTGCGCGAGGTGCTGGCCGCCACAGATGGGCAGGCCAGATCGGTGCCCTCGACGCGCTTCGGCCCTGAGACACGGGTCGCCGGGCTGGGCGGCTCCCTGGCACTCCCTCCCCCTGCCGACGTCGCGGCGGCGCTGCCCGTTCTGCTCGTGGACGCCACCGATCCGGCCGCGACCTACCTGGCCGGGCTGTCCGCGACCCCACCGGAGCAGCTGCTCAACACCCTGCCCAACGCACCGAGGTCCTCACCCGAGGTACGGCTCCGGCTGGCCCGCGCCAACCTCGAGTGCGGTTATCCGAACCTCGCCCACGGCATCATCGACGAGCTCGAGAACGACCTGCCGGGTGACTGGCGGGCCCGGTGGTACCGCGGGGTCACCGACCTCGCCGGCGGCTGGCCACTCGACGCCGTCGGCTCCTTCGACGAGCTGTACAGCCTGCTGCCGGGAGAGGCCGCCCCCAAGCTGGCCCTCGCCTTCTGCGCCGAGCTCGGGAACGACCCCGCCACGGCGGCCCGCCACTACGAGACGGTGTGGCGCACGGATCAGACCCACTTCAGCGCCGCGTTCGGGCTGGCCCGGGTACGTCTGGCCGGCGGCGACCGGGCCGGGGCCGTGACGGCGCTCGACCTGGTGCCCGCCACCTCCAGCCACCACACCGACGCACAGTTGGCCGCCCTGTGGGCGCTGATCCACGGGCCGGACGTCCGCCGGGAGGGCCTGATCGGCGCGGGAGTCCGGCTCGAGGCTCTGATCTCAGGCCATGGGATCGACGGCGAGCGGCGCGAGCGACTCACCATCGAGGTGCTGGGAGCCGCGCTGGACTGGGTCAGCGCCGGTCACCGTGCGATGGCGGGCGACCACGTGCTCGGGATCCCGCTGGTCGAGTCCGCACTACGGGCCGGGCTGGAGCAGACCTATCGGGCCCTGGCCCGGCTCGCCCGCGATCCCACCGAGCGCATCGCGCTGGTCGACCAGGCCAACGCCGTACGGCCCATCACCCTCGTCTGAGACAGGAAGACGACCATGCAGACCTCTTCCCTGATGCCCACGGGCCTGGACCTGACGCTGCCCACCTTCCGCCGCTCCTCGGGGCAGAGCCCCGAGGCGGTCCCGAGACCCACCCTCTGGACCGCCGAAGTGATCGCGGACCGGGCCTACTTCGAGACCCTCGCCGCCGAGAACGGGACCACCGTGCCGTTCCCGCCGTACTGCCCTCTTCGGCACATCCCGTTGACCGGCGACCGGATCCAGATCGGGCGGCGCAGCACCTCCCGCGGGCTGACCCCCGAGATCGACCTCTGCGGGCCGCCCTGCGACCCCGGCGTCTCCCATCTGCACGCCGTCCTGGTCGCCCGCGCGGACGGCTGGGATCTCATCGACCCGGGCTCGACCAACGGCGTCACCCTCAACGACGATCCCGGCCCTGTCGAGGCCAACAGGCCCGTGCACCTGCACGACGGCGACTGCATCCACCTCGGTGTCTGGACGACCATCACACTCGGAAGGAGCGCGGAGCGGTGACCCCGCTCGCCTCAGCCCCCACCCGTACCCCCCGCAGGCTCACCCCGTCGACCACCCCGGCGCGTCTCCGGGCCTTCGCGACCGGTGCGATCGTGCTGGCGGTCGTCGTCGGGATCGTCATCGCGATCGCCGTGTCCGTTCTTCGCGGTGGCCTGCGCCAGATCGGGCACCGCGCCGCCCCGCAGGTCGTGGCGACCCAGGACCTGTACTTCGCGGTCAGCGACATGGACGCCCAGCTCGCCAACGTCCTGCTCGTCGGCGACGAACAGGGGCTGGGCATCGGCCACACACAGGCCCTGGACCTGTACGAGAACCGCCGTACCCAGGCCGACCAGGATCTGCAGCAGGCCGCGGCGGCGGCCGGCGGAGATGCCGGAGCCCAACGCGCGCTGAAATCCGTCCTCGACGCGTTCGGCCGCTATGAGGGACTGGCCGCCCAGACGGTCCTGCTGGACGAACGGGCCCACCACCCGGCCGGAAGGCCTCCCGCCGAGGTCGTCGTGCTCTATCGTCAGGCCACCGACCAGCTCAGGTACCAGGTGTTCCCCTCGGTCAGCCGGCTCACCGACGCCAACTCCGCCACTCTCGGGCGCTCTTACGAGATGCAGCACTCCGGCCTCGACATCGCCCGCTGGGGGCTGGTCGCCGCCGGCCTGAGCCTGCTCGGGACACTGATCGGGATGCAGGTGTTCCTCATCCGACGGTTCAGGCGGCGTTCCAGCCCCGCTCTCGCCCTCGCCATGGCGGGCACGGCCGCACTGCTCATCGCCTCGGTCGGCACGCTCACCGCCGAGTCCGGCCATCTGAAGGTGGCCAAGAAGGACGCCTTCGACTCGATCCTCGCCCTGGCCCAGGCTCGCGCGATCAGCTACGACGCCAACGCCGACGAGAGCCGCTTCCTGGTCGATCCCGAGCGGAGAGCCCAGTACGAGCGGTCCTTCCTGGCCAAGTCGCAGCAGCTCGCGAACCTTCCGGGTGTCTCCCTGGGCACCTACGACGGTGATCTGGCCGCGGCGATCATCGCCGTACGCGTGGACGGCCACGACGTGCGTTTCAGTGGGTTCCTCGGCCGGGAGTTCCGCAACATCACCCTTCCTGGGGAACGTGCCGCCGCCGAGCAGACCCTGTCCCGCTACCGGACCTACCAGCTCGACGACCGGCGGTTGCGCACGCTGGCGAAGGGCCAGAACCTCCGGGCCACGGTCGCCTTCAACACCGGCCTCACCCCCGGCGACTCCAACGGCGACTTCTCGCGGTACGACGCGTCTCTGCAGTTGCTCATCACCATCAACCAGGGCGCCTTTGACAGCGCGATCCACGACGGGGAGCAGGCCCTGACCGGCTGGACCCTGCTCCCGCCCCTCAGCGTCATCCTGATCGCCGGCCTCGTCCTCGCCGGGATCCGTCCCCGGCTGGCGGAGTATCGCTGAGATATCTCAATCGTCGAAGTCGGTGCTGCGGGCGACGGATTCCCAAGCGCGGAACTCCGCGCGGGCGTTGTCGAGGTGGGTGGAGATCGCGTCGGCGGCGTCGTTGCCCAGCGGCAGGCGCAGCGGGGTCTTCTCCGCGTCGAGTGCGGCGAGGATGGTCGCGGCTGCCTTCGCGGGGTCACCGGGCTGCTTCCCGTCGGTGCTCGGCAGCGTGGCGCGGACCGGGCCGACAGTGTCCGCATACGCGGGAATGGCCGCGGATTGCAGGAGGGCACCGCTACCGGCGAAACTCGTCCGGAACGCCCCCGGTTCGACGATCAGCACCTTGATCCCGAACGGGGCGACCTCGGCCGCGAGCGCCTCCGAGAGTCCCTCCAACGCGAACTTGGTCGCCGAGTAGGCGGAGACACCGGCGAAGGAGAATCGGCCGCCCATACTGGTCATCTGCACGATGGCACCCGAGCCCTGCCGGCGCATGTGCGGCAGCACCGCGCGGGTGAGCGCGGCCGGGCCGAAGAAGTTCGTCTGGCTGCCGGCCGACCTCACCGGTCTGCACGCCGAGGTCGTGCACACCGAGCCGAGAGTCGTCGGCCTGCCGTCCGGTCACCCGCTCGCCGGCCGCGGCGGCATCACGGTCATGGAAGTCAACGACGTCGAAGAAATGCTCGAGCAGGTGGCCGAGGGCGCCGCCATCTGCTTCGCGCCCTCGAGCATGGCCCAGTACTACGCCCGCCCTGACCTGTCCTGGGTCCCTCTCACTGATGTCGACCCACTACAGGTCGCCCTCGCCTGGCCCGACAACGTGGACACGCCGCTCGTGCAAGGATTCGCCCACGTCGTCCGCGAACTCGCATCCGACCAATAACCCCCTACCGACCCTCGCCACAGCAAGCGCTGGGACCCCCGGCGCGTTTCCGGAACCGGCACGATCACGAAGGGAGGTCACGTGGCTGACCGGGTGAGCGCCATCCTCATCACCCCTCACGGACGCCTACTCACCTTGAGGCAGGAACGTCCGGACGGCTCCGTGCACCACGTCCTGCCCGGCACCGATGTCGACGAGTCCGGCACAGGCCACGAGGACGCCCTGCGACGAGCCCTTCACCACCGGCTGAAAACCGATGTGACCATCGGCCGGCTCATTCACATCGCGCGAACCGGGCCCCAGGACGAGTACGCCTTCGTCGTCCGGATCACCACCCCGAACCTGCCCGGCACGCATGACCCGAAATCGGCTGCCCCCACCAGAGGCGCAGGCCAGTGGGAAGAAATCGACCTCACCCCGGCCACCATCAACGCCGCCGACCTCAAGCCCAAGGAGATCGCCCTTCTCCTGGCCGGCCACCTCCGCCACGGCCAAGCCCCGTGGACCCTTCCCGACCTCCGATCACGTCCACCCGCGACCCGAAAGCACCGCAAGAAACGCTGACCCAGCCCTCCGTACGCCGACGGTCACTCATGACATCCTCCCCCGCCTGAAGGCGGGGGATTCCAACCCATTGAGCCCCTGTTAGGCGGTGATGAGTTGAGGTTCACGGTTCGCGGGCCCACCCAACGGCAAGCCTCCCCGCGCAGTCACGGCATGCCCTGCCGCGATGTTCTTTGCCGCGTTCACATCAGCGTTGTCGGTGTGTCCGCAGGATCGGCAGCGGAAGACGGCTTGGCTCTCGCGCGCCTCCCGATCCACGATCCCGCACGCCGAGCAACGCTGAGAGGTGTACGCGGGGTTGATCTTGACGACCCGTCCGGGCGCCTTGTCCTCCAGCCTTTGGGCGAGCCGGCCCCAACCGCTGGCGAGGATGCCCCGATTCAGCCCGGCTTTCTGCGCGAGGTTTCTTCCGTGCGCCCGGGCGGTGCCCTTCGCGGACCGGGTCATGGCGCGCACGTTCAGGTCTTCGATGTGGATGACGTCGAAGCGGCGGGCCAGATCGGTGCTGGTCTTCTCGACCCAATCCTTGCGCCGGTCGCCCTCACGGGCCTTCAGCTTCGCGACAGCGGCCCTGACGCGTTTGCGCCGGTTCGATCCGCGCTCGGCCCTGGCCAGACGCCGCTGCAACCGCAACAACCGCAGACGTTCCCCTCCGGTAAGCCCAGGCACCGTCAGCAGCTCGCCGGTCGACAACGCCGCCGACACAGCCACACCCCGGTCCACACCCACCACCTCACCGGTCCCAGGCGCGGGGAACGGCGCCGGGATCGCCGCGAACCCCACATGCCAGCACCCGGCCGCATCCCGGGTGACCCGGTAAGACCTCACACCGTCGGGCACGGCGCGGGACCAGCGGAACCGCACCCACCCCACCTTCGGCACACGGACCGCGCCGACATTGCGCGACAGGCGCCGAACGTCACCGTCCTTGACGGCAACAATCCGAAATCCCTCATCCCGCCCTGCCTTCCGCCACCTAGGCCGCCTGTGCGTCCCGGCAAAGAAGTTCGCCATCGCCTGCGCGTGGTCCTTCAACGCCTGCTGCTGCACGACCACCGACCCGCCACGCAACCACTCGAACGCCTCACGGGCTCGCGTGAGCTGACGGCACTGCTCCGCGAACCCCGGCGCGGCCTCACGCCCCGGACGCCAATACCCGCCCTGCTCGACCGCCAGATACCACACGAACCGGGCATGCCCACAGTGCTCCAGCAACACCACCTCCTGCGCACGCGAAGGCCGAAGACGATACCGGGACACGCCAACAACCTAACGACCACCACCGACAAAACCGGAGGCCCCGTGCAGCACAGTGCCGCGTTTCCTCCCCGCCCTGAAGGACGGGGCATCCACGCTGTAGGCCGCTGGTGA
>JAOPYO010000295.1 GCA_025964575.1 Actinomycetes bacterium
CCAGAGCGTCTCCCGGGGGCCGAGGTGCTGGCTGATGGGGATGCCGGTCTCCTCCAGCGCGGACCACAACGGGTCGTACTGCCGGTCGTGGTAGTCGGGGAAACCCAGCTCGGCGGGGTAGTTCGGAAGCTGCACCGACTTGGCTCCGGCCTCAGCGAGCCGGTGCACCTCCTGCACGGCGTGGTCGATCTCGACGATGGGCAACTGGTAGGAGACCACCAGGCGGTGGGGGTTCACCGCGGCGAAGTCGGCCAGATGGTCGTTGAAAGCGCGCGCGACCGTCCGCCAGTCGTCCTTGACCAGGTGGAAGTGGCGGAACGAACTGAGCTCGGAGTAGAGCACCTCGACGTCGACACCATCACGGTCCATCTCCTTGAGCCGCGCGTTCGGCTCGTAGTACCCGGGGCTGCGGGCTCCCTCCAGATCAAAGTCGTCGCCCAGCGTCATCTGCACGCCTCCGCGCAGTTTGCTCGCGGCGGCGGCCTGCTCCTTAAGCGCCTCGTTGTACAAGGCTGCCACGGATGACGGAAGCCTCTTGTGGACATCGTCGGGGCGGACGAGCACGTGGGAATCGACGGAGATGAGACGACGAGGCTGCACGGACATGGCTCCTCCAGATGCCGAGTGAAGGCCGCTATCAGGTACACCGGGCTCCCTACATAGCGGTCACTATTTCCGGAGCGTAGCAATTGCTATGTAAGCTCACAAGCCCTTACCGGGCAGAGCGGGCGGCCTTCCGCCACGCGGGCCAGCCGCATTACGAGCCGCGGCGCCGGCCCGGCACAAGTGCCTACGGCCGCGCCGAACCGAGGTTGGCTACCATGGTCGCCATCACTCGTAGGGGGCACAGGGAGCAGATGTCCGACCGCAATCTGCGCTCAGAGCGCCGTGAACAGCGGCGCGCGTTGAGCCGGGACCAGATCCTCGACGTCGCCGAGCAGGTCTTTGCCCGAAAGGGCTTCCACGACGCCTCCCTACGGGAGATCGCCGAGCTGGCCGAGTACTCCGTCGGCTCGGTCTACAGCTTCTTCGACAGCAAGGACGACATCTACCGCGACATCTTCCACCGCCGTGGCGCCGAATTCCTCCCGCAGATGCGGCGCATCCTCTCCTCCGAGCAACCGCCCCGGCAACAGCTGCTGGAGCTTGCCGACTGGCAGGTCGGCTTCTTTCGTCTCCACCCGCACTTCGGCCGGCTGGTGCTGCGCGGCGGCGCCATAGCTCCGCCGCTTGCCGAACCCTCTGGCGACCCGCGCCTGGTGGAGAACTTCCAGCAATCGCAACGCCTGCAGGCCGACCTGTTCGAACGTGGCCAGCGGACAGGCGAGCTGCGCGCTGGGCCCCCGCTCGCTCTCGCCCGGATGTTCTCCGGCCTGATCAGCGCCTATCAGACCGCTGAGCTCGAGGACGCGCACGAGCCCATGTCGAAAAGCGAGTTCCACGCACTGCTGCAGGATGCCTTCGTCGTGTCAGCCTGAGCGTTTGGCGGGGACGTACCGGGACGGATCATCCCGATGGCACTGCCGATCCGCTGGAACGTCGTCTCCATCCATCTCGGCTCCACAGGCCGGCTGACGGTCATCGCGCCCGACGCCCCGATCGACGCGGTGATCATCGAATGAATCTTCAATCTATTGAACACGGGTTCAGATTGCTTTACCGTGTGCCCACGTCACGAACGTCCGGCGCGCAGGGCGCGGGCGCACGGACGTCCCGCCCGAAAGGACAATCCGATGGCTGGAGACACGGCGTTTCGGTCCACCGACGCACCCCCGCCGACGCTGATGACAGTGCTCAGCGACCTGGTCAAGGACCGGCGCGCAAACCCGGGCAACGATGCGGCCTGGCCAAACTTCCACTGGTCGTCGAGCGAATTGTGACGAGCTGAACCATGCCCGACTTCACCACACTCCGGTACGAGGAGCGCGAGGGCGTGGCCTGGGTGACCTTGGACCGGCCCGAGGTGCTCAACGCCTTCGACATGGTCATGATGCGTGAGCTGCATGAGTGCTGGCGCGGGCTGCGCGACAACGACGAGGTCCGTGCCGTGGTGCTGACCGGTGCGGGCGACAAGGCGTTCTGTACCGGCGTGGACCGCGACGCAGCAGCCATCGGCGACCCCGATCGGCCACGGGACATCGGTCAGCGCGGCGCGACGCCGCTGCACATGAACGATCCCGGCGACTGGCTCTCCCCCAAGACAGCTGGGCAACTCTGGAAGCCGATCATCGCGGCGGTCAATGGAATGGCCTGCGGCGGCGCGTTCTACCTGCTCGGCGAGGCCGACATCATCATCGCCGCCGAGCACGCCACGTTCTTCGATCCGCACACCACCTATGGCATGGCTGCGGTCTTCGAGCCGATGGCCATGCTGCAGCGGATGCCTATCGGGGAGGTACTGCGGATGTCACTGATGGGCGCCCACGAAAGGATGGGCGCGCACCGCGCCCACCAGGTGGGACTGGTTCAAGAGGTGGTGCCGGGCGACCGGCTGACCGAGGCTGCGGGACATGTCGCTGAGCTGATCGCCTCGCAGCCCGCGACGGCTGTCCAGGCCACAGTACGGGCCGTCTGGTACGCCCAGGAGTTGGGCTACCGGCAGGCGCTCGAGGTGGCCAAGACCCTGATCCAGCTCGGCACCGACGAGGCGGCGCTCGCAGCCGGGCAGGAGATGTTCGCCTCCGGTCAGCGCATATCCTGGCGGCTACGATGACGGTCCTGTGAGTGCGAAACCAGGTTTCTGGTGCTGCTCGGGACTGACCCGGTAACCCCCTTTAGAGACGGTAGCTCTCAAGCAGCCGACGACTAATGATCATCTTCTGGATCTCGGCGGTACCCTCACCGATGAGGAGCATCGGGGCTTCGCGGTACAGACGCTCGATCTCGAACTCCTTGGAGTAGCCGTAACCGCCGTGGATGCGGAAGGCGTCTTCAACGATCTCTTTGCAGTACTCGCCGGCAAGGTATTTGGCCATCCCGGCCTCGAGGTCGTTACGTTCACCGGAGTCCTTACGCCGCGCGGCCATGACGACCATCTGGTGCGCTGCTTCGATCTTGGTGGCCATGTCAGCGAGCCGGAACTGGATTCCCTGGTGCTCGGCGATCGGGACGCCGAAGGCCTCCCGCTGCTGGGCATAGGAGATGGCCAGTTCGAAGGCCCGTCGGCCCACTCCGCAGGCGCGAGCGGCAACGTTGACGCGACCGACTTCGACACCGTCCATCATCTGATAGAAACCGCGGCCGGTGGTCCCGCCCAGGATGCTGTCGGCGGGCAGCCGGAAGGAGTCGAGCAGCATCTCGGTGGTGTCGACGCCTTTGTAACCCATCTTCTCGATCTTCCCCGGGATCGTCAGGCCGGGCGCGACCTCACCGAAGCCGGGTTCCTTCTCGATGAGGAAGGTCGTCATGTTGCGGTAGACGGAGTCCGCGCCGTCGTCGGTCTTGCACAGGACCGCCACGAGGTTGGCCGACCCGCCATTGGTCAGCCACATCTTCTGGCCGTCGATGACGAAGGAATCGCCGTCGCGGCGGGCGCGGGTCCGGATGGCCGATACGTCCGACCCGCACCCGGGCTCGGACATGGAGAACGCGCCGCGCAGGTCACCGGTAGCCATGCGGGGCAGGTACGCCTGGCGCTGGACGTCGGTGCCGTGCCGTAGGACGAGGTGCGCGACGATGAAATGGGTGTTGATGATGCCTGACACGCTCATCCAACCGCGGGACAGTTCCTCGACGGCCAGGGCGTAGGTGAGCAGGGATTCGCCCAGTCCTCCGTACTCTTCCGGAATCATCAGCCCGAAGACGCCGAGTTTTTTCAGTCCCTCGACGATGTCAGCCGGGTATTCGTCGCGGTGTTCCAGTTCGGTGGCGACGGGCAGAATCTCGCGTTCGGTGAAGGCGGTGACCGCCGCGAGGATCTCGCGCTGGGTGTCGGTCAGGCCATCGGTTCGCGCCAGGCGCTTCATGGGGCTCCTTGAGTCACGTGATGAGGTCAGAGCGTCGCGGCGAGGTGCTCGGCGTACTGGTCCGCAGTGCCGAAGGCGGTCTCAAGGACCCAGGCACGCTTGACGTACAGGTGAGCGAGGACCTCCCAGGTGAACCCCATGCCGCCGTGCACCTGGACTCCGGTTCGAGCATTGGTGGTGGCGGCGTCGTCCGCCAGGAGTTTCGCTGTGGCGGCGGCCTCGTCCGGGTCGCCGGAGATCGGGTCGTCGGCGGTGAGCGCGGCGACCAGCACCGCGGCCCGGGCCAGGTCGACGCGGACGAGGGCGTCGGCCAGCAGGTGCTTGACCGCCTGGAAGGAGCCGATGGGCCGGGCGAACTGCACCCGTTCTTTGGCGTAACGGACGGCCAGGTCCAACGCGCACTGGCCGATCCCCACCTGGAGAGCCGCGGTGAGGATGGCGCCGGTTCGCCGCCACCGGTCCGCGTCAGCGGCGGTGCCGATCCGCCGACCGCGTTCAGCGTGACGTGGTACCGATCCAACAGGAGTCAGCGGGTCCAGGGGCATGGCCGCGGGTTCGACGGACAGCGCGCTCACCGGCTGGACGAACAGGCCCTCATCGTCGGCGGTCACGACCTGGTCAGCCGCATGTGGATGCTCGATGACGAGATAGGGGTCCCTTCTGTCCAGGCAGGTGACCACGGTCTGGCCCTCGGCGGCGCCGGGCACGAGCGCGGCGGCGAGGAAGGTCGCGACAAGCGGCCCGGGGACCAGGGTCCTGCCGAGTTCCTCGAACACGATCACGGCGTCGGCCAGCCCCAGATCCATGCCGCCCCGGTCACCGGGCAGGGTCAGAGAGAACACGCCGAGTTCGGCGATCGCCCTCCAGCTGTCGCGGTCGAAGCCCGGCGCCGCCGCGGCGGCGCGCAACCGGTCAGCGTCCCATGCGTCGGCCAGGTAGGCGCGCAGACCCGAGCGAAGGTCCCGCTGGTCGGTGTTCAGCGTGAGGTCCATCGGGGCTCCTTCGGCAGGCCGAGGACACGTTCGGCGAGGATGTTCTTCTGGATCTGCGAGGTACCTGCCGCGATGGTGAAGGCCAAGGTGTTGACCCGGTCTTCGACGATGCGCGCGTTGGCCACGCCGGGCAGATCGGTCATCGCGAGGGAGGTTCGGCCCAGCACATGGGCGGCCACATCGCCGATCCGCTGACGGTTCTCGGTGAAGCGCAACTTGAACACCGACGCGCCTTGGACGGGCACCATGCCAGCAG
Organism: Actinomycetes bacterium; assembly: GCA_025964575.1. Taxonomy (GTDB): domain Bacteria; phylum Actinomycetota; class Actinomycetes; order Streptosporangiales; family Streptosporangiaceae; genus Actinomadura_E. Next base: position 5,214 of record JAOPYO010000295.1, read on the forward strand.
ACGCCTCGGACACATTCTTACGGATCAGTGACCACAGCCCGCTGACCTCGGCGGCCAGCCGGCCGATGTCACGTCGTAGCGCCGGATCGTCCCAGAGAGTGCCACCACCGGGTGTGGGCGTCGCCCGGGCGATCGCCGCGGTCTCGGCGAGGATGTTGCGGGACTCGATCACATCACCGATGAACGCCGTTCCCCGTTCGAAGGAGAAAGTCACCATCGCCACCCGCCAGCCGTCGTTCTCGGCTCCCACCAGGTTCTCGGCCGGGACGCGAACGTCGTCAAGGACCAGTTCGCTGAATTCGCTGCTCCCCACGGCCGTACGCAAAGGGTGGACCTTGACCCCGGGGGTGTCCATCGGCAAGATCAGCCAGCTGATGCCCGCATGGCGGGGCGCGTCCGGGTCGGTCCGTACGAGCAGTTCGCAGTAGTCGGACACCTCGGCGTGCGAGGTCCAGATCTTGCGGCCGTTGACGACATACGTGTCACCGTCCCGGACAGCCGTCGTCCGCAGTGCGGCGAGGTCAGAGCCCGCATCCGGCTCGGAGAAACCCTGGCACCACACCTGATCACCCCGCAGGATGCCCGCCAGATGCCGGCCGCGCTGGGCCTCGCTGCCCTCGACGATCAAGGTGGGACCCGCGTGCAGCAGGCCGACGAAGTTCGCGCCGACGTAGGGCGCCCGTGCCCGCGCGGTCTCCTCCAGGAAGATCAGCTGTTCGGTGGGGGTGGCCCCTAGTCCCCCGTGCTCGGCCGGCCAATCCACGCCGGCATATCCCGCCTCGAACAGCAGGCGTTGCCAGGCGGTGTCGTACCGCCGTCGCGCGGGCCAGTCGTCGCGGTCCGGCCTAGTCGGCAGCTGGGGCAATGTCTCGGCCAGCCAGGACCGAAGCCGATCGCGAAAGGCCAGTTCGGGTTCGGTAAGTCGCAGATCCACGAAAGCTCCCAAGAACAATGTGAAGGCAGGTGACTTCGCAACAGAGTCTCGGGGCTACCAGCCGTGGAACTGCGGAGCACGTCGCTCGACGAACGCGCGGAGACCTTCCTGACCGTCCTCGCTCGACATGTTGATCTCCGCGGCCATGGCCTCCTCAGCCAGGCTCGTCGCGCGATCTCCGTCCAGTGCCCGGTTGATCAGGCGCTTGCTCAGACCGAGCGCGACCGTCGGGCCGGCGGCGAGCCGCTCCGCCCAGTCGGCCGTGGCCTCAGCGAGTTTGGAGGCAGGCACCACCTGGTTCACCAGGCCGAGACGCTCGGCACTCACCGCGGACAGGTCGTCACCGAAGAACACGAGCTCCTTGGCGCGCTGCGGCCCGATCAGGCGGGCCAGCAGGTAGGCACCTGCCCCGTCAACGACCAGGCCGCGACGGACGAACACCTCGATGAATTTGGCGGAGTCCGCGGCCAGAATCAGATCGCAGGCGTAGGCCAGATGACACCCGATACCCGCCGCCGTGCCGTTGACGGCGGCGATCACCGGCTTCTCACAGTCAAGCACGGCAGAGACCAGGCGCTGCGCCCCACCGGCGATCGCGCGGGAGACCGAACCGGCGACGCGGTCGGGCATGCCCTCGGGCCGCGCCCCGGCGGAGACACCGGAACCCGCGAGGTCGGCGCCGGTGCAGAAATGCCGGGCACCCGTCGCGGTGAGCACCACCACCCGCACCCGCGGATCGGCGCTGGCCTCGCCCAGCCTGCTGATGAGTTCCTCACGCAATGCCGCAGAGATCGAGTTACCGGCCTGGGGCCGGTTGAGCGTCAACTGCGTGACGCCCTCAGCGCTGAGCTCCCACAGGAGCTCAGGCTCGGTGAGCTTTTCGGACACGGGCCGTACCGCCTCTCGTCGGACCTGCCGTTACGATAGGCGTTCCTATCTGGCTGTGTAAATTATATAAAGAATCAAGCCAGTGACCGCCCGTCGGGGGCCCGATCGAGGAGCAGCACGTGAACCGCAAGGTCTACATCCATGAGTTCATCGACATCACCAAGCAGAACCGCGCTCGCTACATGCATCACATGACGGCGAACTGGAGTCCGATCGCCCAGGAGCAACGGCACCAGCTCTGCTACGGCGTGTGGGGCGTCGTCGGCAGCACCGGCCCCTGGCCCCAGGTGGTGAACCTGTGGGAGGAGGACGGCTTCGACGGCCTCAGCCGGTCGTTCCGGCTGGAGTTCGGCAACAGCATCCTTCAGGACCCCGCCCTGGAGAAGTGGTGGGCCACCGCCGCGGATCTGCGGTCCGGCGGGTACGACCGGCTCCTCGTCCCGCACCCCGACACCGCCACCATCGAGGAGCTCTGCGCGGAAACGATCGGTGGCGAGCTGTACGCGCACGAGATCGTCCAGGTCGGGCCCGGCACGGCCTGGCCATTCCTCGACTCGGCGATGCTCGCCGCCAAGGACGCCGAGCGGCAAACGGGCTGGCGGCTGACCGGCGCCTGGTGCACGGCGCTGCGCAATCGGGACGAGTGCCTGCTGCTGTGGACGATCCCGGACTGGGAGTCCTGGGCCCGGGTCGAGACGAACCTCGTTCAGGGCCAGGACGATCTGCTCGGGGATGCCGACGTGTTCGTTCGGGAGCGGGATCGGATCCTGCTGGTCGACGCGCCGCTGTCCCCGATGCGCACCGGCCGTCAGCCTCACCGTGACGATCGGACGGGCTGGACGGACTGAGCCCGGAAAGACGGCCGGGCGCGCCCCACGGTCGCCCTCACCTGCTCAGGACGTGCCGAGAATCGATACGAAGCTCACCATCTCACCGGGATAGCCGCCGAGATTGTGGGTCAGCGCGAGCGACCGCGAACCATAGGTGGAAATCCGGCGGTCCGCAGGTGCCTCGCCACGCAACTGGAGCCAGGCCTCGAACATCATCCGCAGGCCCGTCGCGCCGACCGGATGTCCGAAAGACTTCAGCCCGCCGTCCGGATTGACCGGGAGGACTCCGTCGAGGTCGTACGCGCCGTCCAGGATCCGCTTCCACGCAGAGCCCCTCTCGGCCAGCAGCAGATCCTCCATCAGCACCAGCTCGGTCGGGGTGAAGCAGTCGTGGACCTCGGCCATCGCCAGCTCCTCCAGCGGCGACTGGACGCCGGCCTGAGCGTAGGCCTCGCGCGCCGACGCGGCGATCTCGGGGAACGTCGTGTAGTCGTAGGCGGGATCCATCAGCCCTGATCCGTTGCCCGCGATGAGCGAGAGCGCCTTGATGAACAGCGGCTTGTCGGTGTAACGATGTGCGTCCTCGGCGCGCACCACAATGGCCGCGGCCGATCCGTCGGCGACACCCGCGCAGTCGAAGACCGAGAGTCGGCCGGCCACCGCAGGCATCGCGCACAGACGTTCGACCGACATCTCCCTGCGGAACTGGGCACGGGGATTGCGCGCGCCGTTGGCGTGATTCTTCGAGGCGATCCGCGCCAGCACCGTCCGCATCTCGCCGTCGGTGACCCCGTAGCGCCGGGCGTAGGCGGGGGCGACCATCGAGAACATCGCCGCCGCCGTCAGGGTGCGCTGGGTTCCGTCGTTCGGGATGGGAAAGGCGTTGAGTCCCTGATATCCGGAGTCCTTGACCTTCTCCACACCTACGGCCATGGCGATGTCGTAGGCGCCGCTCGCCACCGCATAGGCGGCCTGACGCAATGCTTCAGAACCCGTGGCGCAGTAGTTCTCCACCCGGGTGACCGGCTTGTCCTGCAGCTGCAGTGGCTTGGACAGTGTCAGGCCACTCATACCCGACTGGGCCGTGCCCAGCCAGAAGGCGTCGACTTGCTCCTTGTCCAGGCCGGCCGAGGCGAACGCCTCCCCCGTCGAGGCGAGCAGCAGCTGGTCGACGCCCTTATCCCAGTGCTCGGCGAAGCGGGTGCAGCCCATCCCGACGATGGCGACCCGGTCCTTGATTCCGTGTGAGCCCATCTCAAACGTCCCCTTCCCGAGAGCGGAGCGGCTGGGCCTTCCAGAAGTAGTTGTGGATGCCATCCGCGGTGAACAGCTTGCGGAAGGTCAGTTCGACCCTGTCTCCGATGTCTATCTCCCGTTCGTCGACGTCGGTCAGCTCGATCGGCAACCGGCCACCGCCGTCGAAGTCGACGACGGCGAACACGACCGGCGGGCTCGGCGAATAGGCCAGCCGGTCGATAGTGAACGTGAGGATGGTCCCGGTGGCGTCCGACATGGGGGCCGGAGAGTCGTCGAGCGGTGACGGCGGCAGCCGGATCATCCCGTCCCGGCCTGTGGAACCGACGAAGCCGTACTTCCACGCCTGGTTACGGCGGGCGGCCGAGGCGGATGGACGCGCGGGCTCGGGCCGCCTCGGCGGCTCGACCGGCAGCATGCCCCGCCACGCCAGGAATGTCCCGTAGCTCACCGAGGTGCCCGCCGACAGCTGAGTGGCCACCGGGTCAGTGATCGGGTGGTCAGCGAGCGCGGACGTCGTCCGCAGCACCATCGCGTCCGCCCCGTCAGCGAGAACGACGAGCACGATGATCTTGCCTGGGGGCTGGGTGACCGCCTCCTCCAACGCCGCGGCGAGCAGCAAAGCGGGCTGGGCGGCGCCGACGTTCCCCACGCCGGCGTCCAGACGATCGGCGATCCGGTCGGCCGGCACACCCGACCGGGCCGCGACACCGGCGGCCGCCCTGCCGTGCAGCCCAGCCACGATCAGCGTGCCGACCTCGTCGGCGCTGATGCCGGCCTTCTCCAGCACCACCTTGAGCGCCTCGCCGCCAAGGTCTCCGTACACGGTCTCGCCGAACCGCTCCTCCCAGACTCGCGAACTCGCCTCGGCGGGCGCCCTCCAGCGGTCGAGGAACTCCTCGGTCACCGACGCATTGCACACGAGCTCTGCGAGCACCGGCCCGTCGGAGTCGGAGCCGATCAGTAGCGCCGCGGCGCCGTCGCCCCCGGCCGCCTCGTCCGCACTACCGGGACGGCCGCCCCGGATGTCGGAAGCCGCCACCAGCACCGGCACTGCGGCGTCGCAGGCGGCCCGCACGGCGGCGAAGGCCGACCGCACCGATCCGACCGCGTCATAGGCCGGCACAGTCCGGTCCAGCCGGAGAGCGGCGTGGAGCGCGGTGGCGTTGGTCTTATCGAGGTACGGAGGCTGTGTGGTGGCGAACCATACCGCGCCCGGTGAGGCACCGGCCCCGCTCAGCGTGCGGCGGGCGGCGGCGACCGCGAGAGTCGTCGCGTCCTCGTCATAGGAGGCCACCGTACGGGTGCCGGTGCCTCCCCCGGTCCCCGCGACAGGCCTGATGGCCTTGCGGTCGAGTCTTCCATGGGGCAGGTAGGCGCCCCAGGCCAGGATTCCGCGCATGCGGCCCATGCTAAACGAATATTGCATAAAAGATCTAATCTACAATTGGCCTATGCTCATGACAGAAGATGCAACATCCGGACTTCCGCTGCAGGGAGTCCGTGTCCTGGCGCTCGAGCAGATGCAGGCGCTCCCCTACGCGACGCAACTGCTCGCCCGGCTCGGCGCCGACGTGGTGAAGGTGGAGCCGGTCGGCATGGGCGACTCGGGGCGGGGGTCGTTGCCGGCCATGACCGACCCCGAGGGGCGACCGGTCGGGGCCACGTTCCTGCGCAACAATCTCGGCAAGCGCAGCGTGTGCGTCAACCTCAAGGACCCTCGGGGCCGGGACCTGGTCCTGACCATGGCGCCCCGGTTCGACGTCATCGCTGAGAATTCCAAGGCAGGCGCTATGGCCCGGCTCGGCCTGGGGTACCAGGACATTCACGCCGTCCATCCGGCGGGCGTGTACGTATCGGTGTCGGGTTTCGGCAACACCGTCCCCACCCCCTACGGCGACTGGCCCGCGTTCGCTCCCATCGTCGAGGCCATGTCCGGGATCTATGAGATGAAGCGGGTCGGCGACCAGCCTCCCACGGTCGCACCCGTGGGTGCGTTGGGCGACATCGGCGCCGCGCTGTTCGCCTCGATCGGCATCCTGGCCGCGCTGCGCCACCGTGAACAGACCGGGCAGGGCCAGTACGTCGACATCGCCATGTTCGACTCCATGATCGCGATGACCGACATCGTGACCAACTTCTGGTCCATGGGCCTGCGAGGCGGCAACCTCGGCCCCTTGATCATGCACGGCTTCCGCGCGAAGGACGGCTGGTTCGTCCTGCAGGTCGGCCGCGAGCCGCACTTCGCACGCCTGGTGGAGCTGATCGGGCAGCCCCACCTGGCGACCGATCCGCGCTTCGCGACCCGCCAGGGCTGGGTCGACCACCTCGAGACCGTCCTCAGACCGGCGATCGAGACGTGGGCGTCGCGGCTGACCAAGGCCGAGGCGTGTCACCGGCTCGGTACGGCCGGCATCGCCGCGGGCCCCTGCCTCAGCGACGCCGAGGTGGTCACCGATCCGCACGTGGCGTCCAGATCGATGCTGGTGGAGTTGCCACGCACCGACGGAATCGACCAGCCCGTCCTGATTCCCGGCAATCCCGTCCGGCTGAGCGCGGTCCCCGCCTCTCCGGAGACCCGGCCCCCTTGGCTGGGTGAGCACACGGACGCCGTCCTCGCAGCCGAGCTCGGCCTTGAACCCCACGAACTGCAGGCGCTTCGCGCCGACGGCGTCATCTCCTGACGCCGCGCCCTGTTCCATATGTTTTATCCCAATGGCGGCCAGAGTTCGGACATCACATGCCCGGTTCACTGTGGAGACGCAGCGGTCTTGGCACGTTCCAGGAGCCGTTCGAGGTCCTCGCGGCTCATCACGGCGAACACACCGACGGCCTCGACCGTCACCTGCCCGTCCTGTACGAGTCGCCCCACGGTCCGCACCCGCGAGCCATCGAGCTCCTCCACCTCGGCCTCGAAGGTGCACGGCGTATTCAGGGCGGTCGGACGACGGTAGGTGATGTCCAGCCGAACGGTCGGCCCCTGGACGTCCGCGACGAAGTTGGCCGCAGCACAGGCCAGGTCGAACGACGCGGCCAGGGCCCCGCCGTGGACGCAGCCGGGCGGGCCCTCATAGGGGCGGGAGAACGATCCGGTCAGCACCGCCCTCTTGCCGATGAACGACACCGTCAAGGGAGGGGCCAGAGGGCTGTGCCGGCCGACCATGAGGTCGAACGGGGTCCGGGTCGCCATACTCGCCGCCAAATCCGTGCGCTGCACCTCGGGCAGCCAGGTCTTTCCTGGCAGCGGGTCGGGAACATGCTGTTGCAGAACGTCGGCGATGGCTTCCAGTTCCCTCGCCGCTGCCAGGGTGAGCGCATCGGGAGCGGTGGTGGCGGTGCACAATTCGATCAAACGACGAACTGCGTCGGCCAGTGCCGCCGAACCGTCCACCCGTCCGATGAGGATCGGGTGGACGGCATCGATGGCCGGGCCGGAGAGGTTGTGACTCATAGTGACCCCTGTTTCTTCGACCCTGGCATCCGGCGCCTAGTCGCACCGCCGACAAGGCGCCGGACGCCGGTCACAGTCGCTCGCCGGTGCGGAAGGGCTCGGGTACCCAATCAGGTTCCCGTTTCTCCGCGAATGCCCGGGTACCCTCGACCATTTCCTCGTTGAACAGCAACGCGTCGAAGGTCATCCGGTCGACCCGGTCGTAGTTGTCGTTGACGATCCGCTTGATGTGCAGGCGCGCCTGGGGCGCGGTCCGGCAGATCTGAATCGCCACCTGTTCCGCGACGACGCAGACCTGCTCGTCGGGCACGACCCGAGCGAACATGCCCCAGGCTTCTGCCTCCTGCGCGGTGACGACCCGACCGGTCAGCAGCATGTCCCTGGCCCGGGCGATGCCGATCTGGCCGGGGAGGTAGGCGGCGTAACCGGTGTCGGCGATCCCGCGCAGCAGTTCTGGCGCGCGCACGGTGACGCTTTCCCCGGCGACGGCGACGTCCGACAGCATCGCGATGAGAAGACCGCCGCCCTGGGCGATGCCGTTCACAGCGGACACCACGGGCTTGGGCGAACGCCTGATCGCCTCGAACGGGGTGGAGTCGTTCCCGAGCAGATCCGGGAAGTCGAGCCACCGGTCGGGCTCACGGCCGCGCAGCTCTCCACCGGGCATGAACGTGTCGCCCGTGCCGGTGATGATGAGGGCCGCCAGGTCGGGGTCGCGGTTGAGCAGGTCCACGGCCCGGCGGATGCCGAAGTACATCGCGCTGGTCAGCGCGTTGCGTGAGTCCGGCCGGTCGACGATGCACCAGGCCAGCGGGCCCTGCCGTTCGAAGCGTAGGTACGGGCTGCCGAGGTCGTCGCCCTTGAGCCCCAAGGGTTCGGTGCTCATCAGCGACGCTCGAAGGTCACGCCGGCCATCTCGCGGTCCCAGGTCGAGGCGGTGACGCCCTCGCTCTTGAGGAGATGTTTGGTGGTACGCCCGGTCTGGCTGATGGGCAATTCGTTCCGGAACTCAAAGTAGCGCGGGACCGCGTAGTAGGGCAGATGGTCGACCGACCAGCGGCAGAGGGACTCCTCCGTTAGCGATGCTCCCTGCTTCAACACGACCGTCGCCTTGACATCGTCTTCACTGATCTCGCTGCTTACCGCGTGCACGCACACATCCTTCACATCGGGGTGCTCGTGGAACACCTTCTCCAGCTCCCAGCTCGAGATGTTCTCGCCACGCCGTCGCATGTAGTCGGCCTTGCGGTCGACGAAGAACAGGTAATCGTCCTCGTCGATCCTGCCGATGTCCCCGGTGTGGAACCACAGGTTCCGCCATGCGGTGACGGTCGCCTCCGGCCGTTGCCAGTAACCCTCGTACATCACGTGCGGCATGCGAGGACGGCAGACGATCTCACCCTCCTCCCCCGCCGGCACCTCCTGGTCGTCGTCGTCGAAGATCTTCACATCGAAGGTCTCGGAGTTGACGATGCCCGCCGAACCCGGCTTGCCCTGACGTCCGAGCGGCAGCCAGGAGATCAGCGACGCCTCCGTCGTGCCGTAGGCGTTGCTGAAGGTCCTGACGCCGAACCTGTCACGGTAGAGGTCGTCGATCTCCGGCGGCATCGGCGCACCGGTGAGCAGCCGCAGCGTCTGGTTGGCTTCGGAACCGGAGGCGTGCTTGGCCTGCGGATGATCGTCGGCCCGAGCGACCAGAATGGCGAGCGAACCGAGCAGGGACGCGATCGTCGCTCCGGTGCGATTGATCTCGGGCCAGAACCCCGAGACCGAGAACCTGCGGGCCAGCGACGCACGGCCGCCACTGATCAGCGTCCCGGTGAGCATGCACGAGATGGCGTTGAAGTGGAACAGCGGCAGCGGGCTCCACACCACGTCCTCGGCGGTACGCCCCCAGGAGGAGATGATCTGGCGAGCGATCGACAGATGGTAGGTGTGGCTGAGCGCGCATCCCTTGGATGGCCCGGTCGTCCCCCCGGTGTAGACGATCGTTCCGAGATCGGCAGGACGCACCAGCACACCCGGCCGCCTGTCATCGGCTCCCAACAGGTCGTCCCACGCGTGCACGGTGGACCGCACTCCACTCAGGCCGGTACCGTGCCGGTCCCCCGCCACCACCAGGTGACGGACCGACTCGATGGAGTCGAGCACCTCGGTCGGCCGATCGGAGAGGTCGTCCTGCGCGATGACCACGGAGGTGGCGGCGTCCGACAACTGATGCCGCAGCAGCGGGCCCTTCAATGCGGTGTTGACGGGAACCGAGATCGCCCCGAGCTTGTGGATGGCGAACCACGAGATCACCGCAGCGGGGCTGTTCTCCAGCATCGTGGCCACCGTGGAACCGTGCGCGACGCCCAGATCGGCCAGGCCGTTGGCGACACGGTTGGCCTCCCGGTCGAGCTCCGCGGCGGTGTAGGCCGTGCCGCACACGTCGAGGAACGGGCCCTCCGGGTCATGATCTAGGCGAGCATCCAGCAGATCGAGCAGTGTTCGCTGCTCACCGTCCACCCAATCGGACATTCCAGCTCCTTCGCCTGAGACCCGAGATCTAGCGCAAACATGAATACATTATCTAATCTACATCTCACCTCCCAACCCTTGAGCTCGCCCCTTGTGGACTAGTTCGAACTGCGGTTCACTCAACTGGTACCAGTGTTCAGAGCACCTCGTCCACCCACCTACCACCTCGAGGAGACCCGTGAACGCCGAAGACATGATCATGATCAGCGTGGACGACCACGTGGTCGAGCCGCCCGACCTGTTCGACAACCACATCCCCGAGCGTTTCCGCGACAGCGCGCCGAAGGTCATCCGGCAGAGCGACGGCTCGGACGTGTGGACCTTCAACGGGTCGAACATCCCCAACATCGGCCTCAACGCCGTCGCCGGACGCCCCAAGGAGGAGTACGGCATCGAGCCGACCGCGTTCTCGGAGATCCGACCCGGGACCTACGACATCCATGAGCGCATCAAGGACATGAACGCCGGCGGTCTGCTGGCCTCCATGAACTTCCCGTCCTTCCCGGGCTTCAGCGGTCGCATCTTCGCCACGGCCGAGGACAAGGATCTGGCCCTGGCCGTCCTGCGCGCCTACAACGACTGGCACATTCAGGAGTGGGCGGGCACCTACCCGGGCCGGATCATTCCGATGGCGCTGCCGGTCCTGTGGGACGCCGAGGAATGCGCCCGTGAGGTCCACCGCGTCGCCGCCCTGGGGTGCCACTCCCTCACCTTCACCGAGAACCCCGCCACCCTCGGTTACCCGAGCTTCCACAACGAGTACTGGGACCCGCTGTGGAAGGCCGTCTCAGATGAGAACGTCGTCGTGTCGATTCACCTGGGCTCCTCCGGCCAGCTGTCGGTCACCGCCCCCGACGCCCCGGTCGACGTCATGATCACGCTGCAGCCCATGAACATCTGCCAGGCCGCCGCCGACCTGCTGTGGTCGCGCGTAATCAAGAAGTTCCCCGACATCAAGTTCGCCCTGTCCGAGGGCGGGACCGGATGGATCCCGTACTTCCTGGACCGCGTCGACCGCACCTACGACATGCACCACCTGTGGACCGGACAGGACTTCGGCGGGAAGCTGCCGAGCGAGGTCTTCCGCGAGCACTTCCTGACCTGTTTCATCTCCGACCCGGTCGGCGTCCAGCTCCGCCACCTCATCGGCTTGGACAACATCGCCTGGGAGTGCGACTACCCGCACTCGGACTCCTCCTGGCCGAACGCGCCCGAGGAGCTGGCGGCCGTCGCGAAGGACGTGCCCGCCGACGAACTCAACAAGATCACCTACGAGAACGCGATGCGCTGGTACTCCTTCGACCCCTTCACGCATCGTCCCAAGAAGCAGAGCACGGTCGGCGCTCTGCGCGCCGAGGCCGGCGACCACGACGTCAGCATCCAGTCCCGGGACACTGGCCGATTCGAGAGGTCGGTCGGCATCAACATCGGCGAGCTGGCGAAGTCGGCCACCGCCTGATCTTCAGCGCCGCGGCGTCCCCAGAAAGCGTCACGCCCGCAGACCGCCGGCCCCTGCCACGCGGGCCTGGGTTCGGTGTTCTGTGGGTGTTCGCTGGTCAGGCGGTCGTCTGCTCGGCGGGCTCGTCATCGAACATGCCACGCTGCCGGAACAGCTTCACCACCAGGTCGCCCTGCTTGCGCAGCATCGAGGCGTACTCACGCTCGGCGATTTCGGGATAGTTGCGCTCGATGGCCGCGACGATCGCCGCTGTGCCCTCCCGCTCGACCGCATCAGTGCCGGGGACCAGTTCGAAGAAGTTGCCCGGCACGATGTCGGTCATCTGCCGGAGCATGGTGCGCAGCCTCGGCGAGTTCGCGGCGTCGATGACCAGCCGGTGGAAATCGAGTGTGAGCTCGTGGAGTTTCCCCGAGTCCTTGGCCTTGGCGATCTTCTTCTGGATGGGATCGAGCTTTCCAGCGAGTTCTGGCCCGCTACGCTCAACGGCCCGGCGTACCCCGAATCCGTAGAACAAGCCGTAGAGCTCGTAGTGGTCCCTGACCGACTGTTCGTCGAGGGCGTTCACGAAGGCACCGCGGTGAGGAACGGTTGTCGTCCAGCCCTCACGCTCGAGCGCGATGAGCGCTTCGCGTACGGGGATGCGGGAAACCCCGAGTGTCTGGGCGATAGCGTCCTGCGGGACGCGCTGCCCCTGTCTGAGGACACCGTCGAAGATCAGCCGACGGACGTAGAGGCGGACCTGTTCGCCGCTGCTGAGCCGGTCAAGACTCTGCCCAGGCAGCGTCGACCCGTCGTAGGCCGAGGGCAGAGACTCTGGCATAACAGATTCCGGGCGGCGTGCGATCGCTCTCACTTCCCTCGGCTCATGAGCTGCTCCAAACCTTATTGAATAAGGTATCAGACCTGAGCCCTCACGCTTCGGGCAGCTCAAGCCCCAGAAGCCGGATCGCGTTACCGCGTGCGATCTTGTCGATGGACGGCTGATCCAAGTGGCCGAATTGCAGGGCAGCCTCTTCCCGTGAGCGGGGCCAGGTGCCGTCCTGGTGGGGGTAGTCGGTCTCGAACGTGACGTTGTCGAGCCCCACTTTGTCGAGTAGTTCGATGCCGACCGCGTCCTTGAAGAAGCAGCTGGTGATCTGCCGGAAATAGTAGGTCGACGGCAGATTTGGGCAGTTGTCCTGGCCCTGCGCCCAGCCGCGGTGGGTCTCCCACACATCGTCGAGCCGTTCCAGCAGGTAGGGAATCCATCCGATCTGGGCCTCGGCGTACAGCAGCTTCAGCGTCGGGAAACGGTGCAGGACGCCCGAGAGTAGGAAGTCGGTCATGCTCGCCACGCTGTTACCGAAGATGATGGTCGCGCCGACGGCGCCCGGCGCGTCCGCGGAGGTCTGCGGCGTCTTGGTCCCGGATCCGATGTGCATCGACAGGACTGTCCCGGTCTCGGCGCAGGCGGCGAAGAAGGGGTCCCAGTAGCCCGAGTGCAGGCTGGGCAGGTCGAGGTAGGCGGGCAGCTCACTGAACGCCACCGCCCGCACCCCCCGGGCGGCGTTACGACGGACCTCCGCAACGGCCAGTTCGACGTCCCATAGCGGGACGATGCACAGCGGGATCAGCCGGCCGCCACTGGAGCCGCACCATTCCTCGACCATCCAGTCGTTGTAGGCCTCCACGCTCAGCTTGGCCAGCTCGCGGTCCTTGCCCCACAGGAAGATCTGGCCACAGAACCGAGGGTAGTTGGGGAAGCACATCTGCGCCTGCACACCGTTGAGGTCCATGTCAGCCAGGCGCTCGGAGGGGATCCAGCAGCCGGGGCGCATGTCCTCGTAGTTGATGCCCTTGTTGGTGACCTCGTCGGCGGGAACACCGGCGGCGGCGATGTATCGCTTGATCTGGGTCATGGTGTCCTCGTACACCCACCAGGCGACGTCGGGACCCTCGGCACCCGGCACCTCCAGGTATCGCCCGTTCGTCAGCTTCACCTCACCACCGGGAGCTTGGACGATGCGCGGCCCTTGCTCGCGGTAGCGCTCGGGAAGCCTGCTGCTCCACAGGGTCGGCGGTTCGACCACATGGGCGTCCACATCGATGAGCTGGGGAATTCTCGCCAGCCGCTCCTCGAGGGTGCCGGACCTGATGATCTGCTCCACCCTGGCAACTCCTTAGTATATTCGATCCTTTATACACAGTACCGGATGCGAAGCTTCTCTGGCAGTTCGTGTCCGGCTCGGATCAGAGCGAGGCCCACCGCGGACATGGCTCATCGGTCAAAGTGCTTCAGCCCCGGGTACCTGGTCTGTCACCCGAGCCGCAGTGGCCGGGAACTACCTTCCCGGACGAGTTCCGCCGTGATCTCGGTGAGAGCATCGCTCCGGCTCAAGGTGTAGGCCTGCGCCGCCTGGAGATGAGTTCGGGCGCAGGAGGCCGCCTTCTCCTCGTCTCCGGACTCGATCGCGCGCAACAAGGCCCTGTGATCACCGAACGCGGCCTTCATCGCGCCGGCGCCCGGCTCGGCGGCTGGGGCCGCATGCTCGTAGGTCTCCACCTCGTGCGCCGACCAGATGCTCTCCAGCGCGCCTACCACGAGGATCATCGTGTCGTTGGCGCACAGCTCGACGATCCGTTCATGGAAGGTACGGGAGGCGCGGTTGAAGGCGACCACGTCGTTCAGCAGACCGCGTTGCTCCTCCAGCAGCACCCACAGTTCGGGCAGGACGGCCTGTTCACGGTCCGGCCTGGCGGCACACATGCCAGCGCAGATCGGTTCCAACCGGCTCAAGGCGGCGCCGGTGTCGGCGAGCGTCGACTGACGGGCCTGCAGGACGAGGCTCAGCATGTAAGCGGTGCGACTGGCCGTGGGCAGGTGCACGATGGCCCCGCCCACGGTGCCCCGCCGGACCGAGACCAGTCCCTCGGTCTCCAGGATCCGCATCGCCTCCCGCACGGACGGCAGTCCCACCTGGAACTGGGCGAGAAGGTCCTCCTGGCGGGGCAGACTGTCACCCTCACCGAGGCGACCGCTCAGAATCTCGCTCCGCAGTCGCGACGCGATCAACTCCGCGAGCCTGGGCTGTCGCAGCTGTTCAGACACAGCAGTACTCTACGCGCGGATACGCTCCGCCACGATCACGTACTGGTCGCATCGGTCGGGCGGCCCGGTCTCCAGCAGAGCCCGAGCAGGACGCCCGCTCCGACACCCCCGGCCAGCGCTGTGAGCGCGAGCCCAGCAGGCCCGTCCAGGTGGATGCCCAGGACGTGGTCGAGGGAGATCCGGCCGGGACCCAGCGCGGCCAGTGCCAGGGCGCTGATGGTGATCATGAGGACGTACTCGTAGCCCTCCCCCGGTCTGAAGATGAAGAATCCGTTCTTCAGGTGGTTGCTCACGAGCGCCACCAGCATCACCCCGACCACACCGGCCGCCGCGAGCGCGTTACCCAGACCCAGCAGAAGCATGACTCCCGCGCCGACCTCGGTCATGGTCGCGAGCAGCGCGTGCAGTCGGCCCGGCCGGATCCCGATGGACTCGAACCACCGCGCGGTGCCCGGCAGTCCGCCGCCTCCGAACGCGTGGTTCCAGCCGTGGGCGATCATCGTGCCACCCAGCGTGAGGCGCAGCAGGACCGCCGCGAGATCTACTTCGTCCACCTCATGTCCCCTTCTCTCCCGTGCGTGGGGGCGGCCTTCTGCCGCGCACCATGACGTCGGATGGCGACCGCACGGGTGGCGACCGCACTCACGCTTCACGTGAAGTAAATTTGATTATGTATATAATACCATTGCATTAGCCCGCGAGGAGCAGGAGATCTGGACATGACTCAAGAGCCGCTGGTGGCCTGCACCGTGGAGGACGGCATCGGGCGCTTGGTCCTGAACGACCCGGAGCATCGCAACGCCCTGTCCAGGAAACTCAGCGACGACCTGGCCTCTGCGGTCGACCAGGCGCTGGAGGCAGGTGCCCGGGCGCTCGTCCTGACCGCCCGCCCTCCCGTATTCTGCGCAGGCGGCGCGTTGGACGGCTTGCTGAGCCGCGCGACGCCCCTGGCGGAGATGTACGCGGGCATGATGCGCCTGGCCGAGGCTCCGGTACCGACGATCGCGGCCGTTGGAGGACCTGCGATCGGTGCGGGGGTCAACTTGCCGCTGGCCTGCGACGTGATCATCTGTTCTCCGCAGGCCCGCTTCGATCCGCGTTTCCTGGATGTCGCCATCCATCCCGGCGGAGGCCACCTGTGGCGGCTCGCCGAACGGGTGGGAACGCAGGGAGCGGCCGCCCTTGTTCTGTGCGGGGACCAGTTGCCCGGAGACGAGGCCGCGCGCTGCGGGCTCGCATGGCACTGTGTTCCGGCCGAGGAGCTGGAGCCGACCGCGCTCCGCCTGGCCGGGCGGGCGGCATCGCGCTCTGCCTCTCTCATCCGCCGGACCAAAGAGACGCTGCGCCGCTCCGTCAGACTGCAGGACGTGCGTGACGCCGTCCAGCTCGAACTGGAGGCTCAGCAGTGGTCGATCGAACAGCCCGAGTTCCCGGAGACCGTGCAGCGGATCCAGCGCGAACTCGCGGAGGCGCGCAAGCGTCCGAGCCGAACCTAGGACCACGGCCGTAGGATTCAATAAAATAGACGATTTGGGGGCGCTGGTGTCAGCTGAGGCGGTGCCGGTATCGGGTATGCCGCTGCCTTCCCCGGGCGGAGCCATGATCCGTCGGAGCAGCGGCGAACAGGCCGCAATCTATATACGGGGGCTGATCTTCCAGGGAAGGCTGCGGCAGGGCGATAGGGTCCCGCAGGACGAGATCGCGCGCACGTTGGGCGTTAGCCGCATCCCGGTCCGGGAGGCCCTGCTGTCGCTCGAGCGAGAGGGCTGGGTCACCATCCGGCCGCACCGGGGCGCCTTCATCGGCGCCTTGGACGAAGCGGCAGTGCGTGACCACTACGCACTCTATGGGCTGGTCTATGGATTCGCCGCACGTCGCGCAGCGTTGCGCAGTACACCGCAGATGGTCGATCGCCTGAGCGATGTGTGCGATCGGCTCGCCGGAGAGGAGAGCCCCGCGGTGGTGGCGCGCCTCAACCGGGAGTTCGATCGTCTGGTCCTGGAGGCCGCCGGCTCGCCGCGGCTGCGCGGAGTGCTCCGGGCGATGACCGGTGTCGTCCCCGGTAACTTCTTCGAGCTGATTCCGGGCGCGATCGAAGTCGAACGAAGAGGGAGCCGGTCCGTCCTGGAGGCGATGGTGGCACGGGACGGGGACGCGGTCGCCGAGGCCTATCACCTGATGCTCCAACGGCAAGGCGATCTCGTCGCGGAACTGTTCACCAGACGCGGATTGTTCGCACCGCAGGCGGGCCCCGCCGCTCCGGCGAGATGACGAAGCCCGGCACATGAGCTAGAGGAGTTCCAGAATCAGGGCGGAGCCCATACCACCGCCCGCGCACATCGACACGCAGCCGAGCGACGCGCCCCGGCGACGTAGTTCACCGAGCATCGTCACGACCATTCGGGCTCCGGTCGCCGCCACCGGATGCCCAAGTCCGACGCCACTGCCGTTCACGTTCAGGATGTCGGGATCGATGCCGAGTTGCCGCCCGCAGGCGACCGCCACCGTCGCGAACGCCTCGTTGATCTCGAACAGGTCGATATCGGCGATCTTCAGTCCAGCACGGTCCAAGGCCTTCGGAACCGCCAGAGTCGGGGCGAGCCCGGTCTGCTCGGGAGCCACGCCGACCGATGCCCAGGACACGACGCGTGCCAGTGGGGTGAGCCCGTGCGCCTGGGCGTAGTCGTCCGAGGTCACGACGAGCGCGGCGGCCGCGTCGTTGAGGCCCGCTGAGTTCCCTGC
This sequence comes from Actinomycetes bacterium, assembly GCA_025964575.1. Taxonomy (GTDB): domain Bacteria; phylum Actinomycetota; class Actinomycetes; order Streptosporangiales; family Streptosporangiaceae; genus Actinomadura_E. The sequence goes on from JAOPYO010000295.1 coordinate 22,380, forward strand.
AGTGACGACGGCTCCGTCCAACTCCGGGTGAAGCACCGGCAGTGCGGAGAGCCGTTCGGCGGTACTGTCGGCTCGCGGGTGCTCGTCGGTGTCGAAGATCCGCCCGTCGGGGAGTTGCACCGGGGTGGTCTCGTCGTCGAACCACCCGTTGTCAATGGACCTTGCGGCCCGCTGATGCGATCTCAGTGCCCAGTCGTCGGCTTCGGCCCGGCTGATCCCGGCGATCCTGGCCGTGTTCTCTCCCAGAGTGATCGACATGTCCCATGCAGGGGCATGGGGCGTCTCCGGGTGGGTGGGCGACATCCAGGGCTGGAAGTCGCGAGCGGAGGCGGGCGTCGATTTGAACGTGCGGGGAAGGGAACTCAGGCTTTCGGTCCCGCCGGCGACCACGACGCGGTCCATGCCCGCTCTGATGGACCCGGCCGCGATCTGCAGGGCGCTGAGCCCTGCCGCGCAGTGCCGATTGTCGGCAAGGCCCGGAACATGGATGAGCCCCGTCTCGATCGCGATGTAACGGCCGATCACGCCGCCGCCCTGGAGGGACTCGGCGAGTACGAGGTCGTCAACGTCCCCGACCGGCAGCCCAGCACGTTCGATCACCGTGGTCACCACGGTCTTGGCGAGCTGGAACGCGTCGACGTCGACCAGCGAGCCCTTATGGGCTCTGCCGATGGCCGTGCGAGCCACAGCGACGATCACCGCTTGGGTCATGGTTACCTTCCTTCCGAGGCCTGCCCGACATCGGCGTCGGGCGAGTGGTCAGCGTGGGGCGAAGCGCTGGCCGCCGTCCAGGCGGATCGTCTGCCCGTTGAGCATGGGGTTCTTCACGATCGCCTCGACGAGCCAGGCGTACTCCTGCGGGAGTCCGGCTCGCTTGGGGAAAGCCGCGTCCTTGGTCAGGTCGGCGATCAGCTGCTCGGGCGCTCCCTCAAGAAGCCCCGTAGCGAACAGGCTCGGGGCGATCGCCAGCACGCGGATGCCGAGCCCGCCCAGATCACGGGCCATCGTCAGGCTCATGCCCGCGATTCCGGCTTTGGCCGCGGTGTAGGGCACCTGGCCAATCTGGCCTTCGAACGCCGCGATGGAGGAAGTGTTGATGATCACGCCTCGCTCTCCGGTGGCGTCCGGCTCGTTCTTACTCATATGCCAGGCCTGCAACCGGTTCAGGTTGAACGTCGCGATCAGATTGAGCTCGATGATCCGCTGGAACTCCGCCAGCGGAAGGGGACCGTCCTTGCCGATGACCCGCTTGCTGACGCCACCGCCAGCAGTGTTAACGGCGATGTGAATGGCATCGTGCACCTCCAGCACGCTGTTCAGCGCGGCCTCAGTGCCCTCGGCATCGGTTACGTCACAGGCGTGGAAGGTCGCCGCACCGCCAAGCGCCGACGCGGCCTCCTCTCCCTTCCCGCCGGGAAGGTCCAGGACCGCGACGGTGGCTCCCTGCCCGGCCAGGAGCTCGGCGCTGGCGCGGCCCATACCCGAGCCGCCCCCGACCACCACCGCGACCTTCTTCGCTGCGTCCACGCCAAGTCCTCTCATCGATCCTATATATATACAATATTAATGATCCGAAATGAGGTCAAGCACTCTGGGCGCGGTCCAAGGCCCATTCCCTGAGCTGCGGTTTGTCCACCTTGCCAGCAGCGTTGACGGGTAGCTCGGCGACCGTCCAGATGGTCCTGGGCGTCTTGAAACCGGCCAGGCGTCGCGCGCAGTGCCTGCTCAGGTCGGCATGGTCCGCGGGTCCGGTGACGAACGCCGCAGGGACCTCTCCCATCCGCTCGTGCGGAATGCCGATCACCGCCACCGATCCGGCGTCGGGGTGTTCGGCCATGACCTGCTCCACCTCGGCGGGATAGACGTTGAGGCCTCCGACGATGACCATGTCCTTGATCCGGTCGACCACCCGGAGCCGCCCCCGCGCATCGAGTTCGCCTATGTCCCCGGTGCGCAGCCATCCATCCTCCAACGCGGCCGCGCTCGCTTCGGGGTCGTCCTGGTACCCGGTCATCAGACCGGGACTGCGCACGAGGATCTCCCCGGGGCCATCGCAGGCATCGATTCTGATCTCTACGCCCGGGATCGGCCGGCCGACAGTGTGTGCGACGGCGAACCCGGCATCGTCCGCCCGGGTCATCGTGCAGACCCCTCCGGCTTCCGTCAGCCCATAGGCGGTGAACACCGCACCGACGCCCAGCCGTTCACGCAGGGCTCCCACCAGCTCGCGCGGAATGACCGCCGCCCCGGTCACGGCGACCCGAATCTGGCCGACGGGCATTCCCGGCTGGTCCAGAAGGGCCTGGTACAAAGTGGGCGGCCCCTGGAGGAATGTCACCTTCTGCGAGACGACCATCCGCGTGAGCGCGGCGGGATCAAGCGCGGGCCACGGCAGCAACGCCGCCCCGGCGACGGCACCGGCGAGGAGCCCGGTCTTGTGCCCCCCGATGTGCGAGAAAGGCGCCACCACCGGATAGCGGTCCTCCGCGTTCAGGCCGACGATGCGCACCCAACTGCGGGTGGTCTCGACCAAGCCGCCGTGGCTCAGCAGTGCGCCCTTGGGACGACCGGTGGTTCCCGAGGTGTACTGCACGTAAGCGATGCGGTTCGCAGACAGGGACCCGATCCGGCGCTCCACCTCGGCGCCGTAGAAGGCGGTGCCGAGAAGCTCTGGAACCGTGATCGGGGCGGCCGAGCCGAGACCGCGCCCGCCCCCACGGACTTCGGTGACGATCGTTCTGCAGCCGGAGCGGACGACGATGTCGGCCACCTCGGCGACGGTGTAGCGCATGTTGATCGGGACCACCCGTGCTCCAGCGAACAGGATCCCGTAAGCGGCGATCGCCCATTCTGTGCCGTTCGGGAGCCAGACCCCGACCGGCTCGTCCACCTGCACCCCTGCAACGACCAGCGACTCGGCCGCTCTCCGCGCCGACTCGAGCAACTCGGCGTAGGTGAGCACGTCGCCGTCGCAGATCAACGCCGGGGCGTCGGGCGCCCGCTTGGCCGCCGATTGCAGCACGCCGGGCACGGTGTCCGGGGACGCTGAGGGGTCTGAGTTCACCAACGCACATTAACCGAGGCGAGCTGGATTTGATACATTCTCTTAAATATTTGATGAAAGGACACACTGATGCGTGTACTTAACGGCGTCGACGAAGTGCGGGCCGCTGTCGGCGAACACCTCGGCCACAGCGACTACCGGACCGTGACCCAGCAGGACATCGACGCCTTCGCCGCCCTGACCGGCGACGACCAGTGGATACACGTCGACGTCGCACGGGCCAAGGACGGACCCTTCGGCGGCACGATCGCTCACGGCCTGCTGACGCTGTCCCTGGGGCCCCGCCTGGTTCGCGAGATCTACCAGATCACGGGCATGAAGATGGGGGTGAACTACGGATACGACCGGATCCGGTTCCCCGCCCCGGTGCCGACGGATTCCAGGGTCCGGATCGGTGCCGTGCTGGAAGGCATCGAGGACCTGCCAGGCGGCCTACAGGTCAAGCTCCAGTTCACGTGGGAGATCGAGGGCGGCGGCAAACCAGCCTGCGTGGCGTCCATGCTGCTGCGATACACGGTTTGAGTCACGATCATGCGACCCGAGCAGAGTATCCGTGACGTCGTCATCTGCGAGCCTGTGCGCACCCCCGTGGGGCGCTACGGCGGCGTCTTCCGCGATGTCCCCGCCACCGAACTGGCCGCCTCGGTGATCCGCGGGCTCCTGCAACGAACCGGTCTGACCTCGGCCGATATCGACGAGGTGTTCCTCGGCCAGTGCTATCCCAACTCCGATGCCCCGGCGATCGGCAGGGTTGCCGCCCTCGACGCCGGGTTGGAGGTCTCCGTCACCGGGCTCCAGTTGGATCGGCGATGCGGATCGGGCCTTCAGGCGGTGCTCAACGCGGCCATGCAGGTGCAGACGGGCGTCAGCGAGCTGATCATCGCTGGCGGGGCCGAGAGCATGAGCTCGGCTGCCTTCTACGCAACCGACATGCGCTGGGGCGTGCGCGGCCCGGGCATCCACCTGCACGACGCGCTAGTCCGCGGACGAGTGACTGCGGGCGGCCGGCTCCATCCGGTCCCAGGCGGCATGCTCGAGACCGCAGAGAACCTGCGCGCCTCCTACAACATTTCCCGGGAGGAACAGGACGACCTCGCTGTGATCTCACACCGGCGGGCTGTCGCCGCTCAACGGTCCGGAGCGTTCGCCGACGAGATCATCGCCGTCCCGGTGAGAAGCCGTTCCGGCGAGCAGAACGTGGACACCGACGAACATCCACGCCCGGACATCTCCCCCGACAAGCTGGCCCGGCTGCGACCTGTGCTCATCGGCGACGACCCGGACGCCACGGTCACCGCCGGCAACGCCAGCGGACAGAATGACGGCGCCGCGGTCTGCGTCGTCACCCACGCCGACAAAGCCGAACGGCTGGGACTGCGGCCGCTGGCCCGGCTGGTGTCGTGGGCCGTGGCCGGTGTCCCCCCGAGGACCATGGGCATCGGCCCCGTCCCTTCGACGAAACTGGCTCTGGAGCGCGCGGGGCTGAAGCTCAGCGACATCGATCTGATCGAGATCAACGAGGCCTTCGCGTCCCAGGTGCTGGCCTGCGGCCGCGAATGGGGGTTCGCACCCGCAGACTGGGACCGGACCAATGTGCACGGTTCCGGGATCTCCCTCGGCCATCCGGTCGGTGCCACCGGAGGACGGATCCTCGCCACCCTGCTGCGTGAGCTGAATCGCCGCGGAGCCCGCTACGGATTGGAGACCATGTGCATCGGCGGCGGCCAGGGACTCACCGCGATCTTCGAGAACCTCGGGCAGTGACTCCCTCACGAAAGCGAAGGTAGGAAAGACCATGGATCTGCTGAACGGCCGCTCCGCCATCGTCACCGGAGCCGCTCAGGGAATCGGCCTGGCCATCGCCCGGGTCTTCGCGCGCGAGGGCGCACGACTCGTGCTCGCCGACCTCAACACCGAGGCCGCTGAGACCGCCGCCACGGAACTGGCCGGCGAGGGCGCTGACGTCACCGCGTTCCAGTGCGACGTCACCTCCGAAGCCGATGTCGAAGCTCTCATTACCGCTTGTGACACCCGGTACGGTTCTGTGGACGTCCTGGTGAACAACGCCGGGATCACCCGCGACGCCACCTTGCGGAAAATGACCAGTGATCAGTTCCGTCAGGTCATGGACGTGCATCTCTACGGCACCTGGCTGGGAATGAAATATGCGTCCCTGCGCATGCGCGACCAGCAGCGCGGAGCGATCGTCAACATCTCCTCCATCTCGGGGAAGGTCGGGCTGCCCGGTCAGACCAATTACAGCGCGGCCAAGGCCGGCATCGTCGGGATGACCAAGGCAGGAGCCAAGGAGTTGGCCCACCTGGGCGTGCGTGTCAACGCCATCCAACCCGGCCTGGTGCGCACGGCCATGACCGAGGCGCTGCGCCCCGAAATCTGGGCTGAAAAGCTCGCCGGGGTGCCGATGGGCCGGGCAGCCGAACCCGAGGAGATCGGCAAGGCCGCGCTCTTCCTGGCGAGCGACCTGTCCAGCTACATGACCGGCACCGTGCTCGAGGTCACAGGCGGCCGTCACATGTGACGGTCATCCGCTGGTGATGAGACGCTCGGCCAGTTGCCAACCGGACGGGGTCCTGCGGAACGTGTCGCGATAAGCGCCCATGGACCGCAGGACCGGTGCCGCTGCGGTATCGGTGAAGAACTGCCAATAGGACTCCGCCACCGCCGTGTCACCCTCCACCGTCACCGCGACCGTGTCCACGAGATGCCGAGTGAAGGTACCCGGACCTGTGACCCCCTCAGCGCGCCGGGCGGCCCCGGCGTCCACGATTGCCTGCCGCCCCTTCTTCACCGGGACACCCCGCATGCTCCAGGACGCGTCCTCCGTGAACAGCGCGCCGTAGTCGGCCAAGTCACCCGCGTCAGAGCACCGCGCGATCCGGGAGATCACGTTGCGGATCCCCAGCTCATCAGCCGCCTTCTGCAGTTCGTACAAGATGTTTTCCTCCTCCGGGACCCGGTGCACACGTCGCCACCGACCTCGTCGCATCATGAATTTTATATAAAGTTTCTCCTCAAGCTCGTCGAGATCAAGGACCTGGCGAGAAGGGCGGCATCACGCCAGACGCCGCTGGACGACGGCCCCATCGGTGGCGGCCGGCGCCCGCAGTGCGGTCAGGATGTGGATCGCCGCCAAGGTCAACGCAGGCCGGGAGCTCGGGTGCCGAACAGGTCTGTGGCGATCCTCAGACCCAGACCGGTGGCGTCCCATCGCTTCTCGGCGTTGTCGATGGTCGCGGCCTCATGCCAGCCTCCCATGAGGTAGATCTTGTCATGAATGGCGCGGATGACCTGCCCAGTCACGTACTGGGCCTCGTCGCTGGCCAGCCATGCGACCAGCGGGGAACTACCGGCCGGGTCCATCGGGTGGTACTCCTCCTCCCCCAGGTCGTCGGGCTCGAACGACTTGAGGTCCCGGCCCATGGTCGCCGTCAGTCGCGTCAGCCCGCCGGGCCCGACCGCGTTCACGGTCACGCCGAACTTGTACAGCTCCAGGCTTGTGGTCAGTGTCAGCCCTACAACGGCCGCCTTGGCCGTCGCGTAGTTTGACTGGCCGAAGTTGCCGCTCAGACCGGCGCCCGAGGTGGTGTTGATGATCCGGCCGGTGAAGCGTTCGCCAGCCTGCGCCCGGGAGCGCCAGAGCTTGGCCGCCAGGTGCGTCATCAGCCAGGTCCCCCTGACGTGGACTCGCATGACCGAGTCGAAGTCGGCGGCGGACATGTTCCAGATCGCCTTGTCGCGGGCGATGCCCGCGTTGTTCACGACGATATCGATCCGCCCGAATTCCGCCACAGCGCGGTCGACCAAAGCCGCCGCCTGGTCCTCGTCGGCGATGTCGGCGTAGTCGGCCAGCGCCTTGCCGCCGCGCTTGACGATGAGGTCGGCCACCTCGTCGGCATCGTTCCCCTTCCCCTCACCGCTGACGCTGGTCCCGAGGTCGGCCACGACGACCGTGGCACCGTGCTTGGCGAGTTCCAGGGCGTGGCCGCGGCCGATACCGTGCGCCGCACCGGTCACGATGGCGATCTTGTCTTCGAGTAGTCCGACCATGCTTACCTCCGGGGTTCTCAAGCCACCAAACAACATCTCGACTTGGAAAATTATATATGTTATTCAAGTCATTGATTCTCGTGAATCCAGGAGGTTGCGGTGACCCCGATCTCACCCGTCGATCCAGAAGGTTTCACCGACCCCCGCGCGGATCTGCGCTGGGGGACGACGAGCGGCCTACTGAGCGACATGGCAAAGCGTCACGGCGGGTCCGAGGCGATCGTTGACGGTCCGGAGCGAATGAGCTTCGCCGCACTCGACCAGGCCGCCACCGCGGTCGCCCGGGCATTCCTGGCCACCGGTTTGGCCAAAGGCGACCGGGTCGCCATCTGGTCGCCGAACACCGCGCGCTGGGTAGTGGCCGCCCTTGGGCTGCAGCGGGCGGGCGGCGTGCTCGTGCCGCTGAACACGCGGTTCCAAGGCGCCGAAGCGGCCTTCATCCTGGGCCAGAGTCGAGCCAAGACGCTGTGCATGATCGGCGAGTTCCTCGGCCGTGACTACCCGGCGTCGTTGTCGGAGGCGGCCGGGGGCCCCGGCGCCGGACGGCCTTATGCCGGGCTGCCGGATCTGGAGCGGGTCGTGGTGATGGACGAAGGAAACATCGAGGGCCTGGACGCCTGGGAGAAGTTCCTCGTCGCCGGGCGCGGCGTCACCGACGCCGCTGTCGAGCGAAGAATCTCCGAGCTCGGCCCTGATGATCTGTCGGACATGTTGTTCACCTCAGGCACCACCGGGCATCCCAAGGGGGCCATGTGCACCCATGGGCAAACACTACGCGCCTACGCCGTGTGGGCCGCGGTCGTCGGCCTGAGGCAAGGCGACCGGTACCTCATCGTCAACCCGTTCTTCCACGGCTTCGGCTACAAGGCCGGGTGGCTGGCCGCGCTGATCGTCGGAGCGACGAGCCTTCCGGAGCGGACCCTGGATGTCCCGCACGTCCTGCAGATGGTCCGGGAAGAGCGCATCACGGTGCTACCTGGAACACCCACGCTCTACCAGACCATGCTGGAACATCCGCATTTCACCACCGAGGGCGTGACCCATCTACGTCTGGCCGTCACCGGCGCGGCGAACGTGCCTCCCAGCCTGCTGTACCGGATTCGTGACGAACTGGGTTTCGCGCACATCGTCACCGGCTACGGACTGACCGAGTCGTGCGCGATCGTCTCGATGTGCCGGTACGACGATCCGTTGGAGACCGTCTCGGCGACTGCGGGCCATCCGCTGCCGGGCCTGGAGGTGGCAGTCGTCGACGGGGCCGGCACGGTCCTGCAGTCTGGCAGCGAGGGCGAGGTCCTGGTACGCGGGTACACGGTGATGAAGGGCTATTTCGGCGAGGAGTCGGAAACCGCGGCAACGGTCGACGCCGACGGCTGGCTGCACACCGGCGATATCGGCATCATCGACGCCGACGGGCGGATCCGCATCACCGACCGCATCAAGGACATGTTCATCGTCGGCGGCTTCAACGCCTACCCCGCCGAGATCGAGAAGATCCTCGACGGCCATCCCTCGATCGCGCGGACCGCCGTCATCGGCGTTCCGGACGAGCGGATGGGCGAGGTGGGCGCCGCGTTCGTCGTGCCCCGCCGCGGCATGCTGATCCAGGAGACTGACGTAATCGGCTGGGCCCGCGAGCACATGGCCAACTACAAGGTCCCCCGTCAGGTGCACATCGTGCAGGACCTCCCGGTGAACGCTGCCGGCAAGGTGCTCAAGAACGAGTTGCGCGCCCGTCTGGGCTCCTGAGACTTCTGGGAGGATCCCGATGAACCTGACCCCTGAAGACTTCGGCGTACCGTCGTGCGCGGACACGGCGCTCCCGTCGGAACACGCTAGGCATGTGGCCGCGGTGCTCAACGGCTCCGCCGACGTCACGACGGGACAGCCGTTGCCCCCCTCTGGCATTGGGCGTTCTTCTCACCGGAGACGCCCACCGACGGGCTGGGGCCCGACGGCCACCCGAGGCTGCCCGACACCGGGCCATCCGCCGGGCTGCCCCGGCGGATGTGGGCCGGCGGACGGCTTGTGTTCCACCTCCCCCTGCTCGTCGGCACCCCCGTTGTCCGCACTTCGTCGATCGTCCGATCCGAGAACAAGCTGGGCCATTCGGGCGGGCTGCTGGTGGTGACCTTGGAACACCGTTACGTCCAGAACGAGCGGGTGGCGATCACCGAGCTCTGTTCGCCGACCTGCCCTTCACCATCACCGCGACCCGCAAGAGTGAGCACGTCGGTCTGTCGATCATCCGCAACGACGGCCAGACCGCCATGACGGCCACGGCCGCCCTCAGGGCCTGATCGGATCTGTCGGTTCCTCGAGCAGGACATGAGGCCTCCGTGCGCACGAAGGCCTCACGCTCGCATGAACCCGGCGGGAGGACCCGCACCCGCAGGGACGGCTCAACCGCCGAAGGCGCCCGCCTGCCGCAACCGCGCGATCCGGGCCTCGTCGTACCCGAGGACGTCCCGAAGGATCTCCTCGGTGTGCTCACCGCGGTCGGGAGCGGGCCGCGGCGCAACTGGCGGAGCCTCCCCGACCACCCGGACCGGGAAGGGCAGTTGGTCGGCGATCAGTCGGTCGGCGGGTTGCCAGGGCATCCGGTCGACGAACTGGGGGTCGGCACCGATGTCTGCCGGAGTGTTGACCGGGCCGATCGGGACGTCGCTCGCCAGGCCCAGATCGACCCATTCAGCGGTGGTCCGCTCGCGGAAGATCGCGCTCAGCTCGTGCCGGAGCGCCACATTGCCCCGCGCGTGGTCCGCGAACTCGGCCCCCGGGTGAGCAATGAACAGGTCGTCCCGGCCCACGGCGCTGCAGAAGTTGCGCCAGAACTTGCGCTCGGACGCCATAAACAGCACGTGGCCGTCCTTGGAGGCGTAAAACTGGTAGCGAACCCCCTCGGCCATGCCGGCCGTGCCGGGCGGCCGCCGTTCCAATCCGTCCGTCGGGTTGCCGGTGACCTCGCTTTGCGGGCGGGCATAGGCGCGGTGTCCCTCGCTGCGGAGCCAGTCGAACGCCGCGGCGGCGTCGGACTGAGCGACCTCCAGGTGGCAGCCCTGTCCTGTCTGCCGTGCGTTGAGCACCGCGGCAAGGATCGCGGCCGTGCCGAACAGCGGCCCGGCGGTGATGCCGATCGAGGTGTGATCCGGGATCGACGGCAGCCCGTCGGAGCCGGGAACGGGGCCGACCGTACCGGCCCAGGCGTCATAGGCGATCCCGTGGCTGGGCAGATCGCGGTAGGGCCCGGTCATGCCATAGCCGGAGATGGTGAACATCACGATCTGCGGGTTGATCTCACACAACCGCGCATAGCCCAGACCACGCCGGTCGAGCCCACCGGGCCGCATGGCCTCGACCACCACATCCGCTCCAGCGACGAGTTCGAGGAAGACCTTCCGGCCGATCTCGGTCCGCAGATCCAGGACGATGCTGCGTTTGCCTCTGCTGATGTGCAGATGCAGCAGCGATTTCCCGTCGACGATCGGCCAGCTCATCGAACGGATGTAGTCGCCGGACGGCGGCTCGATCTTGATCACGTCGGCGCCGAGGTCGGCGAGTGGAGTCGATACCGCGCCCGGCCCGAGCATCGAGCATTCCACCACGCGCAGGCCGGACAGCAAACGGCTCCCTTGGGAAACGACCTCACCCTGCATATAACCTCCCTATTATATTTAATTATATATCAAAACCATCGTCTGACAGTAGGAAGGGAGACCTCAGCATGCCCCGATACGCATCGGTAGAAGGCCTGGACGTGGTGGTCGAAAACGGAGTCCTACGGCTCACGCTCAACCTCCCGCAACGGCGCAACGCCCTGAACGATGGGTCCATCAAAGGGCTGATCCAGAGCCTGGAACTGGCCATGACCGACGAGGATCTCCGCGCGATCCTGCTGGCTGGAGCCGAAGGCGACTTCTGCAGCGGCTTCGACATCGCGGAACGCAACACTCGCACAACCGGCGATACGAAACCCCGGACCGGAAGCATCCAACGCCGGCTCCCCACCCAGGCGAACCGGCTGATCCCGTTGCTCCTGGACCTGCAACTGCCCGTGGTCTGCGCCGTTCGCGGCTGGGCCGTGGGAATCGGTGCGCAACTCGCGCTCGCAGCCGACTTCGCGATCGCCTCCGAGGAGGCGATCTTCTGGTATCCCTTCCTTCGCCGCGGCTTCACCCCGGACTCCGGGAGCACCTGGCTCCTCCCCCGGATCGTAGGGCCGGTGCGCGCCCGGCAACTGCTCCTGCTGGACCGGCGTATCAGCGGCACCGAGGCCGCTGAGTGGGGCATCGCCCATGCCGCAGTGCCTGACGCCGAGGTCGCCAAGACAGCCGAAACTCTCGTCGCCGAGTTGGCCGCCGGGCCGACCGTGGCGATCGGGCTGACCAAGGCGCTGCTGGCCGCTGCGCCCGATCACGACCTGCGCCGGCACCTCGGCGAGGAGGCGTACGCCATGGAACTCAGTTCCCGCAGCCCCGACTTCCGGGAGGGAATGAAGGCGTTCGTCGAACGTCGCGCTCCTCGCTTCGAGGGCCGCTGAGGCCAACGTCAAACCGTCTTCCACTGTGGCTCGCGCTTTTGAGCGAACGCGGCGGGGCCCTCGGTCTGGTCGGGATGACCCCACAGGCCGACGAGCTCCGCCGCACCCGCCTTACACGCGTCGGTGAGCCCGTTCTCCAGCGCTCCCCACAGAGCGCGCTTGGTCGCCTGAAGCGCGGCCGGAGAGTTACGGGCGATCTTCTCGGCGAGTTCCTGCGCCACCTCGTGCAGGCGCTCCGGCGGATCGACGACCTCGCTGACCATGCCGAGCTCGAACGCCCGGGCAGCGCCCATCCGTTCGTACCGCCCCACCAGCGCCATCCGCAGAACGGCCTCGGCGGGCATCTTGCGCATCAGCCCGATGGTCTCCATGGTGCTGGCCTGCCCGACCGACACATGAGGGTCGGTGAAACTGGCGTCGGAGGCGGCCAGCACGATGTCGGCGTCGGCGACGAAGTGCAGCCCTCCTCCGGCGCAGATGCCGTTCACCGCCGCGATCACCGGCTTGTCGATCCGAAGATGCCAGGAGGTGAACCCGAGGTCGAACTTCTCCACCGACTCTCGGTAGCGCTCCATGCCCACACCATCGGTGGCGAGTTCGACGACATCGGCTCCGGTCTGAAAGGCCGGACCGTTCGCTGCGTTGACGATCACCCGAACCTGCGGGTCTGCGGCCAGTTCGTTCCAGGCCGCGCGCAACTCCTCGCGCATCGCGTTGTTCATCGCGTTGCGGCGGTCGGGCCGGTTGAAGACCAACCAACCCACGTGCCCATGCCGAGACACCTCAAGGGTCTGATAGTTCATGAAATATCCGTTTCCTCAGGGGACTGGGTCCCGACGTAACTCTCGACGAGGTCGCCTCGGCGCACTTTGCCTATCTCGGTGCGGGGGAAGTCGTCCAGGAACCGCACCGCGACGGGAACCTTGTATCCGGCGAGGCTGCCGCGTACGAACGTTCGCAGTTCCCCTTCGTCCAGTCGTGTCCCAGCGGCCATGCGAACCCAGGCGACCGGAACCTCACCGAGCCGCAGATCCGGGACACCGGCCACGCAGGCGTCGGCGACATACGGGTGCCGGCGGAGGGCCTCCTCGACCTCCTGCGGAACGATCTTCAGACCTCCCCGGTTGATCATGTCGGAGACACGACCCTCGATCCATAGGAAACGCTCGGCGTCGACCCGGCCCAGATCTCCCGTCCGTAGGAAGCCGTCGATGATGCGCCCGGAATCGACGGCCTCGCGCATGACGAACGGGGATCGAATCCAGATCTCACCGGTGACGTTCGGACTGACCTCCTGTTGCCGCTCGTCGAGAATGCGGATGACCACTCCGGGGTGGGCGCGTCCGACGGCACCCAGTTTCTCGTCACCGAACGTGCGGATGTCGGCGGCCGTCCAGCCGACGACCTCGCCGCCCAGCTCGGTTTGCCCGTAGGAATTGAGCACGTCGACGCCGAAGCGGTCACGGAACCGCCGGGCCTGAACGGGCGCGAGCGGTGCTGTCACCGACCGGACCATTCGTAGGGGGGCGAGGTCGGAGACCCGCGGGTCCTCGGTCAGCATCGTCATCATGGCCGGGGCGAGCACGCTGGACCGGATTCCGAACCGCCGCACCAGATCGGCGTAATCGACCGGATCGAACTGGTCGAGGAGTACTGCGGGCGCACCGAGCCGGAACGCGAACAGCGTGTTCCAGATCCCGGCCCACAACGCCAGGGAACTGGGGATCAGATTCGGCATCGGAGGCCGGTCAGAAGGCACTTTGGCCTTGCCGCGCAGGCTCGTGATCACGGTGTCGATGCCATCACGTACCCCGTCATGCCCCAGGATCACGGGCTTGGACTCTCCGGTGGTACCCGACGTCCGTATGACCAGGGCGTCCTGTGGGACGAAGCTTGGCTCAATTGTCATCGGCCCAGGGAGGCGAGGTATCCAGACCCCGGGTTCCTGCTCGACCAGCTGGTGAAGATCTGCGGGAACACGCTGCGCTTGGGCGAGGCCGGAAAGCACTACGGCGGGACTCGTCTGAGCCAGATGCGCGTGGACTTCGGCATCGGTGAGCCGGGCGTTGATCGGGATATAGACGCCGCCGACCACCCATGTGGCGAACATCGCGGTCACGGCCCGCACCCCGTCATCCACGAGACACACCACAGGCATCCCGGACACCGGCCCGAGCCGTCCAGCCAGCAGCCTCACTGCGGAGGTCAGCTCGCTCAGGTTCAGAGAACCGCCCTTCCAGTGCAGCACGGGTCTGTCCGGCAATCCCGGATGGTCGAGGAGGAAGGCGGCCAGGCCTCCGCCGGGGAGTCCGGCCGACATGTCATCGGTCTGCGTCATGTCGGCCGGGGTCTGTCCTGCCGCACTCATCACGAGACCTCGGACCCGAGAAGTTCGGACAGCCGTTCGATGTGCTCCTCGGGACGGCCGAGCATCTCCCGGCTTCCCCAGGCACGCTTGTAGTAGAGATGGGCGTCGTGCTCCCAGGTGAAACCGATGCCACCATGGATCTGAATGGTGTCGGCGGCGACCGTTACGTAAGCCTCGGAGCAGTACAGCTGCGCGACGGCCGCTACTGTCGGCAGGTCGGGGAGCCCGGGGATCCTCACCACAGCCGACGGGTCGAGCACCAGCGCCGCGGCCTGAACACCGGCTTCGGCTGCCGACTTCGCGGACTCGACCTGGATGAGCACGTCGGCAAGCTTTTGTTTGAGAGCCTGGAAGCTCCCGATCGGCCGTCCGAACTGCACCCTTGTCTTGGCGTAGGCGACCGCCATGTCGAGGCATCTCGACGCTCCACCGGCCTGCTCTGCAGCCAAGAGTGTCCGAGCGATGTCCAGGGCCCGGACGAAGGCCGCAGTCGCGTCGCCCTCGCTCAGTCGTGTCGCCGATGCCTTCGCAAAGGTGACGGTGGCCTGTCGGCGCGTCTGGTCGAGGCTGACCAGCGGCACCTTGGTGACACCCGGCGCCTGCGTGTCCACGGCGAACACGGCGATGCCGTCCTCGGTGCGTGCGGGCAGAAGGATGAGATCGGCGGAAGCTCCGTCGATCACAAAGCCGGCCGTGCCCGTGAGGGTGGGGGTGCCACCCGTCATGTCGGCTCTCACCAGCGCGCCTTCCAGAACCGACCGGCCGAACTCGTCGCTGGTCACGACGGCGCCGACTGTCGTCCCGTCACACAGGCCGGGCAGATACCGCTTGTTGGTGGCTTCATCGCCCAAGACTTGGAGCAGCGGAATCGTGAGGCCTGCCGTTGCCATGAGCGGGGCGCACAGCAGTGTCCGTCCTGCTTCCTCGAACACCACTCCGAGCTCCGTCAAGGAGAAACCGCTTCCACCATCGTCCTCCCGCACCGCGAGACCGGCGATCCCCAGCTCCCGGCACAGACGCCGCCAGGTCCTGGGATCCCAGCCCTGATCACTCGCCATCTGCTCACGCACGGCAGTAGGCGACGACAGGTCCTCCAGCGCGGTCCGAATCGACTCCCGCAGCAGCCTTAGCTCACTCTCGCTCATCAGCGGTCCTTCGCGAAACGGTCGATCGTCGCCGCGAATGCCGACTCCAATGTGGCAGCGCCCCCGGGCGGGTCAGGAAGGCGGACGGCACCGTGCTCACGGCTGGGCAAGAGCACGGTCGCGGTCGCGGGAGAGGTGACCTCGCCGCGCTGGTTACGCGCCCTCAGGTCGAGATCGACGGCGGGCCTGCCCCCCTCGGCGAGATAACAGCGGGTGACCTCGCCCTCGACCCATTGCACGTCACCCACGTAGTTGAACTTGCGGAACTCCACCCGCAGCCGCCACAGCCAGGCGTCATCGCCCATCCAGTCGGTGCAGGCGTGAATCAGCCATGTCTCGCGCATCCGGCCGTAATCGAACGTGGTCGGATTGCCTGACTTGCGAGCGAAGGCCGGGTCCCAGTGCACGCGCTGCATGACGTCGGGAATACCGAGCTCGTCTCGATGGTAGAAGCGGGGAATGCGCTGCCTGTTGCGGTAGGCCAGCCGCAGCGGGGCCACGTCGTACATGCCCATGCCCATCCCGACATGCCAACACACCATGTCGGTGACCGTGAGCGGCCCCTTGACCAAGGTGGTGACGGAGTCACCGACCGCCACGTCCTCCCACCAGCGCGGTTCCGCGCCACGGGGCGCCTCTAGGGCGTACTGCGCGTCGAGGTCGTCCAGGCCCTGCTCGTCCCAAGGCTCAACGGTCACCGCGTCGTACTTCTTGCGCTCGCGGGCCTTCTTCCGCTCGGTCCGGTACATCATTCGGTACTGAGCGCCGAGCAGGCCGCCGTCGGCGGTCTGGAACGCCTGAGCCGTCCACTCTTGGATCCCGCGTCCGCCGAACTCGCTGGGCCGATCGACGACACCGACGAGCGCGGTGCGCCGGAAGATCCGATGCCCTTCTGTCAGCGGCGCCCACCACTCGCGCTCACTGGCGGCGTAGAAGGCGTGCACGCCACGCAGCGGATCACCCTTCAGGTCGGCCTGACTCTCCAGTTCGGCTTCGTTCAGGCGGTCCTCTCCGATCAGGCTGTCGCCGCCGACCAGCGCGGGCGGTGCGATCGAACTCTTCCACCGCGTGCAGACCGCATACTCCGGATCCGACCACAACGGGTTGTCGTCACCGTAGGACCGGGCGACCTGCCGGAAGGCGTCCTCACCGGGCCTGCGGTAGTGCGGCGGCGCCGGATACAGCTGCGGCACCCCGATCCGGTCACGCAGCCGCGCGACCCCCTCATCTGTGATCTCTCCGGTCGCCACGTGATCCGTCCCATCGTCCTGCGGTCTCGCCGCACTCTCCGGTCCTTACAGCTCTATCATCACTATGATAGAGCTAGCAATGGTGGTTGGTACGGCTCGGGAGGCTCAACCATGAGCGACACGTTGCTGCTCGAACGGAACGGGCCAGTCGGCTGGCTGACCCTCAACAGGCCCGACCAAGCGAACGCGATGGACGCCCAGATGATGGCGGCCCTGCCGGAGGCATGGGCCGAACTCGACGACGACCCCGAGGTGCGGGTCATCGTGGTCACTGGCGCAGGGCGGGCATTCCAGACCGGCCTCGATGTGATCCAGCTCAGCCGCGATCCGGCGGCGCTGCGGGAGATGTCCCACCGTACGAAACGCGCTGATCTGCGGCTGACCGGCTGGCACTGCGGCGTGTCCAAACCGGTGATCACAGCGGTCAACGGCGTATGCGCGGGAGGCGGTCTGCATTTCATCGCCGACTCCGACATCGTGATCGCCTCCGCCGCCGCAAGCTTTTTGGATCCGCACGTGAGCGTCGGTCAGGTCAGCGCCTTCGAGACGATCGGCCTGGCTCGCCGCGGCTCGTTCTCCGCGGTAGCGCGGATGGCGCTCACCGGGGCACACGAGCGCCTCACGGCCTACGACGCACTGCGCCTGGGCTGGATCAGCCAGGTCGTCGCGCCCGAACTGCTGCGAACCACGGCACAGGGCCTGGCTGAACAGGTGGCCGCCAACGACGCCAACGTACTGACCTCGGCCAAACGGGCGCTGTGGGGCGCTTTGGAGGTCGGGTTAAGAGAATCGAGAGGAACACGCGGGTGAACACACCTTCGCTGCGGGACTGCGACACTCTGGATCAAGCCACTGCGGCCATCCGGGCCTGGGCTACGGCACAGATTCCGGCCACCTGGCGCGAGGCCGCAGAACAGGGCGGCCCCAGCCTGGTCCGTACCGTCCGTACCCCCACCGAGTACCAGGAGTGGTACCTGGTCTTCGCTCGCAGTGGCCTGGTCGTGCCCCAGTGGCCCATCGAGTACGGCGGGCTCGGCTGGTCACGACCGCTCGCGCAGGCCGCAGAACGGATCCTGGCGCTTTATCACCTGCCGAAGCTCAACCCACTGGGCCTCAATCTGACCGCCGCAGCCCTGTTCGCCCACGGCAGTCACGAGCAGCGTCTGCGGTTCCTTCCGAAGATCGTCTCGAACGAGGAGATCTGGTGCCAGCTGTTCAGCGAGCCCGGCGCCGGCAGTGACCTGGCATCCCTCGCAACCCGGGCGGTGCGCGACGGCGACGGTTGGAAGATCACGGGACAGAAGGTCTGGACGACCTGGGCGCACCTGGCCGACTTCGGTGTCCTGCTCGCCCGGACCAACGCCGACGTCCCCAAACGCCGCGGAATCACCTACTTCCTGATTGACATGCGCCAGCTTGGCGTCGAGGTCAGGCCCTTGCGCCACATCGGCGGTGAGGTCGACTTCAACGAGGTCTTCCTCAACGAGGCGTTCGTCCCCGACGACCACCGGATCGGCGAGGTGAACGAAGGGTGGAGCGTCGCCCGCGCCACGCTGAGCGGGGAACGCCAAATGGTGTCGGGCTCGGGATCCGGCGGCGTCGACCGCATCGGCGGCTCCGGCACTCGCAGGCTCGTCCGGCTCGCTCAGACCCGCTCCCAACAGGGCCTGCCCTACGGGTGGGACGACGCGCACACCCGGCACCGCCTCACCGGTCTGTGGGCCGAGGAGCAGATCCGCGCCTGGACCAACGCCCGTGTGCGTGCCCAGCTCAAGGCGGGGCTGCCGCCGGGGCCGGAGAGCTCGATTGGCAAGGTCCACGGCTCGCAACTGAACCAGCGCATCCAGGAGACCGCCGCCCAGATGCTGGGCCTGGCCGGTACCGCGTGGGAGGGCGAGCCCGACGACTACGCCGGGGCCATGCCATCGGAGATACGCGGCATGCTCCGCAGCCGGGCCAACACCATCGAGGGCGGGACCAGCGAAGTGAACAAGAACATCCTTGCCGAACGGGTCCTGGGACTGCCCAAGGAGCCCGACGCGTGGGAGGGCAGACCATGGCGCGAAGTGCCCCGAGGATGATCCAGAAAGGACAGTAATGAACGACAGCGATATCAAAGAGATCGTCGAGGCGGTCCGCGAGCTCGTACGCGAACGGGTGGTTCCCCTGGAATCGGTCATCGACGAGACCGACGAGATGCCCGGCGAGCTCAAGCAGGCCGCCGCCCAGATGGGGCTGTACGGCTTCGCTCTGCCCGAGGAGTTCGGCGGACTCGGGCTGACCATGGCCCAAGAGGCCCGACTGGTCATGGAGCTCGGCTACACCACGCCGGCGTTCCGGTCCCTGTTCGGCACCAACAACGGGATCGCCGGTCATGTCCTCATGGAGGGCGGCACTCCGGAGCAGAAGGCGGCCTATCTGCCCAAACTCGCCTCCGGAGAATGGACCGCCTCCTTCGCCCTGACAGAAGACGAAGCAGGTTCCGACCCCGCAGGCCTAAGAACCATCGCGACGAGCGCCATCGACGGCTTCAGGCTGACGGGGAACAAAAGATATATCACAAACGCGCCGGTTGCCGACGTGTTCATGGTGTTCGCCCGACACGGCGAACAGGCCAAGGCCTCACGAGACATCTCCGTCTTCCTCGTGCCGTCCAACGCACCCGGTCTGGCAGTCGGCCCACGGGACAAGAAAATGGGTCAGCACGGCGCGTGGACCGCAGAAGTGCACCTGGACCAGGTGTTCGTTCCCGAGGACGCCCTCATCGGCGGACCGGAAGGACGAGGAAACGGATACCTCACCGCCATGCGCTGCCTGGCGCACGGGCGGCTGCACATCGCCTCGCTGTGCGTCGGCATGGCCCAGCGCCTGCTGGACGAGACCGTCTCCTACGCCCTGCAACGCCACCAGTCGGGCAAGCCCATCGCCGAGTTCCAGCTCATCCAGGGAATGATCGCCGACTCCCAGACCGACGTGTATGCGGGCCGCTCTCTGGTGCTGGACGCCTCTCGGGCCTACGACGACGGCTCCGACACCCGGATGGGCCCCTCCTGCGCGAAGTACTTCGCCAGCGAGATGGTCGGCCGGGTGGCCGACCGCGCGGTCCAGGTCCACGGCGGAGCCGGCTACATGCGCGGCGTCGCGGTCGAACGTTTCTACCGTGACGCCAGGTTGTTCCGGATCTACGAGGGCACAAGCCAGGTCCAGCAGGTGGTCATCGCCAAGCAGGCACTGAATGCGTTCCGCCTGAATCTGAACACACCTCACCCCAGCAGAGCATGAAGGAGAGAACTGACTGACGTCAGGTGGTACGGGAAAGATCCGTGAGTGCGTCGGCAGCCATCGCTCGCAGCCGCATCATGTCGATCTTGAATACGGCGTTGACCGGAAGATCGGGCACAAAGACCACCGTGTCCGGCACCTTGTAGTCCGCGATCTGGCCGCGGCACCAGTCCCGCACCAGCTCGCCGGTCAACGCGTGATCATCGGTGACCACGAACGCCACCCCGGCCTCACCGATCACCGGCGCCGTGGTGCCCACGACCGCGACACGTCGTACCGCCGGATGCTCCAACAGCGCGGTCTCCACCTCCGCCGGGTACACGTTGTATCCACCGCGGATGTAGGTGTCGTCCGCTCTTCCCAGGATGACCAGGTTGCCCTGCTCATCGAGGACCCCCAGGTCGCCGGTGGCCAGCCAGCCGTCGTTTGACACCGACTGTGCCGTCATCTCTGGGTCGTCCCAGTATCCGCGCATCATGGCCGGGGAGCGCAGGAAGATCCGCCCTGCCCGACCCTGCCGCGCCGAGTCTCCGTCTGCGGAGCGGATGTCCACCTCCGCGCCGCCGAGCGGACGTCCCACAGTGGTGGCGACTGTCCGCGGGGAGTCGTCGAGGCGCGTTCCAAAGGCCAGGGGCAGTTCCGTGCTGGCGTAGCGGACGACGACGGGGCAGCCCAGCCGGCGGCTCATCATGGTGATCAAGTTGTCTGGAACCCGGCTGGCCCCGGTCGCGACCAGGCGGAGGTGCGAAAGGTTCGCCACGGAGAACCGATCCAGCGCGATCAGCTTCTCCCACTGGGTGGGCACACCCTGGCCAACGGTCACCCGTTCGGTCTCCAGGACATCCAGCATGGATTCGGCCGACCAGTCCGATGGCGTCAGCACGAGCGTGCAACGGTGGAGCAGCTGGTCGTAGATCCGCGTCGTGAAGCCGGCATGGGCGAACGGAACGGGCATCAGCTTCCGATCGTGCAGCCGGCTGAGTGGCCCCATGTTCTCGGCGATGAACCGCAGGGTCTGGTAGTCGAACCAAGCCCCTTTGGGCAGGCCGGTCGAGCCCGTAGTCCACGAGATGACGGCGGGCGCGTCGGACGGCACGGGCACGATGCCGCGCAGCGGGGCGATCGAGCACGGGAACGGACCCCGCGGATCACACACTGCGGCAGCGGCGTCCGAAGGAACACGGTGCGCGGTGTTGGTGACGACCACGACAGGGTGACACCGACCGATGATGTGCCCGATCTCCGTGGACCCCAGGCGCGGGTTGATCGCGGAGACGACGGCCCCCAGTCGCAGCACGCCCAGATACCAGACCGCGAAGTCCCGTCCCGACGGCAGCAGCAGGCACACGACGTCGCCGACGCGCACGCCCTTGGAGGCGAGAATTCCGGCGGCCAGCGCCGATCCGGACCACCACTCCCGGAAGGTCATGACGCGTCCGTCCTGCACCAACGCCGGCAGATCGGGCTCCTCGGCCAGAAGGGCCCCGAACAGCTCGGCTAGGTCGCGCGAGTCATGCACCTCAGCCACGGATCCTCCTCGATCACGAGTGCAGCCCCCCGGGCTGTCCGCTCAGTCATCTCCGGGAGACCGGTGAGCGCTGCACTTGCTCGACCCGGCCCTGCCGCCAGGACCGATACCTCGGAAGGTGGCTACAGCCGCGGGAGAATCGTCCCGGCTTCAACAGGGCTGGCAATGATATGAGCATAGTAGCTGCTATGTTGCGGTCTGCATATGACCCGACCGTGGATGTGCTCTTCGGCGACTTCGGCCGCGACTTCACCGCGGCCGACGGCAGCCGCTACCTGATCGTCGTGCTCAACAGCAGGCACTGGCAGGCCTTCATGCAGGCCACCGGCCTGACCAACGTCGCCGCGGCACTGGAGGCAACGCTGCCTGCGGACTTCCGGCGGGCACGCGACCGGTACACCCACCGGGAGGCGCTGAGCGCCATCGCCGCCGACGACGCCGCGATCATGCGTTCGGATCCATTGATGTCCGAGATCGACCAGCCTGGCATCGGTAGGCACCTCGCGCCCGGCGGCCCTCTCGTCCTCAACGGCCTCCAGACCCCGCCGTCCCCCGCTCCTCTGCTCGGACAGCACACCGACGAGGTCCTGGAGGAGCTGCTGTCGTTGACGCCGAGCCAACTCGGTGACCTGCGTAGTCGGCGGGTCGTGGGTGAACCCGAAACCTGATCGGAGCGCCTCGGAACGCAGGGTCAGTCCTCAACGCCGACAGGCCCTCTGTTCAGTGTAGATCAAATATATGAACTTGTTTATTAGATCTGACCAGGATCTAGCCGACTAGGAGCCCGCCTGACCTGGCAAGACACGCCTCGGCGCACCCCCGGCACCGTAACCT
This sequence comes from Actinomycetes bacterium, assembly GCA_025964575.1. GTDB lineage: Bacteria > Actinomycetota > Actinomycetes > Streptosporangiales > Streptosporangiaceae > Actinomadura_E. The sequence continues at coordinate 44,459 of JAOPYO010000295.1, forward strand.
CCAACCGTGATGTCCCGTTCAGATAATTGAACCGTAGTTCGCCATGGGTTAACGTGTGCCCCACGTCACATACGGCGCGAACCGGAATCTCCCCGGACAGACTCGGGATCTGTGCCTTGCCGAACCCATCCGCATCCACCGTGATGGTGCCGCGTACGTCCCCCACCCCCGACAGCCCGAGCCGGCGCCTAACCGGCAGGCACTCGAAAGGACGTCCCTTGACCGAAGACTTGGCACCTCAGCCGCCCCCGGCTTCCCCACCGACAACCGACGTTCACGACCGCCCCGCGTTGCTCGAGAACGCCTCCAAGGGCCGCCTCATCGCCGTGCTGCTGATGATCGCGGTGTTCAGCGAGGTGGTCCCGTTCCAGTACTCGATGGCCGGCGTGATCACCCCGCTGGTCGCCGTGTCATTTCCCTCCGCCGGTGACAGTGTCAGCTGGATGGTCACCATCATCGGCCTGGTCGGCGGCGGCACGATGGCCCTGCTGGCCAGGATGGCCGACCAGTGGGGCAAGAAGCGCATGCTGGTCATCGCCGGCGTGCTGTTCCTCATCGGCTCACTCGTGTGCGCGGTGACAACGAACTGGCCGGTTTTCCTGGCCGGCCGCGCCTGCCAGGCCACCGCCCTGGGCATGGCCGCACTCGGCTACAGCCTCGTCCGCGACATCATGCCCCGCGCGTGGATCCCGATCTCGATCGGCTTCATCGGGACCGGACTCGGCCTATCCGCGGTCCTCGGACCACTGATCGGAGGCATCCTCACCGATCACTTCAGCTGGCGATCCATCTTCTGGTTCCTCACTGTGTACATGGCGGTCTCGCTCGTGCTCTTCCTCCGCTTCGTCCCTGAGTCCGACCAGCGGTCTCGACGACGGCTGGACTTCGTGGGCGCCCTGCTCATCGGGTTCGGCCTAGCCGCGATCCTGCTGTACGTCACCCAAGGAGAGAGCTGGGGCTGGACCGAGCCGAGCTGCTACGGGTATCTGCTCGCCGGCATCGGTTCGCTCCTGCTATATGCGATCTGGCAGAGCCGGATCACCGATCCGATCATGGACTTGTCCCTGCTGCGCGTACCGCGCGTATTCCTGATCATGGCGATGTCCTTTGTCGGAACGGCCGTTCTGGCGGTCCTCGCCTTTCTGCCGGCGTACATGTTCCTGGTCGACGGCCACCAGGTCCAGCAGGCCATCATCGGCGGGGCCGCACAGAAGGCGCACGTGCCCCCTGAGGCCATGGCCAAGGCGATCACCTTCCAGGGCGACATCTCCTTCGCGCAGGGTTACTCCCTGCTGGAAGCGGCGGTGCGGATCATCCTGTTCATGTCCGTCACCGCGATGATCTTCGGCCCTCTCGGTGGCCTGTGGATCCGCAGGTCCAACACCCGCCACGCTCGGTCCAGCGCAGGCAGCCCGCTCATCGCCTCCGCGGTCCTCTTCCTCGTCGCCTCCGCCGGGCTGGTCGTCTGGCACGACACCTGGCAGTCGCAGGCGTTGTTCGGCACGATCTACGGGATGGCATACGGCCTCTTCTACGCGGGTTTGCCCAATCTGGTGATCGACACTGTCACCCAGGAGAACCAGGCCATCAGCGCTGGCATGACGGCAGTCTTCGGCGCCATCGGCAGCTCCTTCGGCATCGCCATCGCGACTGCGATTCTCGTCCAGCATCCATTCCAGTTCGCGATCAAGACAAGGACCGGTCAGGAGATCATCAACAAGGTCCCCCATCTCTACACCAACGGCGGGTTCGGGCAGGCCTACCTGTACGTGGGCGTGGGCGGCAGCGTCATCGCACTGCTCATCGCGCTGGCCCTGTGGTCGACGCGCCCCGCCGCGCGCTGAGGCCCTACCTCTGGCCACCCCATGGGCACGAGAACGAGGGCTGGCCATGACGAATGGTCATGACCAGCCCTCGCTGCGCCGGCTAGGTACCGACGATCTGGCCACCGTCGGGCACTCAACAATCCCTCACGACTTCTTCCGCATGGTCGGCGAGACGCCTGGGAGCTGCAGAAACTTCACCCTCAGATGATCTCGCCGGCGCGCAGTACCGTCAGCTCGTCATCGCCGTAGCCCAACTCCCGGAGTACGGCATCGGTGTGCTCGCCCAGAGCGGGTATGCGGTCGAGCCTCGGCTCCCAGCCCTCCACGTCGAAAGGCGGCAGCAGGACCTCAACGGGTCCTACCGGAGACTCGACCGCCTTCCAGCGATCACGTCGTTCGAGTTGGGGATGACGCAAGACCTCGCTCGGCGTGTTGAGTCGAGCATGGCCCAGGCCGGACGTCTCAGCGGCTTGACGGCACTCCTCCAGGGAACGTTGAGAAGCCCACTGGGAGATGACCGCGTCCAGCTCGCTGCGGAACATCACCCGATCGCTGTTGGTGGAGTATCGGGGATCGGCTGCAAGATCGGGGCGATCAAGCACATCAGCAGCGAGACGCCGCCACTCTTTGTCATTGGTCGTTCCAAGTACCACGATCTGGCCGTCCCCCGTCCGATAGGCCCCGTACGGCGAGACCATCGGCGAGCTGAGGCCGTTGGGCCGCACGTCGAACCCGCCGTACCGGGCCTGGTTAAGGGCGAATCCCATCCATTCGGTGACTACGTCGAAGAGCCCGACGGAAATCGCAGCGCCAAGGCCGGAACGTTCGCGAGCGAACAGAGCAGCGAGAACGCTTGAAAGCGCGTACATGCCAGCGCCGATATCGGCGATCGGTATACCTGGCTTGGCCGGCTCCTCGGGTGTCCCCGTGATCGCACATGAGCCGGCCTCCGCCTGAACGAGCAGGTCGTAGGCACGGGCCTCCGCGTAGGGACCACCACGCCCGTAACCGGAGATGTCGACGGTGATCAGGCGAGGATCCAGCGATCGCAGATCTTCTGCCCCGAGTCCGAGTCGGGAAGCCGCTCCTGGCGCCAGGTTCTGGACGAGAACGTCGGCGCGAGCCACCAGGCGGAAGAGGATCTCACGGCCTTCCGGGCGCTTGAGGTCGAGAGCGATGGATTCCTTGTTCCTGTTCGCCCACACGAAATGCGCGGCCATGCCGTGCACGGTCTGGTCGTACGCGCGAGCGAAGTCGCCACCCACCCGATTCTCGACCTTGATCACCCTGGCCCCGAGATCTCCCAGGTGCCGGGTGCACACGGGCGCCGCGACCGCCTGCTCGACAGCGACGACCAGAATTCCCGCCAAGGGTTGCATCGTGACTTCTCCATATCATCACTCACGCCAGGTCACAGTTCGCATATCCGATGCCGATGACCACCACTACAGTTCGCACCGTCATCCAGCCTTGGACTGGCTCAGCGCGCTCCACGCTTCGATGACCTCGTCGGTCCCCGCAAGTGTGGCAATCAGGAGAAGGGTGTGTTCCAAGACCAGAGTGCCGTACTCCTGGGGAACACCAGCGACAGCATCGCTGACCACCACGACCCGGTAGGAGCGGTTCACCGCATCGAACACCAGATTGGGAATCGCCACGTTAAGGGAAACGCCGGCCACAACCAGCGTGTCCACAGCTCCGTTACGCAGGAGGGAATCAAGTGGGCCCCCGGTCATCGGGGAGAGGCCATGGAAACGCGGAAGGACCACGTCACCTTGGCCGACCAGCCCGTTCACGGGTTCGACCGAGAAGGTGCCCGGAGCGTTCTCGGCACCTACTTTGCGCGCGATGTCGAAGAGCCTCGCATTCCGGTTCACGCCGAAGCCTCCGGGGAGATTCTGCGCGGTCGCGTGAACCACCGGTACGCCCACGGCACGTGCAGCAGCGGCCAATCGGATGCAGTTCGGGACGACCCCGGTCGCTCTGGCGGCTCCAGCCAACTCAGGAAATGCCGAGTCCTCCCCGACCACCCCGTTCTGCACCTCCTGCAGAACTACCGCCGTCCGTTCCGGCCATACCAGCTCATGCAAATACGATTCCGACATCGACATTCTCCGTCCCGTCAGCGCTTCTGGAGGACTTCGTTGGCGAAACGCTCCACGTTCTTCAGGAAAACGGTTCTGCTCGGAGCGGCGAGACGTACCGACAGCCAGGTGACGCCCAAGGACTCCATTGCCGCTGCCTCCTCCAGCAGCCGCTCAGGATCAAGATGAGCGCGGTGATGCGGATGAGAGAAAGGCGTACAGCAGATGTCGATCGGCTCCAGTCGCCCAGCACGCTCAGCGGCGGACCGAAGTTCGCCGATGGCACGCGCTAGGTCCCCCAGGCTCTCTAGTGCCGAAGTACGCACAGCGGTGGCCAAGCTCCGTGAGGCGGGGAAGGGCATCCATCCCTGTCCCGAGGCGATGACCCGGTGAATCGCCTTGCCGGAGTTACCACCGAACCAGATCGGCGGGTGCGGCCGCGACACCGGGACGGGCCGGAGGATGCCGCCCGCGACTCCGGGCAGCCCGGTCCAGGCCTGCTTCATGGTGGCGACCGCATGATCGAGGACGGAACCCCGGCGCCGAAAGTCGACACCCAGAGCGGTGAACTCCGGCTCCAGGTAGCCGCCTGCCAAGCCGAGGATGACCCGCCCGCCCGACAGCGTGTCGAGGGTGGCGATCCCGTGCGCGGCCAAGATCGGATGCCGATACGCGGCCACGAACGCGTTGGTGTGCAAGTTAATCCGGCTCGTCGCCGCAGCCGCGAACGACAAGGCGACCAGGGGATCGAGTGCGTGGTGCCCACCCGTGGCGACCCATTTCTCCGACGGATACGGATGGTCGGTGACATGGCACGCGTCAACTCCGGCTGCCTCGAGTGCTGCGGCCATTTCAGCGATGGCCGCAGCACTGATCAGGTCATCACCGCGTTCGACGTCATCGGTCGGCAGCGCCACTGACCAGCGGACACGTCGGGATTCGTCTGCCTTGGCTTCCATCCAAGAAGGATATCGAGCGCATCATAGTAATTACAATTGCACTGCCCTATTCTGAGGAACCTGAGATCTACACGAACGGGCCTTCGGACAGGTATGCCTCATCGTCTGCGCGGGCGGCAGTACCATCGCCGTGCTGCTGACACTGGCCCTTTGGTTCCTGCAGTCCAGCACATACAGCAACGCCTCGGGCTCATAGGTGCCTACAAAGCCGGCGGCCGGTCCGGAAGGATTTCTCCTTCGGGACCAGCTCGGCCCGCGTACCTACGTTCGGACGATCTGGCCGCCGTCGGTTGCGAAGATCTGGCCCGTCACCCAGCTGGCGTCCTCCGAGAGCAAGAACAGCAGCGCACCGACATGGTCTTCCGGGGTGCCGAGCCGCTTGATGGCCAAGCTGTTCACCAGGGGGTTGATGTAGGCGTCCGGCACAATGCTGCGGGTCGCCGCGGTGTCCGTCGGGCCGGGCGCGATGGCGTTGACCCGGATGTTCTGCGAACCGAGCTGGGAGGCGAGGCTCACCGTCAGGCTGTTGAGGGCCGCCTTGGCGATGGAGTAGTACCCGCCCGCCATCCAGGCGGCGGTGGAGGACTGGTTGACGATCCCTCCGCCACCGCGTTCGACCATGGAGTCATAGCAGGCCCGCGTGCAGTGCAAGGCGCCGTACTGGTTCACGGCCATGAACCGGTAGTAGTAGTCCATGTCGACGGCCATGAGCGAGTCGGTCTTCATTCCGCCGTAGATGGCAGCGTTGTTGACCAGGAGGTCGATTCCGCCCCAGGCGGTCT
>JAOPYO010000219.1 GCA_025964575.1 Actinomycetes bacterium
GCGGGCCCAGCTCGAGGAGGCGCTCATGTACCCGCAGGACACCGACTGGCCGAAGATGACCGAGGCGGTGCTCGCCGGGGTGGACCGGCTGCAGGCGATCGTGACCGACCTGCTGACCCTCGCCCGGCTGGACGCCCGCGCCCCCCTCACCCACGAACCGACCGACCTCGCCCTACTGGTCGCCACCGAACTGGACCACCGCACCTACCGGAAGGAAATCGTCAAAGATCTACGGCAGAACGTCTTCATCGACTGTGACCGGCTGCGGATCACCCGGGTGCTGGTCAACCTGCTCGACAACGCCGAACGCCACGCCACCTCGAAGATCACCGTCATCGTGCGAGCCGACGGGCCCACCGCGACCCTGGAGGTCATCGACGACGGCGCCGGCATCGCCCCTGAACAGCGGGAGATGGTCTTCGACCGCTTCACCCGGCTGGAGGCCTCACGCGACCGGGACGCAGGGGGGACCGGGCTGGGGCTGGCGATCGCACGGGAGATCACCGAAGCACACCAGGGCACCTTGACCATCCAGGACAGCGAACGCGGAGCGCGCTTCGTCCTGTGCCTCCCCCGGTTGCGATCCATCTCCAGACAGCTGACCCAAGCGGCTTTCTGATACACGATCCCGAACGCAGGCGCCGCCCGGGACTACCTGCACGTGGAGCTGGCAGCCGCACCCGCCGCAGGGCCAATCGGGAGGCTTCGCCCCAGGCCAGGACGAGTCTGGCCAGCTTCTATGCGCTACCCGATGATGCGTGGAGCATCGAGCTCATGGAAATGAGCGCGGAGGGCGGCGTGCTCGCTCCGACCGTGGACGACGGGCCGACGCGGGCGGGAAGCGTAGATCGCTTTCGGATGGCTCACACTTTGCCGGGCTGTTTCGTCGGTGAGTGTAAGAGCGGACACGAAAAGGAGATCAGCATGGATGCCCGTTTCGCCCACCACAGCAACCCGGTCGGGGCCAAGGTCGTGAAGTACATCGTCTCGGCGAGCAAGGTCGTGTCGGACTCGACGCTGCCGGCCGCGACGCGGCACCTAGTGGAGATCCGCGCCAGCCAGATCAACGGCTGCGCCGTCTGCATCGACATGCACACAAAGGACGCCGCGCACGCCGGGGAAACCTCGGTGCGGCTCAATCTGGTCGCGGCCTGGCGGGAGGCCAAGGTCTTCACCGACGCCGAGCGGGCCGCCCTGGAACTGACCGAGCAGGGCACACGCATCGCCGATGCCGCCGGTGGTGTTACCGACGAGGCCTGGGCTGATGCCGCCAAGCACTACGACGAGGACCAGCTCGCCGCCCTGGTGTCCCTCATCGCCATCATGAACACCTGGAACCGCTTGAACGTCATCACCCAGCAGCCCGCCGGCGACTACCAGCCCGGTCAGTGGGGATAGCGACACCGCTTCGCGCAGGCTCGGTGGGACGAACTCCAGCAGCCCGATCCCACCTGGCCTGACGCGCCAACCCGGCGCTACCGGCACTTACCCCCAACCCGTGACCTGGTGGCCGGACATGCTCCGCGTCGCCGGATCGCTGATCACCAACCAGGTGAGGGCCTACGACGAGCCGGTTCCGGCGGTCGCAGCGAGGCCCTGGCGGTGTGGTCGGGTTGGAGCAGTATGTCAACCTGACGGTCACGCTCAGCTACCGTGCGGCTCGGGACAGCTGCGGGAGAAGAAGGCCGACTCAGCGGCGCAGGGCGGTCTCCCGCTCCATATGCGACAGCTTCTCGGGATTGCGCACGGCGTAGAGCCCGGTGATGAGGCCGTCGTCGATGCGCACCCCCATGACGGTGTCGATCTCGCCGTTGAGCCGGAGAATCAGTGCCGGGTAGCCATTGATCTGTGCCGGTTGCAGCGACGCCGCGGCGGCGATCCTGCCCAGCACGTGGGCCACCTGGTCGGCCCCCATGACGGGCGCCAGCGCGGCCTGCACGACTCCGCCACCGTCACTCAGGAGGACGACATCTGGCGCGAGGATGTCGAGCAGGCGTTGCAGATCGCCCGTTTCGATCGCCCGTTGGAACGCCTCGAGCGCGCTGCGGGTCTCGGTCGGAGAAACGGCCCCGCGTGGTCGGCGGGCAGCGACGTGTGCTCGTGCCCGGTGGGCGATCTGGCGGACCGCGGCCGGGCTCTTGTCGACGGCTTCCGCGATCTCGTCGTACTCCAGATCGAACACCTCGCGCAGCACGAACACCGCCCGCTCGGTCGGCGTGAGCGTCTCCAGCACCAGCAGCATCGCCATCGAGACGCTGTCGGCCAACTCGACATCCTCGGCCACGTCGGGCGCGGTCAGCAGCGGCTCGGGCAACCAGGGGCCGACGTAGGACTCCTTGCGGCGGCGGAGCGTACGCAGCCGGCTCAGCGCCTGCCGGGTGGTGATCCGGACCAGGTATGCACGCTGATCCCGCACTGTGTCGAGATCGACGCCCGCCCACCGCAACCAGGTCTCCTGCAGGACGTCTTCGGCGTCGGCGGCCGAGCCGAGCATCTCGTAGGCGACGGTGAACAGCAGGTTGCGGTGGGCGACGAACGCCTCGGTGGGGGAGTCCATGCGGCCGCCACGAGCGAGCGGCTCGGCTGTGTCCATTGTTCGCTCGCTGCGCTCGCTCATAGCTGGCTCCTGCCTGTTCGCTCTCG
>JAOPYO010000222.1 GCA_025964575.1 Actinomycetes bacterium
TACGGTGCCGCAGGCGTCATGCCGGGCCCAGGTGCCATGTGACTGCGGCCGTCCTGGCTCGCGGAGCAACGTGGCCGCTTCCCAGGGCAGGCCCGAGATATCGGTGGCCAGCACCGTCCAGCCAGGCCATGACAGTGACGCCACCTTGTCCGCGATGACCACGAGGGCACACTGCTGCCACACCTCACGGGGGTCGTCCACCTGCATCCGAGGCAGAACCGTGTCCGACGAGCGCCGCCGGCTGAGCGCGTCGAGGGCTTTCGCCGCTAGGTTCGCGGCATCATCGGGCAGGCAGGTCCGCTCGTCAAGACAGACCATGCACCGGGTGCGCCATCCGGTGCGGCAGGACCGTGGTGTCCCGCAGGTGCGGCACTCGTAGATCGCGATCTTCGCTTCGGTGGGCCGCGATGTGACGAGTGTCATCTGATCCTCGACCAGGGCCGCGCACGCCTTGCAGTGCGTCCACCACGCGACGGCCTGGTTGCCGGTCCGGGCACGTGACAGTATCGGAGTACGGCAATTGAAGCACTGCATGTCGCTGTCCATCGACCTTCCCCTGGTAAGACCCCGAACCGATCGCCGCCGCTCGAATCAGGCGGCTTCAGATCAGATCAGAAGGTACCGCCTTCAAGCGGCAAGATCGACTCGCGCCATGTCCCGGGACTATTGGGTCATCTGTTGTCCCGCGCACTCTGGCCCGGGTTCTTTCGTGACATCTGGATCAGCGATTCCGGCGGTGCCGACGGACGAATGTGTAGCTGTTGAGTGGCCCGTCCTTGGCGAGTTCGGCTCGACGCTGGGCATCGTTCACGGCTTCGGTCAACTGGTGCAGTTGTTGGGCTGGGAACCCGAGTTCGACCATGTTCCGTTCCAGGGTCTCTTCGGCGAGTACGGCCGCCATGCGGAAGTTCACGACGCCTTCCTCATTCTGAAAGCACGGCGAGTATCAGGCCATGCCGACCGGAGGGGCCACCTCAACTCGGTAACGAACACCGAATCAGAGCAGCTTCTTAGATATCCGCTCACGGGGAGAAAGGCCGAGCGTGTCAGAAGCCTTAAGAGGCACGGCGGCGGTCCCTACCGGGAGGCGGCTGCGGCTGCTGGGACGACTGGCCGCTGTCGCAGCCGGCCGTTGTTGTACGGCGCGGTTGCTGTCATCGTTGCTGTCGTCCTGCCGTGGCCGTCATTGTGTCCGCCTACTGGTAAAGGGCTTAGGTTCCAATTCGCCAGGGGATTCTCGGGCCAAGCCCGGGCCGCTGCGGTGGGACGAGTCGGCGGTGTCGGCGGTGCGGGCGGCGATGGACGAGGCGCGGGAGGCCGGCGTCGGGTACGCGTGCTGCTCCTCGCCTATGGTGGGCTCCGGCCGCTCACCGGTGCTGGCCGCGCTGGGTGTCGTCGTGGCGGCCTATCTGTTTGTTCAACGCCCGTGAGGCGTCTGTGACCGGCCGAACGGTTTGGCTGGTAGATCGCCCCCGGTCAGGGTAGGAACAGCGGGCCGGCGAGAGCCAGGGCACGTTCTGGAGGGGGAATACCAGATGAACCGTCAAGAAGTCGACAAGGCCATGGGCCCGATCCGTAACCACGACCTTTTCTTCTGCGGTTTCCACGTTGCCAAGAAGAACCCCGAGGTCCAGGTGACCACCATGCACTACTGCGGGATGCGCGGCGAGGGCGACTACGAGATGCACCAGTGTCTCCTGTACGACTCGATAGGCCCGGGGGCGAGGTTGCTTGGCCTCGAGTACATCGTGTCCGACAAGCTTTTCCGGTCCCTCCCGGACGAGGAGAAGAAGTACTGGCACCCGCACACCTACGAGGTGCTGGGCGGCGGGCTGGTCGCCCCGGTCATGAGCGACCAGGCAGAGATGGACTTCATGACATACCTGCTCACCACCTGGGGCAAGACGTGGCACACCTGGCCCGACCCGACGACCCCAGTGCCGCTGGGCGAGCCGCTGCTGATGTGGTCGCTGACCGGCGACGGCCAGGCGGACCTGGAGCTGGTCGCCGAGCGGGATAAGCAGTTCGGGGTGTCCACGGCGAAGGTGCAGGCGGAGCGGGTCGAGGCCATCGGGTACGAGGTGCCGCAGGTGCCACCGCCGAAGTCCGTCGCAACCATCGGCCGGCAATGGACGGCCACGGGCGAGGACAGGCCGACACCCCGGAAGAAGTCCTCTTAGCTCAGAGGTGGCGTTGCCTCTGCCGGCGATGAGGACCGCGAGTCGGACGACGGTCTCGTCGTCGGGCGGAACCTGGTGGGTTGCGCCTGAGTTCTTGGGCTCGGAAGCACTTTCCGGGGAGCGGTCACCGAGGGTGCTGGATGTCTTGTGCTGAGAGACTGCTGGCGCGTTTGGTAGCGATCTCGTAACAGGTTGCGTATGGGTACGAGGTTGCCGATCCACTGACCGTAGGAGTAGGTGCCACCGCGGGTGAGGGGGTTGTAGCAGGAGGCGGTTTCGGTGTTCTTCACCTCCATGTGGGTGTGCACGCCGCTGTCGGTGTTGACGTTCCAGCAGGAGTTGTTCGCCCAGCGATTGGTCTTGCCGAGCACGTGGTCGTTGCCGATGGGGCTGGCGCGAAGCCGTGCCACCGCGCGCAGTATCCGGCGGGCGAGGAACCCGACCGGCACCAGCGCCGCCAGGGCCACGACGGTGATGAGCACGGCGGGCACCGGGTGCCGGTCGATCATCTGGATCGGATCGATCATCAGCGGTAGCGGCGCGGGGGAACGCGAGGCCATCGCCATCCTTTCGCCGCGCCGTGGCGTCAGGCCCGGCCTGTGTCGGGGGGTCGATCTAGAAGCCCAACCCTATGAGGACGGCATCGGGTCTCGACACCGGTATCCGACTCCTCCGCCCATACGCCGCAAATCCGTGGGGCAACGTCGGCGAGCCGAAGGATCCAATGGTCCTCAGCTCGCATGCACGTGACCGGGCGAAACGACGGGCGGTGCGGTTTTTGCGGGCTGGTGGGCGGCCGGTTGGGCGGGGGGTGGGTTGCCGTTCCTGTAGCCCTGCCCGCTGGCGGTGACGCAGAGGTCAAGATGACGCTGGACGGGCCCCGGCTGCCGCGCCCTGACCAGGGATGATCGCGGTCCGGGCGTGCAAGCCGATGAAAGGGGCGAAGCGTTCGCCCATCCGCTGGTATCCGGCGGCGTTGGGGTGCAGGCCGTCGGGCAGGTCGGCGACGTCGGTCTCGCCGAACAGCTCCCGCCCGTCGAGGTAGTGCAGGTACGGATCGGAGCGCCGTTCGACGATGTTCTGCAGGATCTCCCGTACCACGGTCAGGGTCAGCGCGTCCGCGGCCGGGGTGCCGATCGCGCGGAAGCTCAGCACGCCGTTCGCCCAGCAGGACGGTGTCGGCCCGGGCCGGTGCTCGGCGGTCGGGCAGGCGATCGGCGAGATCAGCATCATGGGCGTGCGGGGATGGCCGTCGCGGACGGTGTCCAGGAAGCCGTGCACGGCCGGGGCGAAGGTCCGCGGCCGCATCGTGTCCCCGTTGACCACATTGATGCCGAGCTTGAGGCTGATCAGGTCGGCGGACTGGTCGCGGATCGTCCGGGCGGTGAACTGGTCGACCATGGCGTTGCCCGCCAGTCCCAGGTTGAGCACGTCGGCCCCGGCCAGCCGGGCGGCCACCACCGGCCAGGTGCCCAGCGGCCCCGCCGCCTCGCCGCAGTGGCTGATCGAGCTGCCGTGGTGCACCCAGCGCGGCCGGTCCGGGCGCCGCGGTGCCCGGACCGGGGCGTCGGCGCGCAGAGCGATCAGCTCGACCTGGCAGGCGTGCGGCAGCCAGATCTCCAGCTCCTTGACGCCGGCGGGCAGCGGTCCGAACCGTACGGTCGACGGCGCGCCTGGGATGAGCCGGCCGCCGCGCTCGGTGTCCATGACCAGGACGTTCCCGTCGGGCACCGGCAGCCGCGTCAACGCGGTGCCGTCGGCCACCAGGTCGAACGCGCCCGCGGGCTGGACCGCGGGGGCGTCGGCGAACCTCGTCTTGGTGATCAGGACGTCGAGTTCGAGGCGGGTCGCGGCGGTGCCGAACTCCAGCCGGACCCCGGAGGGCTGGGCCACCACCATGTCGCAGAAGTCGCTGGGCAGTTGCGGCCTGGCCCAGCCCGGCAGCCGGCGCGGCCGCAGCCCCGCCGTGGTCCGCTCCAGCTCCAGTGCCCCGGAGATCTGGACCGGACCGTCGAGCAGCGGGATCTCGATCACGACGACAGAGCGTCCCGGATGGCGTAGTAGGCGGGCTTGGGTTGGAGGTTCTCGTCGTACGGTAGCGCCGCGCCCTGGCCGCTGAAGAAGGCTGGGATCCAGGAGTACTTGTCGGTGTAGTCCCAGACGGTGACGCCCACGCAGCGGCGGACCGCGAGGCAGGCCTTGGTCACGTCGGCGTACCAGGTGGCCTGGGTGGCGAGTTTGGTGGCGTCGGCCGGCAGGATCATCCGGATGTCCAGCTCGGTGACGGCCACGTCCACGCCGAGGTCGGCGAACCGTTGCAGGTTGGCCTGCAGCGTCGAGGGGTAGCCGTACTGCAGCGCCAGGTGGCCCTGGAAGCCGACCCCGTCGATCGGCACGTGCTGGGCCTTGAGCGACTGGACCAGCGCGTAGTAGGCGTCGCTCTTCGGACCGGTGCCCTCGATGTTGTAGTCGTTGACGTAGAGCTTGGCGTGCGGGTCGGCCTGGTGGGCCCAGCGCAGTGCGTCGGCGATGTAGCCGGGGCCGAGGGTCTTGTACCAGAGCGTCTCGCGGTAGGTGCCGTCCTCGTTGAACGCTTCGTTGACCACGTCCCAGGAGTAGACCTTGCCACGGTAGTGCTTGACCTCGGTGGTGATGTGGTTCTTCAGGATCGCCCGGAGCTGGTCGGCGCTCCACGTACCGCTGGTCAGCCAGTCCGGGAGTTGGCTGTGCCAGACCAGGGTGTGCGCCCGGACCAGCTGGTGGTGGCGGAGGGCGAAGTCCACGATCTGGTCGCCGTTGGTCCAGTCGAAGACGCCCTGTTGCGGCTCGGTGGCGTACCACTTCATGCCGTTGCCGGGTGTGATGGCGGCGAACTCGGAGCCGAGGATCTTCAGGTACGGCCTGTCGGTGAACTCGGGGTTGTCGGTGGCCGAACCGAAGTACTTCCCGTGCTCCCGGGCGAGCTGGCCCAGGGGTTTGGTGTCGTGCGCGGACGCGGTGCCGGTGGTCAGCCCGATGGCGGCCGTACCGGCGGCCAGGATGGCGGCGAGTCTGCGGGCAGGGCGATGCGACATGGAACTGCTCCTCAACTGAAAGGGGGTGGTTTTAGCCTTTGGTGGCGCCGGCCGTGAGGCCGCCGATGAGTTGGCGTTCGGCCACGGAGTAGAAGGCGAGCGCGGGCACCATCGCGGCGACGACGTAGGCGAGGATGCGCGCGGTGTCGGAGGCGTACTGGCCCTGGAACTGCTGAACGCCGACCGGGATCGTCCACCATGTGGGGTCGTTGAAGACCAGCAGTGGCAGGAAGAAGTTGTTCCAGCTCGACACGATCGCCAGGACCGAGACGGTGCCGAGCGCCGGGCGGGCCATCGGCAGCAGGATCCGCCAGAAGAAGCCGAAGGCGCTGCAGCCGTCGATGGTAGCGGCCTCCTCGAGTTCGGCCGGGATCGTACGGAAGAACCCGCGCAGCACGATGATGGTCAGCGGCAGTGCGAACGCGGCCTGCGGGAGGATCACGCCGAGCGGGTTGTCCAGCAGGCCGAAGGTGCGCAGCAGCACGAACAGCGGCAGGATCGCCACCGCGAACGGGAACATCAGCCCGATCGTGAACAGCGTGAACAGCACCTCCCGGCCGCGGAAGGCGAACCGGGCGAACACGAAGGCCGCGAGCGCGGACACCCCGACCGCGACGACCGTGGTGGCCACTGCGATGAACGTGCTGTTGAAGATCTGCCGCCAGAACGTGCCCGAGCCGAAGACCGAGGTGTAGTTCGAGGTGACCCACGGCGAGGGCAGGCCGAACATGTTGGTCGAGAGCTGGCTGGTGCTCTTGAAGCCCGCGAGCACGCCGTACACCAGAGGGCCGACGACGAACACCCCGACCACCCAGACGGTCGTGTGCTGGAAGAGTCGCTTCATCGGTTGGCTCGCATGTTGGTAACGGCTCCTTCGGTGTCCCGGCGCATCACGTAGCGCTGGTAGAAGAGGGCGAAGACGAGGCTGATCCCGAGCATCGCGACGCTGATCGCGCTGGCGTAGCCCATCTCGAAGCGCTTGAAGCCGAACTGGAACATCGTGACCGCCATCGTCTCCGACGAGTGGATCGGTCCGCCGCGGGTGATGACCCAGATCAGGTCGAACAGCTGGATGGCCCCGATGATGGACAGGAAGACGCTGATCCGGATGGTGGGCCCGAGCAGCGGCAGCGTGATGTGCCGGAACCGCTGCCAGGCTCCCGCGCCGTCGATCGCCGCCGCTTCCAGGACCTCGTGTGGGATGCCCTGCAGCCCGGCCAGGTAGAGCATCATGTGGAAGCCGAAGTACTTCCAGGTCATGACCAGGAACAGCGTCACCAGGACGGTCGAGCTGTCGGCGAACCACTTCCCGCCGAGGCTCTGCAGACCCACCAGCTTCAGCAGATGGTCGGCCGAGCCCGAACCGGGCTGGAAGATCATGCTGAACAGGACGCCGGTGATCACTTCTGACAGTACGTACGGCGCGAAGAACAGCAGGCGGTAGAAGGCCCGGCCGCGCAGCTTCTGGTTGAGCAGCACCGCCATGGCCAGCGCGAACGGCAGCTGGATCCCGATCGAGAAGATGATCAGCAGCAGCCCGCGCCAGAGGTCGGCGAGGAAGACGCTGTCCTGGAACAGCTTGGTGAAGTTTCCCAGGCCCACGAAGTCGGACGGGGCCCCGAAGCCGCCCCACTTGAACATGCTGAGGTAGAGCGCGACCCCGATCGGTACCAGGACCAGAAGGCCGAACAGCACGAGTGCGGGGAACAGGAACGAGACGATCGTCGCCCAGGAGCGCAGCCTGCGGCGCCGCCCCCGGACTGCCGGAGCGGGCGCCGCTGCCGTGTCCACCGGACGGGTGGTCGCCAGGGTCACTGGCTCTTCGCCGTCTGCGTGATCGCCTGGGCGACCTGCTGTGGTGACTTCTGCCCGGCGACCAGCGCTGCGACGCTGTCGTTGACCTCCTGCCCGACGGCCGGCGGGAAGGCCTGGTCCAGGAACAGCTGGAAGCCGGTAGCCCCGGCCAGCGTCTTGGCCACTGCCTGCTTGTTCGGGTCGGTGAGGGCGGACTCGGCGCCCTTGACGACCGGCATCACCGCGCCGGAGGCCACGAGCTTGCGGGCCTCGCCCACCGTCGAGAAGTACTTCAGGATGTCGACGGCCGCCGCGGGTGCCCCCTTGCGCAGGGCGTGCGCGCCCCCGCCGCCGAACACCTCGGTGACCAGGCCCTGGCCGCCCTCGACGGTGGGGAACGGGAAGAAGCCGAGGTCAGTGCCGATCCCCTTGCCCGAGGTCTTCTCGACGTTCGGCGCCCACTGGCCCATCAGCTCCATGGCCGCCTTGCCGTTGCCCATTGTGGCCGCCTCACCGCCGGGCGCGTCATAGCCGGCACCCTGGAAGCCCTGCTGGAACGGGCTCAGGTCGGCCAGTTCCTTGAGGTGCTGGCCGGCCGCGACGAACGGCGCTCCGGTGAAGTCGTTGCCGGCGGCGGCCTGCTTCAGCGCGGCCAGACCGCCGACGCGCAACGCCAGATAGGCCCAGTAGTACATTTCGGGCCACTTGTCCTTGCCGGCGACGGCGATCGGGGTGATCCCGGCGGACTTGAGCTTCTTGACGTCGGCGAGGAACTCGGCCCAGGTGGCGGGCGGCGTGGTGATCCCGGCCTTGGCGAACAGCGCCTTGTTGTACCAGAAGCCGACCATGCCGATGTCGAAGGGGACCGCGTAGGTCTTGCCGTCGAGCTGGTAGGGCTGCAGGGAGATCGGCGTCAGATTGCCCGACCAGGGGGCGATGGCGGAGGTGAGGTCCTTGACCAGCCCTGCGTCGACCTGCTGCTTCAGCACGCCGCCGCCCCAGGTGTGGAAGATGTCGGGCAGCTTGCCGGACGCCGTGAGGGCCGTCATCTTCGACTTGTACGCCTCGTTCTCGAGGGTCACGAGCTTGATGGTGACGTCGGGGTGCTGGGCCATGTACTCCTTGGCCGCGCTCGCCCACAGCGACTTGGCGGGTTCGGTGGTCGAGATGTTCCACCACTCGACGGTGACCTTGCCAGTCGATGAGCCCGCGTCGCTGTTGCCGCCGCCACAGGCGCTGAGGAGAGGTGCGCTGAGGCCGGCCACTGCTGCCGCGGACAGGAAGCTTCGGCGCGAGAGGGATTGCTCGCCCATCGGGGTCTCCTTGGAATGGGGTGGACGGCGCTCCGATACTTTTCGAAATGTATCGGCAACTTCGCTGTTGCCGTACTCTAAATACGCTCTCGTAAGGTGGTCAACACCCTTGCGAGATTTTCTCTAAGCCCAGTGCTCCGACAAGATTCAGCCTGCCTCTGGACAGTTCGAAACTTTGCGATATTGTTCGAAGTCGTCAGCTCCTGCTTCCCAGGCAGATTCCACCCGTCGGAGCTCAAGCCAAACGTGAAGGAGTACGTCCTGTGGGACGCCGAGTCGGTACGGGGGCCGAGCCGGTGACCGGCCGGCGCTCGCGCTCCACCCTGAGCGACATCGCCGAAGAGGCGGGTGTCTCCACCGCGACCGTCTCGAAGGTCCTCAATGGCCGCACGGATGTCGCCTCGGCGACCAGGGAGCGGGTGACCGCGCTGCTGAAGACCCACAACTACCTTGCCCCGGGCACCCGGCGGAGCCGCCGATCGGGCCTGGTGGACCTCGTCATCGGCGGCCTCGACAGCCCGTGGGCGGTGGAGATCCTGCGCGGCGTGGAGGCCGAGTGCGCCGAGCGCGGCGTGGGCACCGTCGTGTCCCGGGTGCGCGAGGATGACGCCACCCCGCCGAGCTGGACCTCGCTGACCGCGGCGCACCACAGCGACGGGGTCATCCTGGTGACCTCCCGGATCACCGCCCAGCAGCGCGCCCAGGTCCAGCGGGCCGGGGTCGCACTGGTGGTCATCGATCCGGTGGACCTGCCCGACACCGACCTGGTCAGCATCGGCGCGACCAACTGGGCCGGCGGCCTGGCCGCCACCGAGCACCTGCTCTCGCTGGGGCACCGGCGGATCGCGGTGATCGGCGGCCCCCGGGAGATGCTCTGCACCCAGGCCAGGATCGACGGCTACCGGGCCGGTCTCGAGCGGGCGGGCGTCGAGGTCGACCGCGGTCTGATCCGGTACGGCGACTTCCTGCACGAGGGCGGGTTCGCGGCGGCCCAGGAGCTGCTCGCTCTCCCGGGACGGCCGACGGCGATCTTCGCAGGCAGCGACATGCAGGCCATGGGTGTCTACGAGGCCGCCCGGCAGGCCGGGCTCAGCATCCCGCGCGACCTCAGCGTGGTCGGTTTCGACGACCTGCCGCTGTGCCAGTGGGTGTCGCCGCCGCTCACCACGGTCCGGCAGCCGCTTGAGGAGATGGGCCGGATCGCGGCCCGGACCCTGTTCCAGCAACTCGACGGGGAGGCGCTGGTCAGCCCGCGGATCGAGCTCGCCACCGAGCTGCGGGTCCGGCTGTCCACCGCTGCTCCGCCTGCCTGACCCACCCGCTTTTTTTCAGCACGTGAGACGGGAGATCGATCCCACATGGCCGAAGCACTCCGGCATGCCCCGACCGAAGCCTGGCGGGACCCCGCGCTGCCGGTCGCCGAACGGGTCACCGACCTGATGAGCCGGATGACCGTGGCGGAGAAGATCGGTCAGCTCGGCGCGTTCTGGGCCGAGTCCGGGCGGCCGGGCGAGCAGGTGGCTCCGGCGCCCGACGACCTCGGTGACCCGCCGCCGTTGGAGGGCGTGCTGGCGGACGGCCTGGGCCAGCTCACCCGGGTGTTCGGCACCGCGCCGATCTCCCCGGCCGACGGGGCCGCCCGGCTCCGCGAGCTGCAGGAGCAGGTAGCCGCGGGCAACCGGTTCGGCATCCCGGCGATCGCCCACGAGGAGTGCCTGACCGGGCTGATGACCTGGACCGCGACCGTCTTCCCGGCCCCGCTGGCCTGGGGCGCCACCTTCGATCCGGACCTCGTGGAGCAGATGGCCACGGTCATCGGAACCTCGATGCGGCGGCTCGGCGTCCACCAGGGCCTGGCCCCCGTACTGGATGTGGTCCGCGACTACCGGTGGGGCCGCACCGAGGAGTCGATCGGTGAGGACCCCCAGCTGGTCGGCGTGATCGGCACGGCCTATGCCCGGGGGCTGGAACGGTCCGGGGTCGTCGCCACCCTCAAGCACTTCGCGGGTTACGCCTCCTCGCGGGCGGGCCGGAACATGGCCCCGGCCGGGATGGGCCCCCGCGAGTTCGCCGACGTCGTGGCCGAGCCGTTCGTGATGGCGCTGCGGGGGAGCGGGGCGCGGGCGGTCATGCACTCCTACTGCGACGTTGACGGGATGCCCGCCGCAGCCGACGAACGGCTGCTCACCGGGCTGCTCCGGGACGAGCTCGGCTTCCGCGGGATCGTGGTCGCCGACTACTTCGGGATCTCGTTCCTGGAGACCATGCATGGGCTCGCCGGCTCGCAGGGCGAGGCCGCCGCACTCGCGCTGCGCGCGGGCGTGGACATGGAACTGCCCACGACCCGCTGCTACGGCAAGCCGCTCGCCGCGCTCGTGGAGTCGGGCTCGGTGCCGACGGAGGTACTGGACCGGTCCGTACGGCGGGTGCTCACGCTCAAGGGCGAACTCGGCCTGCTCGACGGAGCCCGGCCGGAACCGGCCGCTCCGGCCGAGGACCTCGACCCGCCCGCCGGCCGGGCGCTGGCCCGGCGGATCGCCGAGGAGTCGGTGGTCCTGCTGGCCAACGACGGGGTGCTGCCGTTGCGCGCCGCCAGGGTCGCGCTGACCGGCCCGCTCGCCGACGAGCCGCACGCGATGCTCGGGTGTTACGCCTTCCCCAACCACATGGCCACCCGCCATCCCGGCCTGCCGCTGGGGGTGGAGATCCCGTCGCTGGCCGAGGCCCTGCGCGCCGAGGTCCCCGACCTCACGGTGGTCGCCGGGAGCGACGTGCTGGTGACCGACGACGACATCGCCGCCGCGGTGGCCGCCGCCCGCGAGGCGGAGGTCTGCGTGCTGGCGCTGGGCGACCGGTCCGGCCTGTTCGGCCGGGGCACCTCGGGGGAGGGCTGCGACGCGACCACCCTCGACCTGCCCGGCCGTCAGGCCGAGCTCGCCCGCGCCGTGCTGGCGACCGGAACCCCGACCGTCATCGTGCTGGTGACCGGCCGGCCGTACGCCCTGGACTGCCTCGCGGAGGGGGCCGCTGCGGTCGTGCAGGCGTTCTTCCCGGGCGAGGAGGGCGGAGCGGCGATCGCCGGGGTGCTCACCGGGCGGGTCGCGCCGTCGGGTCGGTTGCCGGTCAGCGTCCCGCGGGGGCCCGGTGGCCAGCCCGGCACCTACCTGCAGCCGCCCACCGGCCGCCACTCGCAGTGGAGCGTGGTGGATCCGGCCCCGCTGTTCCCTTTCGGCCACGGCCTGACCTGGACCACCTTCGACTACTCCGAGCTCGACGTGACCCCGGCCGCTCCGACCGACGGGGTCGTACAGGTCGCCGCGACCGTGCGCAACACCGGGGCGCGGGCCGGGACCGAGGTGGTGCAGCTCTACCTGTCCGACCCGGTCGCCTCGGTCGTACGGCCTGTCCGGTGGCTGTCCGGCTGGACCCGGATCGCCCTGGAACCGGGTCAGGCCGCCCGCGTGGAGTTCACCGTCCACGCTGACCGGACCTCCTTCACCGGCCGCGACCTGCGCCGCATCGTCGAACCCGGCGAGATCACCGTCGCCGTCGGGCGATCCAGCACCGACCTGCCGCTGACCGGTGTGTTCACCCTGCACGGGCCCGTCCGCGAGCCGGGGCCGGACCGCGTGCTGACCGTGGCCGCGCAGGTGACGCCATGCTGACCGGCTTCCGCAATCCGATCCTGCCCGGCTCCCACCCGGACCCGTCGCTCTGCCGGGTCGGTTCGGACTTCTACCTGGTCACCTCGACCTTCGAGTGGTTTCCCGGGCTGCCGATCTTTCACAGCCGTGACCTGGTGAACTGGCGGCCGCTCGGGCATGTGCTGGACCGGCCCGAGCAGCTCCCGCTCGACGGCATCCGGCCCTCGGGCGGCCTCTACGCCCCGACGATCCGGTACCACGACGGCGTCTTCCACGTGATCTGCACGCTGGTGGACGGGACCGCCGAGACCGGCAATTTCGTGGTGACCGCTACCGACCCCGCCGGGCCCTGGTCGAAGCCGCACTGGCTCGGCGAGCCGGATAGTTTCGACCCGTCGCTGCTGTTCGACGACGACGGCCGGGTGTGGTTCCACGCGACCCGGCCGGTGGACGCGGCCGGGCACACCGAGATCTGGCTCCGCGAGCTCGACCCGGCGGCGATGCGGCTCATCGGCCCCGAGCATGTCATCTGGCAGGGCGCGCTCCGGGGCGTGGTCTGGGCCGAGGGCCCGCACCTCTACCGGATCGGGGACCGCTACCACCTGGTGGCCGCGGAGGGCGGCACTGCCCTGGACCACGCGGTCAGCGTCGCCCGCGCGACCCACGTGACGGGACCGTACGAGGGGAACCCGCGCAACCCGGTGCTCACCCACCGGCACCTCGGCGCGGACCATCCGATCGGTGCGACCGGCCATGCCGACCTGATCCAGACGGCCGACGGCGACTGGTGGGCGGTGCTGCTGGCGATCCGGCCGCCCGGGATCCTCGGCCGGGAGACCTTCCTGACGCCGGTCGGCTGGCAGGACGGCTGGCCGGTGATCACCGGTGTACGGCTCGTCGAGACCCACCCCAGGCTGCCCGAACACCGCTGGCCTGCCGAGCCTCGCTGTGACACTTTCGACGGCCCCGAGCTCGGCCCGCACTGGAACCAGCTCCGCACCCCTCGCGACCGGTTCTGGCAGACCGGAGATGGCCTGTGGTTGCGGCTGCGGCCCGAGACCCTCACCGAGCGCGGCTGCCCGAGCCTGATCGCCCGCAGGCAGCAGCACGTGCACTTCGCTGCGTTCACCGCCCTGGACTTCGCGCCCGCCTCGGCGACCGAGTGCGCGGGCCTGGTGCTCCTGCAGAACGACGAGTTCCAGCTCCGCTGCGAGATCACGCTGGGCCTGGCCCGGCTGATCCGCCGGGCCGCCGGAAAGGACGAACTCCTCGCCGAGCAGCCGATCGGGGAAGGACGGATCCGGCTCGCCGTCGAGGCCCATGACCAGGCGTACGAGTTCCGGCTCGATGGCGCGGCCTTCGGCGGCCCGGTCGACGGCGGCGTACTGAATCCGCACACCGCGGGCTCCTTCACCGGCGCCTACCTCGGTCTCTACGCCAGCAGCCACGGGCTGCCCAGCACCACCACCGCCCACTTTCCCTACTTCGAATATCGCAGCTTGGAGCCCCCCACCCCCTGATCAGGAGGCCTGCACCGATGTTCCGACCCATCGCCCGAGCCCTCACCGCACTCATCCCGCTGGCGGCCGCCACTGCCCTCAACGTGGCACCGGCCGCCGCCGCCGACCGCATCGACTTCGGCCGTGCCCTCCAGCCCATCGACGGCTTCGGGTTCTCCGAGGCGTTCCAGCGGGCCACCCTCATGCAGGGCGCCCGTGGCCTCACCCCGCAGGCCCAGCGGGAGGTGCTCGGCCTGCTGCTGGACCGCCGGTCCGGCGCCGGACTGAGCATCCTACGGCTCGGCATCGGGTCGTCCGCCGACTCGGTGTACGACCACATGCCCTCGATCGAGCCGGCCGACCCGGGCGGCCCCGGCGCCAAGCCCGTCTACACCTGGGACAGCAGCGACGGCGGCCAGGTCTGGCTGGCCCGGCAGGCCAGGGCGTACGGCGTGCGGCGCTTCTACGCCGACGCCTGGAGCGCCCCCGGCTTCATGAAGGACAACGGCAGCGACAGCAACGGCGGAACGCTGTGCGGCCTGTCCGGCACGAGCTGCCCGAGCGGCGACTGGCGCCGGGCGTACGCGAACTACCTCGTGCAGTACACCCGCTTCTACCAGCGCGAGGGCATCCGGATCACCGATCTCGGGTTCACCAACGAGCCCGACTGGACCGCCTCGTACGCCTCCATGCGGCTCACCCCGGCGCAGGCCGCCGAGTTCGTGAAGGTCCTCGGACCGGTCGCGGCGCGGGCACATCTGAAGGTCGCCTGCTGCGACTCCTTCGGCTGGAACGAGCAGGCCGCCTACACCTCGGCCATCGCGGCCGACCCGCAGGCCGCCCGCTGGGTTGTGACCTACACCGGCCACTCCTACGCCAGCGCGCCCGAGTCCCCGCCGCCCACCACCCGGCGGGCCTGGATGTCGGAGTGGTCGCCGAACGGTTCCACCTGGAACGAGAACTGGGACGACGGCAGCGGGTACGACGGGTTCGCGGTCGCGCAGAACGTCCACGACACGCTGACCAAGGCCGGCGCGAGCGGCTACCTCTACTGGCTCGGCGCGTCCACCGGCGCCACCCGGGCGCTGATCCAGCTCGATGGGGCGACCTACCACGTGTCCAAGCGGCTCTGGGCGGTCGCGGCCTACAGCAGGTTCATCCGGCCCGGCGCGGTCCGCGTTCCGGTGACCGCCGCGAACCCGGCGCTGGAGATCTCCGCGTTCCGCAACGCGGACGGCAGCCGGGTCGTCGAGGTGCTCAACACCGCGACCACACCGGTAGCCGCCGACCTGGCCGCCGGGCGCGGGGAGCCGCGGACGTACCTCACCGACGCGAGCCACGCGCTGACCGAGACCGGCACCGTGACCCTGCGCCACGGTACCCTGGCGGCCACCTTCGCCCCGCGTTCGCTCACCACCGTCGTGATCCGATGATCAGGGTCGCCATTGTCGGTACGGGTGGGATCGCGACGGTCGGGCATCTGCCCGCACTGCGCGCCGAGGCCCACCGGGCGGAGCTCGTGGCCGCAGTCGACGCGGACGCCGCCCGGGTGACGGAGTTCTGCCTCGAGCACGGCGTTCCCGCCGCGTACTCCGAGCTGGACCAGATGCTCGCCGAGCAGCGGCCCGACCTGGTGCACATCTGCACCCCGCCGTTCACCCACGCCGGGCAGGTCGCGGCCTGCCTGGCGGCCGGTTCCTGGGTGTGGTGCGAGAAGCCGCCGTGCCTCTCGCTCGCGGAGTACGACGCGATGACGACGGCCGAGCGGACCGGCGGGCCGTACGCCACCGTGGTCTACCAGCACCGGTTCGGCTCGGGCGCCCGGCGGCTGCGCGAGCTCGTCGCGCAGGGAGCCCTGGGCCGCCCGCTGGTCGCGCAGTGCGTCACCGCGTGGTATCGAGGACACGACTACTTCGAGGCGCCCTGGCGCGGGCGATGGGAGACCGAGGGAGGCGGCCCGACGATGGGCCACGGCATCCACCAGATGGATCTCATGCTGTCGGTGCTCGGCGACTGGACCGAGGTGCGCGCCATGACCGGCACCCTGGACCGGCGGATCGAAACCGAGGACGTGTCGTTGGCGATGGTCCGCTTCACCTCCGGCGCGATGGCGAGTGTGGTCAACAGCGTGCTGTCACCGCGCGAGGAGAGCTATCTGCGGTTCGACTTCACCGATGCCACCGTCGAGCTGCGTCATCTCTACGGCTACCGCGACGCCGACTGGACCTACACGCCCGCCCTGCCCGCGCCCGACCAGGAGGTGCCCAGTTCGCACGCCGCCCAGCTCGCCGTGCTTCTGGACAGCCTCGAACGTGGCGAGCGGCCGCCGGCCAGCGGCGCGGAGGGCAGGCAGACGCTGGAGTTCGTCACCGGGCTCTACGCGTCGGCCCACACCGGCCATCCCGTCCTCCGCTCGCAGATCACCCCGGACTTCCCGTACTACCAGAGGCTGAACGCATGAAGATCGATGTCGAGGAAACGGCGCTGGCGGTCGTTGCCCGGGACGTGGAGATCCTGCGCTACGTCTACCGGCCGGACACGCCCGCGTTCGAAGGTCCCAAACCGTACTTCCACCCGGTCCGCACCCTGGCCGGCGACCTGGTGACCGGGTTTCGGCCGCACGACCACCGCTGGCACAGGGGCATCCAGATGACCGCCTCGCACGTATCGGGGCAGAACTTCTGGGGCGGTGGGAGCTATGTCCGCGACCGGGGCTATGTCGACCTGCCCAACGTGGGCACCATTCGCCACGAGTCGTTCGAGACCATCGCCGACGACGGCTGGACCGAGCGGCTCAGCTGGCACATCCAGGCGGGCGAACACTGGATCTCGGAGCGGCGCGGCGTCCGGCTCCGGGACGTCACAGCCGACTCCTGGGCCCTGGACTTCCGGACCGAGCTGACGAATGTCCGGGAGGAGCCGCTGCATTTCGGCAGTCCGACGACGAACGGGCGCGCCGGTGCGGGCTACACCGGACTGTTCTGGCGCGGCCCCCGGTCCTTCACCGGTGGCCGGATCATCGCTGCCGGCGGCCAGGAGGGGCCCGAGCTGATGGGCCGGGCGGCCGACTGGCTGGCCTACGTCGGGCAGCACGACGAGGTCGACCGCTCCTCCACCCTGCTGTTCGTGGACACACCCGGCAACGGCACCCGGTGGTTCGTCCGGGACACGCCGTTCGCCGCGGTGAACCCCTCGCTCGCCTTCGCCGCGGAGGTCAGCCTGCCGCCGGGGTCGATGATGACCCGCCGGTACCGCATCGTGGTCGCCGACGGGGCTTGGGAGCGCGCCCGGCTGGAGGCCTATCTGAAGGAGTACCCATGACCTTTCCCGGCGGCGTCGGGATCTCCGGCCTGACCGTCTACGACTGGGAGACGCAGGACGGGGTGTGCGGTGGAAGCCCGCACGTCCACCTGGTCTGCTCCGAGGCGTACATCGTGATCGCGGGGGAGGGGCACGTGCAGACCCTGACCGGAAGCGGGTACGCCGAGACCCCGCTGTCGGCGGGCACCGTCGCCTGGTTCACCCCGGGCACCGTCCACCGCCTGGTCAACGGCGACGGTCGGCTGCGCATCGTGGTCATCATGCAGAACGACGGGCTCCCCGAAGCGGGCGACGCCGTCCTCACCTTCCCCGCGCGAGTCCTGGCCGATCCCGCGGCCTATGCCGAGGCCGCGACGGCCGACTCGGCTCCGGCGGCCCGGCGACGGCGGGACCTGGCCATCGAGGGCTACCTCGAACTCCGCGAGCGAGTCGACGCGGGCGACATGGAGGCGCTCGCCGAGTTCCACCGCGCCGCCCTGCGCCTCAAGGCCTCCTTGCTGGCCGACTGGCGGCGCCGCTGGGAGGCCGGGCCGCTGCTCGCCGCCCTCCGTACCGGCGAACAGCTTGACGGCTTGCTCACCGGCGACCCGGCCTACCTGCTCGACTCCGCCATAGAGCAGCGGACCCCGCAGCCCCGCTTCGGCATGTGCGGCCACCTGGACACCTACACCGGCTAGGAACTGTCTGAGAATTCGCTGTGGCGGAGCCAGAGGATGAGGTCGGCCAGTAGTAGTCCGCTAATCTTCTTGGCAAGACGTTCTACTACTGTCGCACCTGCAAACAACGATACGAGCGCCGCATCGTGATCGACCCTGCCATGAAGTGATGGGTTGCAGGCGTGTACCGCTTCAAAACCCATCGCATGGGGTCTGACCTGGGAGTTCGCCGAGTCGGCTACGCGGCGCGATGGTACTCGTTGATCACGCCGCTGAGCACCTTTCGGCGCTTGATCCGGCCTTCCACCGGAACGACGATCCGCTCGTCGTGATCGGGTGGTCGTTGCTGGCGGGATTGGTGGGGTCTGTGCTGGTTGTAGTGATCGATGTACTCGGCGAGGACTGATCGCAGGTGTCGTTCGTCGTAGATGAGTATCCGGTCGGTGCACTCGGCTCGGGCGGTGCGTACCCAGCGTTCGGCATAGCAGTTCGCCCGGGGCGTCCGCGGCGGAGTCTTCACCACGGTCAGCCCCTCGGCGGTGAAGACATCGTCGAAGGCGTTGGTGAACTTGGTGTCGCGGTCGCGAATGAGGAACCGGAACATCTTGATCCGATCGCCGAGGTCCATGAGCAGGTTGTGTGCCTGCTGGGTGGTCCAGGAGCCGGTCGGATTGGCGGTCACGCCCAGGATGTGCGCGCGCCGGGTCTCTACCTCCATGACGAACAGGACGTACAAGCGCTTCAAGGTGATCGTGTCCACGTGGAAGAAGTCGCTGGCCAGCAGCCCTTGCGCCTGGGTTCGCAGGAACGCCCGCTAGGAGGTGTCGACATTGCGCTGAGCCGGCCCGAACCCGCGTGCGCGTAGGATCCGGCGAACGGTCGCTTCGCTGACCTGGACGCCGAGCCGGGTCAACTCGCCATGCACTCTGCGGTACCCCCACGCTGGGTTCTCCCGCGCCAGCCGCAGTACCAGGTCCCGGATTTCCTTGCCGGTGTTCGGGCGCCCCCGCCGGCTCGGGTAAGTCCACTTGCGTTTGATCAGCCGACGATGCCAGGCCAGCAGCGTGCCCGGGGTGACGAGCCGGTGAGCACGCAACTCGGCCGACAACCATCGGGCCAGCGCAGACAGGACAGCCCGGTCAGCCCAGTCCGGCTTCGGCCGGGTCACTTGACGGCGCAGCACCGCGACCTCATGCCGGAGAACCATGATCTCGACGTTCTTGGAAGCCTGGCCACGACCCAGCACAAGCAGCCAGCCGAATACCCGGACCGTGATCAAATAGAGAAGACGAACAGACACAAGCCGCGATCCTGCCCGTAGCATCTCACAGGGTCAAACCGCAGGTCAGAGCACCGTGCGTCGAGTTTTGAAGCGGTACAGGCTGGCCGCCGGACCGAGTTGACGTGGAACAAGCGCCGCTGGCGCTGTCGGGAGGCGGTCTGTCCACGCAAGACGTTCACCGAGGCGCTGCCGCAGATCCCGTCGCGAGCCAGGCTGACCTGCCGACTGCGGGAATCCGCCGGTGCGGCGGTGGCCGACCTGGGGCGCACCGTTATCCAGTCCGCCCGTGACCATGAGATCTCCTGGCCGATCGCGCAGGCCGCGTTCGCCGCACACGCGAAGAAGGCACTGCCTGCCGTCACACCGCAGGTGGAGCGGCTCGGGATCGATGAGATCCGCCGCGGGAAGGCGAAGTTCCGGCTGACCGAGGCCGGCGATGCCTGGGAGGTGACCGCGGACCGGTGGCACGTCGGTTTCGTCGACCTAGCCGGCGGTGCCGGGCTGCTCGGGCAGGTCGAGGGCCGCACCGCGCGCACCGTGAGCGACTGGATCGAGGCGCAGACCGCTGATTGGCGGGCCGGCGTCCGGTTCGTCGCCATCGACATGTGCACCATCTTCAAGTCCGCGGTCCAGGCCAGCCTGCCGCACGCGACGCTGGTCGTCGACCGGTTTCACGTCGCCCAGCTCGCGAACACCGCGCTCACCGAGGTCCGCCGCCGGGTCACAGTGCAGCAACGCGGACGACGCGGCCGCAAAGGCAATAGGGAGTGGGAACTGCGCAACCGCCTGACCCGCTCCGCGGCGAAAGTCCACGCCGAGCACCTGGACCCGATGGTCGAAGACCTCAAAGCCCTCCCCGCGAAGATCGGCACCCCGATCCTGGCAGCGTGGAACGCGAAAGAAGACCTGATGGACCTCTTGGCGCTGATGCACACCGACCCGGCGCGGACAACCATCGCGCACCTGCTGTTCCGGTTCTACACCACCTGCGCCGACTCCGGCCTGCCGGAACTGGAACGCCTAGCCACCACCGCGCAGACCTGGTGGCCCGAGATCGAAGCGGCGATCGTCTCGGGCGTCAGCAACGCCGGCTCCGAAGGCGTCAACCGGGCGATCAAGACCGACGCCCGCACCGCCTACGGCTACCGCAACCCCGCCAACCAGCGGCTGCGCGCCCGCTGCGCCACGACACGACGCGCACGCGGACACCTCAGCATCCGAACAAGCGGAAAGCACGGTCAACCTCGATGAGCCAGCATCTCGTAGGCGACGGTGAACAGTAGGTTGCGGTGGGCGACGAACGCCTCGGTGGGGGAGTCCATGCGGCCGCCACGAGCGAGCGGCTCGGCTGTGTCCATTGTTCGCTCGCTGCGCTCGCTCATAGCTGGCTCCTGCCTGTTCGCTCTCG
>JAOPYO010000226.1 GCA_025964575.1 Actinomycetes bacterium
AGAAGCTCACCGAGGTGGCCACCGAGTTCGACCGCGTGCACAGCATCCAGCGGGCGGTCGACGTCGGCTCGGTGGACGCGATCATCAGCTGCGCCGAGCTGCGGCCGCAGATCATCGAGGCGGTCGAGAAGGGCCTCGCCCAACAGGTCTGACCTGGTCCTGAAGCTCGGACGCCGAGCACTCCAGCAACTGGGAGTGGACGGCGACCGTCCGGTATCGATGTGCCAGTAGATGAGGACGCCGCGGCCGCCGTACCGGGAGTGCCACTCTGTGAAGATGTTCTGGTCGAACGCTGAGAAGTGGGTGGAGTCGGCGGCGACCGCAGTTGACCCTTCGCTCCACAGCCAGGACTGGCGGGCGGCGAAGGTGGCGTTGGCGATCTGCGCGGCGACCAGCCGCGCGGCCTCCACCGACAGGTAGCGGCGGCGCACGTACCGCAGGTCCTCCTCGGTGTGGCCGTGGTCGCCGGCCGCGACCGAGAAAGCGGAGCAGTGCGTTGCGGAGCCGGGATGATGACCGTGACGGTTGGCCGTCACCACCGGGTGGGCGAATCGGCTACAACCGGGCCGCATTGGAGCTGGCGACCGAGACCGGCGACCACGACATGGTGTCCACCGCCCTGTCTATGCGCAGGCAGGTCGTCGGGCCGCACGGGCAGGGCTCGTGAAGAATCCTCGACCTGTCGTGTAATCCGGTGACGTGTTCTCCGACTTCTTGGCGTATCTGCCCCGAGAAGAGAGGAGGTGGCGTGGACGAGCAAGAGGCCCGATTCACCCGCCTCTACGAGACGTACTACCGCAACGTCTTCGGCTACGTCGTGCTGCGGGTCGCGCCCCATGCCGCCGAAGACGTCACCGGCGAGGTGTTCACGATCGCGTGGCGGAAGATCGGCGAGATCCCCGAGCGGGCGCTGCCGTGGCTGCTTGGCGTGGCCAGGAACCTCGCCCGCCAGTCGCACGGCGCGGCCGGCCAGGCGCGCGGCCTGGTCGACCGGCTGGCCGGCCTGACCACCGACGCCGACCTGCACGCCTGGGATGCCGCCGACCACGTCATAGCCCGCGACCAGGCACTGGCCGCTCTGCGCACCCTGTCCCCCAAGGAGGCGGAGGCGGTCACTCTGACCGCCTGGCACGGGCTCGAGCCCGCCGAGGCGGCCCGCGTCGCCGGCTGCTCCCGCGCCGCCTTCGTCGTCCGGCTGCACCGGGGACGCCGCCGGCTGGCCAGGGCACTCGACGCATCCCACGAACCCGGCACGGAGACGCCCGAACGCGCCCCGCGCCCCCGAGTCATCCCGGAGAAGCTGTGAAGCACAACGAACTCAACAGCGTGATCAACGCCCTGAAGCCCGCGATGGTCGGCGAACTCGCCGACGCGGCCTACGAACGACGCCCCGACGCGCCGCTGGTCCGTGCGCGCGCCGGCACGTCCACCGTGAATCCGCATCTGGTCCGGGAGCGGCGGCCGGCCCGGCGGCTGGCCTTCGCCACCGGCGCGACCGCGGCGGTGGCGGCCACCGCGGTGCTGGCCGTAGGAGCGCTCTCCGGAGGCCATCAGGGCACCCGCGATGGCGGCACCGCACGGACCGACACCCGTACATTCCTGTTGGCCAGCGCGGAGACGGTCGCCAAGCAGCCCGTCACCCACGGGACCTGCTGGTACACCCGGACCCGCATGTGGCAGGAAGTGCCGATCCCGACGCGGACCCGCGAGCCGGCGCACGTCCCGACGTCCCTAAGCGAGCGCCGCGCCCAGAACTACCAGGCGCTGACCGCGAGCAGTAGCGAGGACTGGAGGTGCACCCCGCCGGGCGGGACCGGCATTCGGCTCCGTACGCATGCGCCGCTGGACATCCAGTTCACCTTCCCCACCAAGAAGAACGAGGCGGCCTGGCGAGCAGCGGGATCGCCGCCACTCGTCGTCAACGGCGGCACGACGGCGTCCAAGCCGTCCACGATCACGTATGACGGGCGCTCGCATCTGGTGAACCCCGCCATCGGCTCCCACGAGATCGAGTGGAAGACCATAGCGAAGCTGCCGGCGACCAAGAGCGGCCTGGAAAACTACCTGCGGAAGCTGTGGCAGGAGGACCGTAAGGGCGGCGCGAACGGCTCCGTCGGCCCCGCCGATTTCGGCCTGTACGTCTTCGAGAGCGCCAGGGACCTGTTCATGGCACCGACCACCCCCGGCACCCGGGCGGCGCTCTACCGGATCCTCGCCGACTTCCCGTCCGTCCACGTCACCGGACGGATCAAAGACCGGGAGGGCAGGTCCGGCATGGCCATCACCGCCCAGACCCCCGACGGCGTGGTCGGGCAGCTGGTGGTCGACCCGGCGACCGCCCAGCTCCTCGACTACGAGGAGTTCGGCGGTCACGCCGTCTCCAAGGCCGCCGGCGGCGGCGTGACCGGCGGCGAGTATCTCGCCTTCGAACGCCAGGGCTGGGTGAACAGGATCGGCGCAGTCCCCTTCTCCTGACCGGCGATGGCGGCAGGGCACCACGTGTTCGGCCGCACCAGCCGGCCCGCCCGACCGACGGAACCCGGTCGGCCGGGTCCGGAGCACCTGCTGCTCCCGCACTGGAACGGCCGCAAATGGGCCAGTACGAAGGTGCCGGACGGGGGCGGCGAGCTGATGGACGTGGCGGTGAGCGGCGGGCAGGCACTGGCCGTCGGCGATACCTTCTCGCCGTCCGAGCCCAATGACACGATGTACGCGCTGCGCCGGACCACGAGCGGCTGGCAGAGAGAGTCGGTCCCGGTGACGGGGATGGCATCCTTGAGTGGGCTGGCGCCGATTCCCGGCGGCGGCCTGTGGAGTGTCGGCGCGACCGGTGATGATCAGCACATGCGTCCCCTGATCGCACGCTGGGGGTAGCTGTTCGTCCGGGCACTCCGGCCCGCCGCCGGGGTGCCCGGAGAATCGTGGCTGCGAGCGCACGGCACCTTTGCCCATGGCCTTCGTTTCCGGCGCCCCCATGCCCAGCCGACCTACCGGCAGGAGTCCGAACGGGCCGACATGGGACTCAAGGTCGAGCATCCTAGCGAGCATGCTGAGGCCCCCGCCGAAGTAGCGGACCCGAGGGCTGCCTGATCGTCAGCGAGCGAGTGTCGTCATCGGTCGAGGGCGCCGCAGCAGCCACTGCCAGAAACTGCGGCGGGGCGGCCTGGGCGGTCGTACCGTGATGCTGCCGCTGTGCACCTTCCCCGTCACATGGACGCGCAGCCGGACTGGCGTCTCGGAGGCGAGTTGTGCCCGATTGCGCACGCTGCCGCTGCTCACCGCCACATCATCGAGGTCCACGAAAACGTCCGGCGGAACCACCAGCGTTACCGACCCGCTGCGCACCGACGCCTCGATCTCCAACGTGGGCAACGCGATGACGGCACTGGTGAAATCAAGAACGACGGAGCCGCTCTTGGACTCGATCTCCATGCGCTGCGGTACCACCCAAGGGCCATCTCGCTTCGCGCTCGCGCTGCCGACCGCGATCCGCGACATGTCCTTCGGAGAAACGGCCGGGACACCGCCTGCCAACGCCGGTCCGGCCGCCGGTAGATCCGTGAGCAGCGCCTCAAGCTCCCCGTATGTACGGGCCGTCAGCGCCACATCAAGCCGTTCGTCCAGCTCGTCCGCGGTCAACCGGCCGTCTCCGGCGGCGACCCGTAGCCGCTCCACGACCTGGTCTCGATCCTCGTGAGAAGCGCGCAGCTCGCCGCGATCGGGCACCAATTCACCGGACATGCCTTCACTGTAATGGTTTGGCCGTCCGCGGGGATAGCGCCCGACTTGGCGAGGTTATCGATGACAGCCTTATCCCTGAGGGGGACTCCCTGCGTCAGAAACGTGACTGGCTCATAGCACCCAGCACACGTGACGTCGGCGAGCGACCACCCCGATTTTATGTACGCAGGGCGTCCCCCCAGGGAAACCAAGGACTACTTGCCGACGAAGACCAGGTCGTCGTCAACGTAGTCGGACGTTGTCGATGCCTTCTGCAGCTGCAGTGGCGTGATGTTGTGGATGGTGCCGCTGGCGGGGTCGAAAGCCTGGAAGTGGTCCACCAGGTACCCGCCGGTGAGGTTCTGGTCGGTCGTGCTACGTACCGCCGCGTACGAGTGCAGCTCGATGTAATGGCGCACACTCGAGCCCGGTGCGCTGGACCAGGGCAGCTTGCTCGGGTCGACCAGGTAGACGACCGGCTGGCCCGCGTCGAGCGACCGCCAGAGCTGGCGGAAGGCCAACACCGGGGACTGGCCGGACGGTCCGAAGTCGTACAGGAAGTACTTACCGACCGCGGCCGGCTTGTACGAGTTTCAGCACCGGTGCGATCTTGTTGGGCGGGGCGAATAGCGACTCTTGGGGGCCGGAACTTTGACGGCTGAGTCGAATCCTCAGGCTGCCGAAAGCAGCCTGGCGTCAGCGTTGATACATGAATCGACGTCGGCGAGGAACCCTAGCAAGGCATCGCTCCGGGCATTTCTCATGAAAATACTTCCGGGAATACCAAGATCAAGCAAAACCTGGCACTCTGCGGTTTCGTGAGCTTACCCCCAGGGGACGGTGGGCTAGAATGCGGATGTACGGCAAGAAAACAGGTAATAGTCGAATCTATTACCTCCGGTGCCGCAAATAGCGCGCCATGAATCCGCTCCTATCCCCGCCTAGGATCAATTCAGACTTCACGGTCTCTGTTCTAGAGGGGGATAGAGAAAATGCATATTCCAAGGCGCCTGGCACTGGCCGGGTCCAGCCTGGTTCTCGCGACCGGAAGTGTCTTCGCGATGGGCACGGCCACCCAGGCCAGCGCGGCAACCACGACCGCTGCACAACAGGCTGCGGCAACCACGACCGTTGCACAACAGGCCGCGGCAACCAGACCAGGGTGCCACGGCTGGTGCGGTCACCACGGCGGAGGCTGGGGTCACCACGGCGGTTGGGGTCACCACGGCGGAGGCTGGGGTCACCACGGCGGTTGGGGTCACCACGGCGGTTGGGGTCACGGCGGCGGTTGGGGTCACGGCGGCGGTTGGGGTCACAGCGGTTGGGGCCACCACGGCGGAGGCTGGGGCCGCTGATGCTACGACCCACGGACTACCTAGGTGGGTAAGACTCCGTGGAACGTGACATTCAGGTGATGCGATCCCTTCGGAGGGTCACTTATCCCTCCGGGGGGATCGCAACACGACCTGGGTCCGGCAGGTCACCCGGCGGACGCTGATCAGGTCACATCAGGTCGCCAGCGTCAGCGTAGAAATCAATCCCAGCACGTTAGTAGGAAAGGCTGTTGACCGAGCCGGAAGCCTTGGAACGCCTTGCATCGATGAGCTTGTTTTTGCCATTTTGGGTCGGAATATGTAATTTGGCGGAGGCCGAATAGAGCCTCCCTGTTGTCCTGCACCGAAAGTGCAGTCCCTCTTCGTCAGATCCGTCAGTGAACCCCGAGCGGCCCAGTTCGCATCTCTAATCGTGCGCAGCCTGGCGAAGTCCGTGAGCGGAGCCTAAATGATCGGCTCCCACGTCTTGCCCCGCAGCTTCACCACGACCACTGGGTCAGCGTCGCGCGCTGGGCCCCGTCAAGGTCGAGCAACACGTACCGCTTGCCACTCATCTCCCTAGTGTGCCCACCGTCCCTCACCCCGCCAGCGCTTACCGGGCGTAGCGATCGGGATGCCGGGCCGCCCTTTGACCATGGATCCGGATTATCGGATGCGGTTGAGCAGCGAGCCAGATACGGTTCGAGCCTGATCAACGGGGAGGAAACGTGGCAAAGCTCAACCAGATCATCGCCGCGGAGAAGGGTGTCAAGGCTCGGGCGCTGCGGGAGGTCACGGACGTCTATCACGCGCTCCAGAAGCCGGCCCTGCTGTCGGGGATCTCTCGCGTCTACCAGCCGGGCAACGAGGACGGCGAGCATCTCCCCGCCGAGTCCACCCGGGTTCAGGTCAGCGCCGAGACCGTTCTGACGGACGTCGCTGGAGCGCTCACCAAGCTGTTCGACGTGGTCGCGACCAAGGACATCGCGAACTGCGAGGCCAAGGCCGATGTGAAGGTCGACGGCGTCACGGTCCTGGCGGACCTGCCGGTGTCGTACCTGCTGTTCCTCGAGAAGCAACTCGTGGACGTGCACACACTGCTGTCGAAGCTCCCGGTCCTGGACGCCGCCGAGGTGTGGTCGCGCGACGAGTCCGCGGACTGCTGGCGGACCGAACCGGTCAAGACCAACCGGACCCGTAAGGTCCCGAAGGTGCTGGTCAAGTATGAGGCGACCAAAGAGCACCCGGCGCAGACCGAGGTCTACCACGAGGACGAGATCGTCGGTCAGTGGACGACCACGAAGTTCTCGGGAGCCATTCAGGCCGCACGGCTCAAGGAACTGACCGAGCGACTGGTGAAGCTTCAGGACGCGGTCAAGTACGCTCGCGAAGAAGCCAACGGCATCGATGTCGTCGACCAGCGTGTAGGCGACAAGGTCTTCGGCTACCTGTTCGGATAACTCCATAGACTCCCCCGCCGGAGCGCGGGGGTGCGTCCCATGAGGGGCGCAAAGCTGAAGATGAAGCTCAACCTGAACCGCGGTGACAGTGGAGGTTCGATCCCTCCTCCGGGCACGCAACACCACAACGCAACACGCCCGGGTAGCCCAATCGGCAGAGGCAGCCGCGTCAAGCTCAGGCTCTCGCTCCAGATTCAGTATTCTCCGCCGATCGCCAGATCGACCGGGGGCGGACGATCACGTTGGATGCCGGTTCAAGTCCGGCCTGCGGCGCCAATCATGCCGCGGTAGTTCAAAGGCAGAACACAACGGACTAAGGACTGATCCGCCTCCTTAAACGGCGCTGGCGTGCGCAGCACGGTGGTACCTCAAGGGCCCTGGGAAGATGGCTACTCTTCCCGGGGCCCGCTGCGATTCCGTGGCCTGAACGGCCCCGCA
The DNA here is from genome assembly GCA_025964575.1 of Actinomycetes bacterium. GTDB lineage: Bacteria > Actinomycetota > Actinomycetes > Streptosporangiales > Streptosporangiaceae > Actinomadura_E. Next base: position 6,932 of record JAOPYO010000226.1, read on the forward strand.
GGGCGGCAGTCAGTTCCCAGCGCGCGCGGTACTCGCATCCACTACCGCAGGGCCTCCGACGGAATTTGTGATCAGCGACGACGGGCTGCTCGGTGCCGAGGTCCCCATGCAGACCGTCGAACCCCTCACCGGCCTCGGCCGAGGCGTCTGGCGCCAGGACGGCGTCAGCCGCGTGGTCCACCTCCTCACGGCCCGGACTTGAGGTTCGCGGATGACGCCGGGACCCCGGACGTGGCGCGAGTCCGGCCAGTCAGCGCAGTACGAGTACCAGCATGAATATCAGGCCACCCGCCACGGCCGAAGCTGCTGCCCGCCGAGATCGAAAGGATGCGGCGAGGAGCAGCACGAGAACGTACAGGACACAGGCGACGGTGACGATGACGGCGAGTCGACCGGGCGGGAGGCCCCATAGGGTCATGGGCAGGCCGATGATGGCCAGAGGAGCCAGCAGGCCCACGGCGAACCGGGTGGGGCTCATGGTCAGGCCACCGCCGAGCGCGACCGCGCCCGCGGTCACGCTCATGGCCAGGAAACACAGAAACGAGATGGCAAGTCGTATCCCACGGTCGCCCGTAGTCAACTCCATCATCGCTAGGTACGCCCATCCGGGAGTCGTGCCGAAGACTCCTGCGGCGGCAGGGAGGCGTGTCCGCTGGTTGAGCGTGGCGGCGGAACACACGACCATCATCAGGAAGAAGAGGTTGAACCATGCCGCGTGCGACCACTGGTATTCCACGGGGGCGCTGATGTACAGGACGTAGCCGACGAATGCCAAGGCGGCTGCGGCTCTTGAAAGCCCTTCCACCCAGCGCGCCAAAGTCGCGGGAAGGCCGACCGAGACCGTCCCGGCGGGGGATGGGAGCGTACGCGGCAACTCGCCGCCCGGCGGGACTCGCTGAGCGGGGACGGCCAGCCGGTCGCGGGCGGCGGCCACCGATGCCGCTGTCGGCTCCAGTGCGTTCAGCAGCGCGGCGCGCATGTCGGCCGCATTGGTGTAACGGTCTTGTGGGTCTTTGGCCAGTGCCGTCAGGACCGCCTGGTCCCATTGGGCAGAAAGGCCGGGACGTAGCGCGGAGGGGGCCTGGGGCGTCCGCAGGAGATGCCCCATCAGCACCCCCGAGGGGGTTTCGCCGGCGAACGGTGGCCGTCCGGTCAGCAGCTCGTACAGGACGCAGCCGAGCGAGTACAGGTCGGATGCCGGCAGGACGAGTTTGCCGTCGGCCTGTTCGGGCGACAGGTAGGCCGGGGTGCCGATCAGCATCCCGGTGGAGGTCAGCCGGGTGGCTTCTTCGGACAGCAGCCGCGCGATCCCGAAGTCCATCACCTTCACCACGGGACGCGGCCCCGACTCATCCAGCATGATGTTGGCGGGCTTGATGTCGCGGTGCACCACGCCCTTGGCGTGGCAGTGTTCCAACGCCTCCAGCACATCCAGGACCACCGATGCCGCCCGTTCTGGCGCGAGCGGGCCGCCGCGCAGAACCTCGGCCAGAGTGCGCCCTTGCACCAGCTCCATCACCAGGTAGGGCACCGCATGCTCCGCGGCCTTCTCCTGCCCGACGTCGTGCACCACCACGAGATGAGGATGAGACAGCCCGGCCGCCACCCGCGCCTCGCGCTGGAACCGGGCCAGGAACCCGGGCTGGCGCGCCAGCTGCTCCGGCAACACCTTGACGGCCACCGACCGGCCCAGCTCAAGGTCTGTGGCCTGGTAGACCGCGCCCATGCCGCCTGATCCGAGTTCCCGCTCCAGCTCGTACCGACCAGCCAGAATCCGCACCGCCGCCTCCACGCAACCAGGACACCCGATCGCCGGTGCACGGGACTTGCTCCGCGTACGGCGCCGCGACCGCCAAATCTGACAGACAGGGATGTACTTTAGATGGTCGCCGGACCCCCCGCCAGGCACTCGACGAACCGGGGAAGAACCACCCCGGACATGGCGCTGGGCTGTGCTTCCCCCCGAACAGAGCTTGGCCATGCTCCGCGACCGACGCCGCCGCCACCCGCCCGGGGCTCGACACCGACCGCATCAGCTTCACCGTTCTGGTGCAGACCGCCACCGACCTGGTCACCACCGCCACCGGCATCCTCCCCAGCAGCCCGATCGACCTGGTCGGCGCGATCGGCCGAGCCGCGCTGGACCAACTCCTGCCCGCCCGCGCCCAGACCTACAACGTCCACACCGACATCACGATCTTCGAGAAAGGGGTTGCGCCGCGCAGCCGAACCTAAACGCAACGGTGTTGAGGTCAAGGCTCAAAGGTGATCACGAGGGCGGACCAGGTGAGGGGGATGGCTCCGTGGCCCTGGCCGGTTTCGGGGTTCCAGTGTTCGGCGAACCGCGAGTGTTCGACCGCGGCTCGGGACATGACGGCGATGGCGTTGACGATGTCGTGCCGTCCCCAGCGCTGGGCGGCGAACGCGGCCAGGTAGTTCATCTGCATCCAGGCGGTGCCGCGCCAGTAACCGTCGGAGTCGTAGGCGGGGTGATCGCGGGCAACGTAGGTCAGACCGTAGGGAGCGGCGAACCTGTCGGGGTCGATGAGCTGGTCGAGAGCCCTGGTCGCCTTCGCGGCGTCGGGCGTGACCAGTGCGCCGAGAACGCCATCGAGGGTGGGGATGCTGGCGGTGCCGCCACCACCGATCACGGGGGCGTCCGACCACAGGCCCTGGTCGTCGTCCCAGAGCAGGTCGTCCATCGTGGCGGCGAGCCGGTCGGCTCGTTCCTGCCACATCGCATCGCCGGTGAGCGCGGTCAGCTCGATGGCGGCATGCGCGTAGAGGGCGTTGTAGGCGGCCGGTGCGCATTCGAAGACGGTGGAGTGGTCGGCGATGCCGTTGTCGTCGAAGAGGGTAGCGTCGACGAGGTGCCGGTCGAAGGCGGTCCAGTTCGGCCGGTTCCAGCGCAGGTCAGCGGGGTCGGGCACCCCGAGGTAGCGGGCGACCCAGTCGTCCCACCTGGGCGAGTCGTCGGCGCCTGATTCCCAGGGGTGGACCAGGAAGATCAGGCCGTCAGGGGTACGGCGGCGCCGCCACAGCCAGTCGAGGGAGGCGCCGATGTGGTCGGCGAGGCCGGCAGGCAGTGGTCCGGCGTCGGAGAGGACGCGGGCGGCGTGGGCGTAGATGGGCGGCTGGGTGTAAGAGGAGCAGTGGTCAAGGGGGCCGCAGTCCCGGTTGAGCCCGGCGTATCGCATATGCGGGACGAACCCGTCAGGAAACTGCGCGGACAGCACGCCCGTCAACTCGCGGCGAGCCTTGTCATGTTCGCCGACGTGATGCCAGCAGATCGCGGCGAAGGATGAATCCCACATCCATTGGTGGCGGTAGATCGAGGTATGCGGGTACGTGTGACCCCGCTCCTCATCCCAGTGGTCGTCGAGGACCTGGCGGGCACGCTTGCGGATCTCGGCCTCGTCCAGCATGGCTCTCCTCACCTGTGACGAGTGTCGTGGCGTTCGCGCGGAACGGCCTCCCAGGATACGGACGAGGCCCCTCATCACCTCGACCCTGTCATCGCCCACTCGGAGACTTGCGGAACCCGGCTGAAGATTTCGGGACCCGAACACGCGGCGGCGGGCAACAAATGACGTCAAACGACATCTGAAGGGAGAATTGCCATGTCGGCAATCAGCAAGACCATGGTGGCCGCGCTGGCCGGGGCCACGCGGTGGACAGAGTCGGCCAGCGGCCCTGACCTGCACGCCCCAGCATGAGGAGCCCCTGACCCGGAGCGGGCCCGCCGATGACACCGGCGGGCCCGCTCCGGTCAGAGAGGGTCAGGGAGCGTCGATGAGCTGGTACGGCGGAACCTTCACCGTGCGGGCTCCGGCATGGCCGCCGAGGATGACCTTGCGGAGTGAGACGTTGTTCTTGGTGTTGGTCTCGTACAGCTTGTGCACCGGATTGGCGATCACCTGGATGTAGTACGTGCCGTTGGGCAGGTCGGTGATGTCGAAAGACTGGCCGGGCAAATACTGCATGTAGGTGTCACCGGATCCGACGTCGAGGACCTCGCGCACCGAGAGCGCACCGTGGTCTCCACACGCCGTGCGCAGGTTGGTGTTGTACGGCTTCCAGTTCGCGTTCGCGAGGGTGTAGTCGATGGCGTCGGTGTCAGCCAGGCAGAACGCCTCCTTCTGGCTGCGCACGATCTCCTTCTGGCCGCCGTTCAACAGCCGGTAGCTGGCGAAGTCCTTGAAGTGCCAGTGCTGGTGCCCGTCGCGTGGGTCCCACTCCATGCCGCCGGTGGGCGCGTAGCCCACCTGCTTGCCCTTGGCGTCGTAGAAGTACTGATAGGCGTCCATGAGGTCCTTGCCGGGACGACGGAATCCATCCACGACCAGGGGCGAGGTGCCGCCGTTCCAGACGTTGGCGCTGAACTGCAGGTAGTCGCGCTGCGGCCCGCCGGGGACGGGGCGGGCGATGCCGATGCCCCACGCGGGCAGCGGGCGCAGGTCCGGCTTGGGACCCTTGGGCACGCTGGCCCGGCCGGCCGGCGGGGCGGCGTTGGGCTTGAGCGCGGTGCCGAGAGGCCGCTTGCGCCCCATGGGACCGCCGGGGGGGGCTTGGTGAGTCACGACGGTCGCGTTCACCGTCTTCTCCCCTGCCGGGATCCGGAAGAGCGAGCGGTACTTCGCGGTCACGCTCACCTTGATGGTGTAGGTCCCATCGGCCAGCACGACAGGCCGCGAGTTGTACGTGAGCGCATTCGCGCCCCAGCCCGCCTGGATGCCCCAGACTGTGCCGCGCGCGAACGGATTCGCAGGGCAGTCCTCGGGGTAACTCGAGGTGGCCGGCGCGGAGGGGCTGACGCGCCCTGCCGGGCTGTTCGGGCAGAAGGCATCCTTGCGGTCCACGACCTTCTTGCCGGTGTTGTCGGTGATGGTCAGGTGCAGGAAGTCGGGGAAGCCGGAGAAGTCCTTGAGCAGACCCTTCGGCAGGACCCGCTCGGTGGTCCGACCGCCCTGACGGATGATCTGCTTGGCGACGATCGGGTCGGCATAGGACTTGCGGGTCGCCCGCACTTCGAAGGGGGTCTTGCCCGCGGTCAGATAGGTGCCGAGGTTCAGGAAGACCGCAGGGTCCTTGCCCCAGCGGTCCAGCGTGACCGAGGGGGACGCTGCGACCAGCGTGAGGGCGGGAGCCGGAGCGGCGGCCGAGGCGACTGGCATGCCCGCCGCGGCGACCGCCGCAACGGCCGCGGCGACGGCAACTCGGGAGCGGTTTTTACGGATCATCAATTCCCCGTCTATGAGGCCCGCGCACCGCACCCAGGAGATGGTGCGGCGCTGAGAACAGGTGGCGTGTGGCGGCACGACCACCATGCGATCTTGACCATCTAACCGGAAGAATTAGCTCAAATCGTTACTTCTGCAACATTGGCCCGAAATTTCTCTCGTGTATCGCCTAGGGAACGACATGCCACCCAGGCAACCTCAACAAACAATGATGTTCGCAGATACGAGCCTCGCGAGGACGTGCTCAACATGATCACGATGAGCTTCGTCTCGATCGCCCTGATCACGGTGGTCTGCCGACGGATCTCCGCGATCAGCCAAAGCCCTCAAGGGGATCACGGGCGTCGCAGGGCCGAGCTGCCGTACTTGATGTCGGACAGGAACGTGCCCCAGCTAGAAGTCCAGCTCTCCCTGCTTAATTCGGGCGATCAATCCGCGGAAGGCCCTCGGCCTGATCACATGTGCGTGACCATCAGGATTCTTGCTGTCCCTGATCGCTACGGCGCTTCTGAGCATGGCCACCTCGACACAGGAGTCTTCACCACCGTTGCTACGACTGCTCTTGCGCCAACTGGCGCGGGACAGATCTGTACTGCCGCCGGTTGGGGCCATCCCGCATCTCCTCTGCTGTGGTTGGCTAGCGAAGTGCGTGGGCCACCTTGGAAATGAGAGCGACGGATTGACTTGTTCGTTCGGTCACCGTCGCTTACTACGCGTCGAGCTCGCCACGCTTGATGCTTCCCAGAAAGGTGCTCCAGTCTGCGGAGCCGAAGAGCAGGACCGGCCCAGAGGGATCCTTGGAGTCGCGTACCGCGACCCTGTCGGAGAGGTCGGCGAGTTCGACACACTGCCCGTTGTTCTGCGTCCGGCTGCTCTTGCGCCAGACGACGGCGGATAGGCCAATGACGGCTGCTTGGTATTCGATCACCTAGTACTCCTTTGCCACCTCGGCGATCAACGCAAGGGATTCTTGCGGGTCGATCGCCTTAGCCGTCAAGAACGACCAGGCGAGGGTGCACGTCCGGACCTCGTCCTGTTTCTCCAAATATAGGTCGCCGGCGATGGTTTCGATATATGGCACGGGATCCGCGGATTCGGCGAATCTGACGATCGCGAACGATCCGGCCGTCCCCGGATGAGCGCCCGCACTCAGCGGCAGGATCTGCACGGTGACCCTCGGCAACTTGGCGACCTCGATGATGTGCAGGAGCTGAGCGCGCATAACGGCGGATCCGCCGACACAGCGGCGCAGGGCGGCCTCATCCATGATGGCCCACAGGCGCGGCGGGTTGTCCTTGGTAAGGAGCGCCTGGCGGGCCATACGTACCTCGACGCGTCGGTCGATCTCGGACTCGCTGATCTCGGTCAGGCCACCCTGAAACATGGAGTGTGCGTAGTCCTCGGTCTGGAGCAGACCGGGCACCGACAGTCCCTCGAAGTTGTGGATCTCGGCCGCTTCCGCCTCCAAGCCGATGTACTCGGCGTACCGGGGCGGCAGAACATCCCGGTAGGCGTGCCACCAGCCGCGTTGGCGGGCCTCCCGAGCGAAGTCGAGAAGTTTGTCGCGGTACTCGCCGCAGGGGACCTCATAGACACCGAGCAGCTGTTTGAGGTCCTTGATCTGGATGCCGCGCGTGCCGGTCTCGATCCGGCTGATCCAGGGCTGCCGTACATCCATGAGCTCGGCGACCTGAGCCGTCGTCAGCTCGCGCTCGTTGCGTAGCTTCCGCAACTCCCGTGCGAGGAGACGGCGGCGGAAGGTCGGGCTGTGTTCACCAGGCACTGCGACTACCTCGTTTTCAACGTCGGGCCAAGTCTGTGGGCGCGGCCGCCACACCACCGACCTTGCATCGTTGAGGAATTATTCCAAAGGACTTGTCCGAAGGCATCGGGAAGCGTCATAGTTCCGTGTATCACTGAAAGTGATCGCTCGATGACAGATAGCCAAAACAATCAATCGGTTCCCGCCCCTGGCGGTGATGACGTTGAGGACTCCCTCATGGAGGATCCGATGAGCGGCGACAACCCCCGAGACATCCACAGCGGCGGCGTATCCGCGTGGCGCCTGCCCCCGGACCGAACGTGCCCGTCGGTCGCACGGGCCCTGACCAAGCGGACTCTGGTCACCCTCGGCCTGCAAACCGGCCTGGTGTACGACGCCGTCACGGCGGTTTCCGAGCTGTCCACGAACGCCCTGGAACACGGGCTCGGTATCACCGGACCCGTCACTGGTTCTCCCACGCAACATGGCTGCGCACCAGAGTTGTGGATCTACCACAGGCTCCACCCCGAGAGCCAGATCGTATTAAAGATCTTCGATCCGCGTCGTGAGTGGGCCCGCACCGGTCCTCCGGTCAAGTGGCTGGTCGCTTCTGAGAGCGAACATGGCCGGGGGCTCGGCGTCGTCGGAAGCCTGTTCGGAGGATGGTCCGCCCATCTCAGCCGCTCCCGGGTCAGCCTCTGGCCCCTTCCCGGGAAGGCGGTCCTGTTCAGCTTCCCCA
>JAOPYO010000246.1 GCA_025964575.1 Actinomycetes bacterium
GCGAACTCACGGACCGGCGCCTCACCGCGGAACAGGTACATCGGATTGGCCTGAGTCGTCCATGACGGACAGCCTGCCGCATGTGGCTCACCCCGGGCGGCAGGGTCTCAGCGCGCGACGCTGGCCGGGTGACGATCCGGTACGGAGGGGTCACGCCGACGCGAGGCCCCTCCATCCCGCACCTGGAACCTTCGCCTCCTGCGTTTTCCGGCTCAATCAGGAGTCTTTGACATCCTCCTCCGCTTGAAGGCGGAGGATTCCAACCCACCGAGCCCCTGTCAGGAGGCGATGAGCTGAGGTTCACGGTTCACGGTTCACGGGCCCGCCCAACGGCAAGCCTCCCCGCGCAGCCACCCCATGCCCTGAGGCGGTCCCACACAGCGGCTTGGTTATCGCCGCCACCGCGACTCTACCGACCACCAGCGACAAAAGAAGGAGCTTCCGTGCAGCACAGCGCCGCGTTTCCTCTCCGCCCTGAAGGACGGGGCATCCACGCTGTAGGCATCAGGTGATGCCGAGCTGCTTGGCCCCGGCGGTGAGCTCCCGCGCGGCCGCGGCGCCCACGTCCGAGCCGGACGTGGCGGTCTGCAGCTCGTGGGCGAGCTGTTCCAGCTCGGCGCCACCGGCCATCAGGGCGGTGAGCTCCTCCCGGCTGACGTCTTCTTTGACATGATCGCCGATGCTCTGGCCACGTTTGAGGAGCAGGAACCGGTCTCCTACCGGATAGGCGTGGTGCGGGTTATGGGTGATGAAGATGACCCCGAGCCCCTTCTCCCGTGCCTGCACGATGTAGCGGAGAACGACCCCGGCCTGCTTGACGCCGAGGGCGGCCGTCGGCTCGTCCAGGATCAGCGCCTTGGCACCGAAATAGACGGCCCGGGCGATCGCGACGCACTGGCGCTCACCGCCGGAGAGAGTGCCGATCGGCTGGTCGACGTCGCGCAGGTCGATGCCCATCGCCAGCAGCTCGGACTTGGTCGTCTGACGCATGAAGGCGATGTCCATGCGTCCGAGGCCACGGCGTTTCTCCGAGCCGAGGAAGAAGTTGCGCCACACCGGCATCAGGGGCACCACCGCGAGGTCCTGGTAGACGGTGGCGATGCCGCGGTCGAGGGCCTCGCGCGGCGAGCCGAAGGAGACCTGCTCACCGGAGACCTCGTAGGTGCCCTCGTCGTGCCGGTGCAGACCAGCAACGACCTTGATGAGGGTGGACTTGCCGGCTCCGTTGTCACCGAGCACGCAGGTGACCTCGCCTGCCGAGACCTCCAGCGAGACGTCGCGCAGGGCGATGATGTTCCCGTAGTGCTTACCGACGCCGGTCAGCTTGACCAGCGGTGTCCCGGCGATGGTTTCAGGCATGCCGGCTCCTCCTTATTTCGACAGCTCGGCGCGCCGGCGAACCCACAGGTTCACGACCGTGGCGATGAGCAGCATCGCGCCGAGGAAGAACTTGAACCAGTCCGGGTTCCACTCGGCGTAGACGATGCCCTTGTTCGCCATGCCGAAGATGAACGCGCCGATGGCGGCGCCGATCGCCGAGCCGTACCCGCCGGTCAGCAGGCAGCCGCCGATCACCGCGCAGATGATGTAGAAGAACTCGTTGCCGACACCCTCGCCGGACTGTACGGAGTCGAACGCGAAGAGCAGGTGCATCCCGGAGAACCAGGCCGTGAAGGCCACCCCCATGAACAACCCGATCTTCGTCTTGGCCACCGGAACGCCGACGGCACGGGCACTCAGGGCCGAGCCGCCCACAGCGAAGATCCAGTTGCCCGTCCGGGTGCGCAGCAGCAGCCAGGTCGCCGCCGCGACCATCACCAGCCACCACACCACGGTGATCTTGATATTGACGCCGAAGAGGTCCACATCGGAGGCGAAGACGTTCTTGGCCGCGCCGAACCCGTCCATGTCCGCGATCGACGAGGTCGCGACGTTGCCGCTGACGAGCTTGGTGACACCGAGATTCGCGCCCGCCAGCATGAAGAAGGTGCCGAGGGTGACGATGAAGCTGGGCAGCCCGGTCTTCACGTAGAGCAGGCCGTTGAGGAATCCGAACGCCAGCGTGACCACCAGCGAGACGACCACACCGACCCACACGTTGAGCCCGAGCTGGTAGCTGAACATCGAGGCGATGAGCGCCGAGGAGGTCACCATGACCCCTGCCGAGAGGTCGAATTCGCCGCCGATCATGAGCAGCGAGACCGAGACGGCCATGATCCCGAAGGTCGAGCTCGCATACAGCACGGTCGAGAACGAGCTCGCCTGCAGGAACGCATTGGCGACCACGGAGAAGAAGACGAAGAGCGCGATCGCCCCGATCAGCGCACCGATCTCGGGACGCCCCAGCAACCGGCGGAGCGGGGATTTGGCGGCGACGCGCTCATCCCGCTGGGCGGGCCGCGCCACGGTCTGGCTCATGATGCCTCCCCGTACGGCGGCTTGGAACCGCGGTCACGGGGCTGCGAAGTGGGGTCGTTCAATCCGCTCATATCGATCCTCCTTTGCGGTGCTCGGATGCGGGACGCCCTGCGCACAGGGCGCCCCGCGCGAGATCAGCGGGTTCCCTGGTCGGCGAACTGCTCGATCGAGCCTGCCGTGTCCTTGGTGACGATCGCCGGTCCGGTGAGCACGGACTGGCCACCGCCGAGGACGTTGCCGTTGGTCTTGAGCAGCCACAGTTCATCGATGGCCTCATAGCCCTGGAGGTAGGGCTGCTGGTCGACGGCGAACTGAATCGACCCGTCCTTGAGCGCGGTGATCAGCTCCTTGTTCATGTCGAAGGTCGCGATCTTCGCGTTGCTGCCGGCGTCCTTGGCGGAGTCGACCGCCGTCTTGGCGAACGGAGCGCCGAGGGTCAGAACGCCGTCGATGTCCTTGCCGGCCTGCAGCTTCGCGGTGATCGACGACTTGACCTGCGGCATGTTGGTGCCCTGAACATAGAGGTTCTCCAGCGAGCCGCCGAAGGTCTTCTTGGCGCCCGCGCACCGGTCTTCGAGACCGACGTTCCCCTGCTCGTGGATCACGCAGACGACCTTCTTGAGACCCATCGCCTTGAGCTGGGTGCCGGCCGCCTCCCCGGCGACCTTCTCGTCCTGGCCGAAGTGGACCAGCGCGCCGAGTTTGGCGGACACATCCGCTCCGGAGTTGATGGACACCACCGGGATCTTGGCCTGGGTGGCGTTGGCCAGGACCCCCTTGAGCGCGTCGGGTTTGGCGAGCGTGACGACGATGCCGTCGACCTTCTGGTCGATCGCGGCCTGCACCAGCTGGGACTGCTTGCCGCCATCGGGGTCGGAGGAGTACAGGAAATGCACGTTGTCCTTGGCCGCCGCGGCCTTCGCACCCTTCTGGACGATGTCCCAGAAGGTGTCGCCCGGGCCCGAGTGCGTGATCATCGCGATCTTGAGCTTGGGCCCGGCGGTCGCCGGGGCGGTCTCCGACTTCTTGCCGCCGGAACTACTGCAGGCGCCCAGCGCGAGCACCGCAGCCAGCGCGGCGGCGACCAGACCTCCGACCCGAATACCTCTCATCAGCCGTTCTCCTTCTCTTCGTGGGGGGTGGTGGTAAAAAGTTCAGTCACTCGTGACCTTGACCGGGCGACGCTCCGCGACGGCCCGCTCGCAGGCCAGTGCGATCTCCAAGGCGTGCAGGCCCTCCTCAACAGGAGTCAGGTTGTCCGCGGTCCCTCGGATGACGTGCATGAAGTGCGCGACCTCGGCTCGATAGGCGGCGGCGAACCGCCCCATGAACCCGTCATGCACGCCCGCAGGAGCGGGGGCGCCCGGTTCCGTGGACACGACCGGGGTGTACTCGTCCACGCCGGTCGCCAGGGTGGCCTCCGCGCCGAAGACCTCCAGCCGGCAGTCGTACCCCTGGCCGTTGCGACGTGCCCCGGTCACCACGCCAAGGGCGCCGCCCTCGAACCGCAAGGTCGCCGTGGCCGTGTCGGCGTCGCCGTGGTCGGCGTAGACCTGATCGACCAGCACGGATCCGGCGGCGTGCACCTCCGTGACCCGCTCCCCCACGACCCACGCCAGCGCGTCGAAGTCATGGATGAGCAGGTCACGCCAGATTCCGCCGGAGCCCGGCAGAAAGGACGGGTGTGGCGGCCGGCGATCGTTGCTGGTGGACCTGACGATCTGGACGCGCCCGGTGCCCCCCGCCACCACCCGGCGCCGCAGCTCCTGGTAGGCGGGGTCGTAGCGGCGCTGGAAGCCCATCATCACCGGCACGTCGTACCGCTTGAGGTCCTGAACCAGCTCCGTCAGAACGCCGAGGTCCAGCGCGGCCGGCTTCTCGCACAGCACCGGCACCCCGGCCTGGACCGCCTGCCGGATCAGGGCGGGATGGGTGGGTGTCGGTGTCGCGATGACCACCCCGTCCACCTCCGCCAGGACCTCGTGAAGGCTCGAACGGACCTCCCCACCCAGGTCGGCGGCCGCTGCGGCCCTCCGGGCCGGGTCACCGTCGGCCAGTACGAGCTCCGCCTGCTCCGCGACGTTGCGCGCGTGCATGACACCGATCCGGCCGAGACCGACGATTCCGATGCGCATCGCCGTCACCCCGCCGCCGGGAACGACAGGGCTGGGCGGGTGGTGACGGCTTCGCCCTGAGTAGAGCCGATGATTCGCATGATGTCCTCAGAGGTAGTGACGCTGAGCGTGTTTGGCGGCCTCATAACGGGCGCGGGACTCGCGGGTGGTGGCCAGCTCCGACACCTCGGCGACGGGAACGTCCCACCACGCGTCGCTGCCGGGAGCCGGGGCGAGCGGGTCCGTCTCGACGTGAACGACCGTGGTCCGCGTCGAGGTGATGGCCTTGCGCAGCGCGGTGCGGAACTCCTCCGCGGTGGCCGCTCGCAGCACGTCGGCGCCGAGGCTGGCGGCGTTGGCTGCGAGGTCGACCGGGAGGACACCGCCGTCCAGTCCGCCGGTCTCGGGGTCTCGATAGCGATAGCGGGTGCCGAAGCGCTGCGCACCGACCGACTCCGACAGATTCCCGATCGACGCGAACCCGTGGTTCTGCACGAGGACGACGACGAGCTTCACCCCCTCCTGCACGGCGGTGACCAGCTCCTGGGACATCATCAGATAGGAACCGTCCCCGACCAGCACGAAGACCTCGCGGCTCGGATCGGCCATCTTGACGCCCAGACCGCCCGCGATCTCGTAGCCCATGCACGAGTAGCCGTATTCGACGTGGTAACCCTTGGGGTCGCTCGGTCGCCACAACCTGTGCAGGTCGCCCGGCAGGGATCCGGCGGCGCAGACCACGACGTCCCGCGGTCCCGCCTCCTCGTTGACGGCGCCGAGGATCTCCGTCTGCGACGGCAGCGGGCCATGCCCCTGATGAAAGGCCCGCTGCACGGTCGCGTTCCACTCGGTGCTGAGCCGCCGGGCCTCGGCGCGGTACGGCTCCGGCACCGACCAGCCGGCCAGAGCTTCTCGTAGCGCCGCCAGGCCCGTACGGGCGTCGGCCACGAGCGACTCCCCGGCGTGCTTGACCGCGTCGAAGGCCGCCACATTGAGGTTGACGAACCGTACGCCTGGATGGGCGAAGGCGCTGCGGGATGAGGTGGTGAAGTCGCTGTAGCGGGTGCCGATCCCGAGCACCACGTCGGCGTCCCGGGCCAGCGCGTTCGCGGCCGTGGTGCCGGTGGCGCCGATCGCCCCCACCGCGGCCGGGTGGTCCCAGGGCAGTGAGCCCTTCCCCGCCTGGGTCTCCCCCACCGGGATCCCGGTGACCTCCGCGAAAGCGCGCAGCTCGTCGGCCGCACCGGAGTAGATGACTCCGCCGCCCGCGACGATCAGCGGACGCTCGGCGTTCCGCAGCAGCTCGGCCGCGCGGGTGAGAGCGGCCGGCTCGGGCACCGGCCGGGCAACATGCCAGACCCGCTTGTCGAACAGCTCCCCGGGCCAGTCGTACGCCTCCGCCTGCACGTCCTGCGGCAGCGCGAGGGTCACCGCACCGGTCTCCGCCGGATCGGTCAGCACCCGCATCGCGGCGAGCAGCGCCGACGGCAGCTGCTCGGGCCGGTTGATGCGGTCCCAGAACCGGGAGACGGGCTTGAAGCAGTCGTTGACGGACACGTCGTAGGAGCGCGGGTCCTCCAACTCCTGCAGCACCGGGTTGGCCGCCCGGGTGGCGAAGACGTCCCCGGGCAGCAGCAGCACCGGGATGCGGTTGATGGTGGCCAGCGCGGCGCCGGTCACCATGTTCGTCGCCCCGGGCCCGATCGACGTCGTACAGGCAAAGGTCGACAGCCGGTCCCGCATCCGGGCATAGCCGACGGCGGCGTGCACCATCGCCTGCTCGTTGCGCGCCTGGTAGTAACGCAGGTCGTCGGGATATTCCAGCAGCGCCTGGCCGACGCCCGCCACGTTGCCGTGGCCGAAGATGCCGAAGCAGCCGGCGAACAGCCGTTGCTCCACGCCGTCGCGCTCCGACCACTGCCGCGCCAGAAATCTGACGATCGCCTGCCCGACCGTAAGTCTCACTGTGCTCATCGCTTCTCCGTCGTCGAGGCCAGCGGAAGCCGTGGATCGAGGGTCTGGTCCGCCCACGTGCCGCGCACCCAGGCGTGCGCCGGGTCGTCGCAGATCAGCCAGGCACGTTCTGCCGACGGCCCCGCCATCACATTGAGGTAGTAGAGGTCATAGCCGGGCGCCGCCATCGACGGGCCGTGCCAGCCGTACGGGATGAGCACGACATCGCCGGTGCGGACCTCTTCGAGCACGTCGATGGCCCGGTCCGAAGTGCCGTAAACCCGCTGGTAGCCCATGCCCCCGCCGACGACCTCGAAGTAGTAGATCTCCTCGAGCACACATTCACCGGGCCGGTCCTCGTCATGCTTGTGCGGCGGATAGGACGACCAGTTGCCGCCCGGGGTCAGCAGCTCGCACGCGATGAGCTTGTCGGCGGGGAAGGTCTCAGGGGTACAGAAGTTGTTGACCTGGCGGCTGGCCGGGCCGGCGCCGCGTAGCTCCACGCCGACCTGGTCGGCCGGGCCGTATCTCGCCACCAGGCGGTTGCGGCAGCGCGCGGCGGGCAGCGCGAACCGGCCACCGGCGACGCTGGTCACGGTGACCGTGGCATCGCGCGGCACATAGACGAAATCGGTGACGCGGGAGAAGACACTCGTCCGGCCCTCGAGGTCGTAGGTCCGGCCGTCGCAGGAGACCCGGCACCCGCCCGCCAGCGGCAGCACGAGCATCTCGAACTCGCCGGTCTCGAAGACGTGCTCACCGCCCGCGGCCAGCTCCAGTACCCGCAGCGCGGAATAGTCCCATCCCGCGCTCTCGGGGGTGATCTGGAGGGCGTACGGCCCAGCCGCGGCGCTCCCGGCGGGCAGGTGGTACTTCATCGGAGCACCTCCAGCGCGGCATCGACGGCACGGTCCACATCGTCGTCCGGTGGATACAACAGGGCACGCCCGACGACCAGGCCCATCACGGTCGGTAGCCGCAGTGCCTGCTGCCAACCGGCCAGCGCGGCGTCCGGGTCGTCAGGCACCTCCCCGCCGAGCAGCAGCGCGGGCAGCGTGGATGTGGCCATCACCCGCTCCATGTCGTCGACGACCGGGACCTTCAGCCAGGTATAGGCGGAGGTGACGCCGAGCCCGGAGGCGATCGCGATGGCCCGGATCATCGCCTCCGGAGTGAGCACGTTGCGCACGCGGCCGTCGACACGGCGGGAGACGAACGGCTCGATCATCGCCATCCGGCCCTGCGCGGCCAGCCCGGAGACCGCCCGGGCGCAGGACTCCAGGGTGCGGACGGTGGCCGGATCCTCGTCGTCGATGCGCAGCAGCATCTTCCCACCGTCGAGCCCCTGACCGGCGACCTGCCCGGCGTCGTACGCGGTGAACCGGTCATCGATCTCGAAGGACGTCCCGGCCAGCCCCCCGCGATTCATCGAGCCGATCACGACCTTGCCGTCGAGCACGCCCAGCAGCAGCAGGTCCTCGATGATGTCGGGGGTGCCGAGCACCCCGTCGACGCCCGGCCGGTCCAGCGCGACGCAGAGCCGCTCCAGGAGGTCGCGGCGGTCGGCCATGGCCTGCGGCCGGGCGCCGGCACCGAGCGCTCCGCGCGCCGGATGGTCGGCGGCGATGAGCATGAGCTTGCCGGTCGGGCCGAGCAGCGTCCCGCGCCGTGCCCGCCGCGCGGCTGCCTCGGCGAACGCCTGCGGCCGGGACACGCGGGTCTCGACCAGCCCGGCGACCCGATCGGCGAACGTCTCTGTGATCATGCGTCTGTACCCCTGTCGCCTTGAAATGCGTTCACCTCGTCCACCGTCGGCATGGCCGCCGAGCAGGCCAGCCGCGACGCCACGATCGCCCCCGCGGCGTTGGCGAATCCTACGATCCGCTCGATCTCCCAGCCGGCCAGCAACCCATGGCAGACGGCTCCCCCGAAGGCGTCCCCGGCACCGAGCCCGTTCACGACCTGAACCTCGGCCGGTGGCACCTCGACGATGCCGTGACGGTCGGCGGCCAGCACGCCCTTGGGGCCCTGTTTGACGATCGCGAGCTCCACCCCGCGGTCCAGCAGCGCCGCAGCCGCCCGGTGCGGGTCTCGCTCACCCACCGCGATCTCGCACTCGTCAAGGTTGCCGACCGCCACCGCGACGTGTTCGAGCGCCTGCCCGACGCAACGGCGCGCCGTGTCCGGTGAGGACCAGAACATCGGCCGGTAATCCAGGTCGAGCACCGTGGTGGCCGGATGGGCCTCCAGCGCGGTGAGCGTGGCCGCCCGGCTCGGTTCCTCGCAGAGCCCCGTCACCGTGGCCCAGAAGATCTCGGCGCCGCGGATCGCGTCCAGATCGAGCTCCTCCTCGTAGATCTCCAGATCGGGGGCCTTGGGAAACCGGTAGAAGTAGAGCGGGAAGTCGTCCGGCGGGAAGATCTCACAGAAGGTCACCGGGGTCGGCAGTCCCTCGACGGCCGTCACGAACCGGTCGTCGACGCCGTACTCCTTGAGCGCCCGGTGGATGAAGGCGCCGAACGGGTCCGCACCCGTCCTGGTGATCACGGCGGTCCGGCGGCCGTAGCGCGCCGCCGCCACCGCGACGTTCGTCGGGCTGCCGCCGAGGTACTTCGCGAACGTTTCGACGTCCTCCAGCCCCACTCCGATCTGCTGGGGGTAGACGTCGACGCCCACCCGCCCCATGGTGATCACCTCGAAGGTCATGTCATCACCCGGGAGAGCCCCGTGAGCTCGTTGAGGAAGTCGACGCTCGCGCGAACATCGCCGCGGGGGCCGGCACCCGGCTCGGGTTCGGCCTGGAGGATGGTGTCCTGCTCCATGACGTACCAGCCCTGGTAGCCCGCGCTCTCGAGGGTCCGGACGATCCCGGCGATGTCGATGTCCCCGGTGCCGAGCGGCCGGTACATTCCGGCGCCCACGGCCTCGGTGTAGGTGAGTTCCCCGATCTGGACCCGCCGGGCCAGCTCCGCGTCGACGTCCTTGAGGTGGGCATGCGCGATCCGGCCGGCCGCCGTACGGGCCAGATCGAGCGGGTCGGTGCCCCCGATGAGCAGGTGGCCGGTGTCGAGGCAGAGCGGAATTCGCGAGCCGTCGAGCACCCGGTGGACCTCATCGCGCCGTTCGATGACCGTGCCGACATGGGGATGCAGAGTGGCCCGCACCCCACGGTCCTCGGCATGCGCCATGATCGCGTCGAGATTGGCGAGCAGCGTCGTCCAGGCCAGGGCATCGAGCACGGGCCGCCCGTCATAGCCGTCCAGGCCCGTCGCCGCCGCCAGCACCAGGCAGCCGGCGGACCCGAAGGAGTCCAGGGCGCGGTCGATCTCGGGCAGCGGGTCGTGGGCCGGGTCGTGCAGGACGACCGGGACGAAACCACCCACCGCCGCCAGCCCATACGTCTCGAGCAGCTCGGTACGCTTCCCGGGTTCGGCGGGCAGGAAACCGTCCGGGCCGAACTCGGTGGCGGCCAGTCCCAGCTCCCGCATCTCGGCCAGCACCCTATCGGCCGTGAGCTGGTGGCCCCAGCCCGGCACTTCGCACACGCCCCACGAGATGGGCGCCCCGGCGATCCTGTTCATCGGCGCACCTCGGCGAGCTCGACGGCGCGGCCCTCATGGCGGGAGATGTCACAGGCCTCGGCCACGTAGAAGGCCTCCAGCGCTTCCTCCGGCCGGCAGGGGCTTTCGATGCGACCCGCGACCACCTCGGTGAAAGCGCGGAGCTCCGCGTCGTACGCGTCGGCGAAGCGGTCCAGGAACCCGCCGTACGGCGTCGCGCAGGCGCTCCCCTCCACCGGGGTCAAGGGCGTGTGACTGTCCAGGCCGGCGACGACGCTCTCCTTCGAGCCCAGCGCCTCGAACCGGACGTCGTAGCCCGCCGCGTTGTAGCGGGTGGCCGAAACGACCGCGATGGTACCGTCATCGAGGGTGAGCACGGCGGTGGCCGTGTCGACGTCATCGCATTCGCTGAAGATCACATCCCCCCGGTTGGCGCCTGCCGCGACGGCCTGGACGACCTCTCTGCCGGTGACGAAGCGGACCGCGTCGAAGTCGTGGACCGCGCAGTCTCGGAACAGGCCGCCGGAGACCGGAATGTAATCGCGCGGTGGTGGCGCGGGATCGAGCGTGCACGAACGCACCGTGTGCAGCCAGCCGAGCCGTCCGGACGCCACGGCGTCGCGCGCCGCGACGTGACCGGAGTCGAAGCGCCGCTGGAATCCGACCTGCACGGGCACACCTGCGGTGTTCACCGCCTGGATGACTTGGAACGTTCCACGAATATCGGGAGCGATCGGTTTCTCGCAGAAGACCGGGAGCCCGGCCGCCACCCCCCGAATGACGAGTTCAGCGTGCGCGTCCGTGGCCGCCGCGACGACCAGGCCGTCGAGTCCCGCGGCGAACAACTCCTCCACCGTGTCCACGGCCTCAGCACCGACCCGCGCCGCGAGTTCTCGCGCACGGCCCGCCTGGGTGTCGGCCACCACCAGGGCCTCGACACGGGGAAGTTCACACAGCGTCGCCGCGTGCCGCGCACCGATGCGACCGGCACCGACCAGCCCGATCCTCATGGATCCCCTCCGTCTTCCGTATGTCCCCGACGTTACGGGGATGTTGCCGGAGCGCTACCGGCGAGGTCATGAGTCTCATGGAGCGTTCCAGGGCTGTCAATACTTTGTCCTGACATCATGAGATACTGACCCGACCGAAAACGGAAGGAGAGCCGTGCAGCACCCAGTGGTGACCGTCGACCGGAACAGTCCGGTCCCGCTCTACTTCCAGGTCGCCCAGCAGTTGGAGGCCGCCATCCGCGACGGCGACCTGCCCCCGGGATCCCGGTTGGAGAACGAGATCCAGCTGGCCGATCGCTGCGGATTGTCGCGCCCCACCGTGCGCCAGGCGATCCAGCATCTGGTCGACAAGGGGCTACTGGTCCGCAAGCGCGGTGTCGGGACCCAGGTCGTCCAGCCCCAGGTGCGCCGCTCGATCGAGCTGACCAGCCTCTACGACGATCTGGAGGCCGCCGGGCGGGAACCCCGCACCCAGGTCCTCGAGTTCGGGGTGGTTCCCGCCGGGGACGACGCCGCCAAAGCGCTCGGGGTCACACCGGGCACCGAGGTCGTACGACTCCGGCGGCTGCGGCTGACCGGATCCGAGCCGCTGGCCCTGATGACCAATTACCTGCCCGCGGGAGTCCTCGACGTCACCGCGAACGTTCTGAGCGAGCGCGGGCTGTACGAGACGCTGCGCGCGACCGGCGTCAATCTGCGGATCGCCCACCAGACCATCGGGGCGCGCGCGGCCGGTGCGAGCGAGGCGCGGCTGCTCGAGGAGCGCCGTGGTGTGCCGCTGCTGACCATGACCCGTACGGCCTACGACGACGAGGGCCGGGCCGTGGAGTACGGCACCCACGTCTACCGCGCCACCCGCTACTCCTTCGCCCTGACGCTGGTGGAGAGGTGACTCAGAAGGGGTAGGGCGTGATGCCTCCCTGCAGGGTCACCCACTGGGTCTCGGTGAAGGCCTCCACGTTGTGCGCGGCGCCGCCGAACCGGGCTCCGGTGCCGGAGGCACCGACCCCGCCGAAGGGAGCCACCGCCTCGTCGTCGACCGTCTGGTCGTTGATGTGCACGATCCCCGAGGGGATGCGGGCGGCGAGGGCCAGTCCCTTCATCACGTCAGCGGTGAGGATGCCCAGTGACAGCCCGTACTCGGTGTCCCTGGCGAGTTCCACGGCCTGGTCCAGGGAGGAGAAGGCCACGACCGGCGCGACCGGCCCGAACACCTCCTGGGCGTAGGCCGGGGTGTCCCGGGTGACGTCGGCGAGCACCGTGGGCCGGTAGAACAACCCTTCGTAGCTGCCGCCCGCGGCCACCCGGGCACCCGACTCGACGCTGGCGGTCACCAGGTCATGGATCTTGTCGCGCTGGTGGTGGTCGATGATCGGGCCGAGCGCCACCTGCTCTTTCGCCGGATCCCCGACCGGCAGGGCGTCCGCCTTCTCGGCCAGCCGCGCGACGTACTCCTCCGCGACGGCCTCGTGAACGAGATGCCTGCCGGTCGTCATGCAGATCTGGCCCTGGTGCAGGAACGATCCCCAGGCGCCCGCGGACACGGCGAGATCGAGGTCCGCGTCATCGAGGACGATCAGTGCGGAATTGCCGCCGAGCTCGAGGTGGGCCCGCTTGAGGTGCCGCGCCGCGAGCTGACCCACCTGACGCCCGGCGGCGGTGGAACCGGTGAAGGAGATGATCCGCACGTGCGGGTCCTCCACGAGCGCCTGCCCGGCCGCGGCGCCGCCGGGCAGCATCTGGAGGACCCCGGCGGGAAGGCCCGCCTCCTCGAAGACACGGGCGATCGAGACCCCGCCGCTCACCGCCGTCCGCGGGTCCGGCTTGAACACCACCGAGTTGCCCAGGGCCAGTGCCGGGGCGACCGAGCGAATTCCCAGGATCAATGGCACGTTGAACGGGGCGATCACGCCGACGACACCCGCCGGGATCCTGCGGGCGAGGCTCAGCCGCTTCTGGGCGGTCGGCAGGATGTCGCCCTGGGGAAGCGCGGTCAGCCCGGCGGCCCCATAGCTCTCCTCAGCCGCGATGTGCGTCTCCAGCCCGGCCTTCCCCTGTACCGAACCGGCCTCCCGCACCAGCCAGTCCTGGATCTCGGCGGCGTGCTCTTCGAAGAGCGCTCCGGCCCGGCGCAACACGGCGGCCCGGTCCTCGAACGAGGCCGCCGCCCAGTCCCGCTGTGCGGCGGCGGCCCGAGCGCAGGCGGCTGCGATGTCCGAGGGCCCGGCGATCCCGGCCCGGCCCAGCTCTGTGCCGGTCGCCGGTTCCAGGACCGGTGCGTCTCCGGCCTGCGAGGCGATCCAGTCACCAGTGAAGATCGATCCGGTCCAGATCTTGGGATCGAGTAGGGACATCATCGTCCTCCGGGAGTCGAGAACCCCGCGTTCATGGCGAGGCTCAGTTCGTGTTCAGAGAGCTGGTCACCGTCGACCGTATCCACGATGCGACCGTGCTGGAAGACCAGGACCCGGTGGCAGAGTTCGGCCAGCTCGATCAGGTCGGTGGAGGCCACGAGAACGATCCTGCCGTCGCCGGCGAGATCACGGATGATCTCGTGCATCTCCGCCCGAGCCCCGATGTCGACACCCCGGGTCGGGTCATCGAGGACGACGACACTGGGGGACGCGTCCAGCCATTTGGCGAAGACGGCCTTCTGCTGGTTGCCGCCCGACAACTCTCCGGTGAGGTCGTCCGCCCGGCCCCGGATCCGCAGCTTCACCAGCTGCAGACGGGTCCGTTCGATGAGCCGCCGGGGTCGGGGCATCATCCCGTCGCGGCCCAGTCCGAGCCGGCTGACCGCGGTGATGTTCTCCCACAGCGCCTTGTCCAGCATGAGCCCGCGGCCTTTGCGGTCGCCGGAGATGTACGCGACGCCGGCGCCGACGGCGTGGCGCAGTGAACGCGGGGTGGTGCCGTCGGGCAGCCGTACGGTTCCGGTGGCAGGCCTGATCTGCCCGCAGACCACCTCGAGGACGGCGAGGTGACCCGCCCCCTGCAGGCCGGCCACCCCGATGATCTCTCCGGCAGGGGCATCCAGGGACACCTCCCTCAGCCTGCCCGGCACGCTCACACCGCGGAGCTCGAGAAACGGGCCACCTCGCACCGCGCGGACGCGCCGCCGCGGGCCGGGCGCGGCGGGGCCGGCCGTCCCGAGCATGGCGGTGACGAGCGCGTCCAGGCCGACCTCTGCCATGGCCACCCCGTTCAGCACGATCCTGCCGTCACGCAGCACGCTCACCCGTCCGGCGACGCGCATGACCTCTTCCAGGTAGTGCGAGATGTAGAGGACGGCCAGCCCTCGCTCCACCAGCCGCTGGGTCGTCTGCGCCAGCCGGCCGGCGGCCTCCCTCGACAACGCCGAGGTGGGTTCGTCCAGGATCAGCACCCGGGGCTCGGTCAGCAGCGCCCGGCAGATCTCCAGAAGCTGCTGGTCGGCCAGGGGCAGCGTTTCGACCCGTGCGTCCGGTCGCACCCGCAGGCCGAGCTCCTCCAGTACGGGCATGGCCAGCCGTTCCATCGCGCGCCGGTTCACCAGGCCGCCTCGGCGTGGACCGCCGTACGGGAACAGGTTCTCCAGGACGGTGAGGTCACCGAACGTCATGACCTCCTGCGAGACGATGGCGACGCCGTGCGCGGCGGCGTCCCGGGCGTCGGTGAAGGCCACCGGCCGTCCGTCGAGTTCGATGCTTCCGCCGTCGGGCCGCACCACCCCTGAGATGATCTTGACCAGAGTGGACTTACCCGCGCCGTTCTCACCGACGAGGGCGTGCACCTCGCCGCGCTCGAGCGTGATGCCCGCACCGTCGAGTGCGGCGACACCGCCGTAGTGCTTGGACAGGCCGGAGGCGACAAGCATCTCAGCGAGCGTCCTTCAGCGGCTTCAGATGGGCGTTGATGTCCGCGAGCAACGTGTCGATCTGCGGCTTGTACCAGGTGTAGGCGTCGGCCGGCGTCTTCTCCCGCTGGATCACCGCGTCGATGTTGCTCTGGTCGACCGTCAACCCGGGCATCTTGAACCAGCCGTCCGGCAGTTTCTTACCCGCCCGCACATACTTGATCAGGATCGCGGTGCAGACATAGCCCTTCAGGAAGTGCTCGGGGTCGATCCCGACGAAGTTCGTCCCCTTCTTCACGGCTTCCAATGTCTTGGGGTCGACGTCGAACCCGGCCGTGAGGTACGTGCCCTTCTCCTGTTCTTTGATCTTGGCCAGGTCGTAGCTGTCCGCGTCGCCGACGCCGAGGAAGGCGAGCGCCTTGGGATGGGCGTGCACCTGGGCGAGCCAGGCGCCGTAGTTCTGCGCGGGGTCGCTGTAGGTCTGGAACGGGCCGACCACCTTGATGCCGGGGGCCAGTTTGGCGAACGTCTCCTTGAGCCCCGTGGCGCGGTTGTCGAGCACGGGTACACCGGGGTTGGGTACGCCGACGAGCACTTCACCCTTGGCACCGGCGCCCAGCTTCTTGACCGTCTCCTGAGCGAGCAGCCCGCCCAGTTCGTAGTTGTCGGTGCCGACGAAGAAGTTGACCTTCTCGCCGGGTGTCGGTGAGGTGTCCAGTGCCGCGACAGGGATGCCCTTGTCGACGGCTTGCGCGGCCGGGCGGGTGAACAGTGGCGGGGCGAGGTTGAACAGCACGATCCCGTCGGGATGGGTGACCGTCAGATTCTGGAACAACTGCACCTCGGCCGGGCCGTCGGTGTTGGGCGGTCCGACCACCTTGAAGTCGATGTTCCCCGCGTGCTGTGCCGCCGACGTGGCTCCTTCGTACATCTCGCGGGCGAAGTTGAGACTGTTGTTGGGGACGGCGATGCCCATCTTGAGGCGTTTGGTCTTGGCAGAGCCCGAGCCTCCGCCACAGGCGGTGACCGCGACGGCCAGAGCGACGATGCCCGCCATGGCGAGCCGCCACCGAACGTGCTTGCTCATAAATATCTCCAGTTCAGGAGCGGGGTGGGTGAGAGCGGCCGGCCCGGACGCGGCGCAGCAGGGCGTCCGCGGCCACCGCGACGAGGATCACTGCCCCTGTCGCGAAGGTCGTCCAGTTGATGGGGATCTGAAAGAACACCAGCGCCGAGGTGACGGTGCCGAGGATGAGGCAGCCGACGGCGGCGCCGACGACCGAGCCACGCCCGCCCACGAGCGGCGTGCCGCCGATGATCGCCGCGGCGATGGCGGTCAGCTCATAGCCCTGGCCTGCCGTCGGATCCGCGGCGATGAAGAACGCGAGGGACATCACGGCCGAAACGCCCGCCATGAGCCCCGAGAGCGCCAGCGCCTTGATCCGGGTCCGGGCCATCGGCAGGCCGGTGAACTCGGCCGCCTCCGGATTGGACCCGATGGCCCGCACCTGAGCGCCGAACCGCGTCCTGGTGAAGAGCACGGTCAACGCGATCACCGCCACGGCGAAGACCCAGACGGCGGTCGGGGCACCCAGCAGATCACCACCGACCACGGTGAAGAGCGGGTGGCCCTCCGGGAGCCCGCCGATCTGCCTGCCCTCCGCCAGCGCGAGGCCGATGCCACGGAACAGCAGCGCGGTGGCCAGGGTGACGATGAAGGAAGGCAGGCGCATGTACGTCGTCACGACCCCGTTGACCGCGCCGAGCGCGGCCGACAGGACCAGGATCACTGCCACCGCCACCCAGGGGCCGACACCGTGCTTGATCAGCACCGCTCCGACCACGACGCACATGGCGAACATGCCGCCGACCGAAAGGTCCACCTCGCGCATCGCCAGCGGGAAGACCATTCCGCAGGCCATCAACCCGACATAGACCGAGTTGTGGCCGGTCGAGAGCAGGTTGCCGGTCCGTAGAAAATCCGGGTGGGCGATCCCCACGCCGACCACGATGACGACCAGCACGGCGATCACGCCGAGCTCGTCGCGGATCAGCCTGCGCAACCAGGGCCGTTGCGCCGCCGTCTCCTCGCCGCTTGATCGGCTGGACGGGTTCGTCACTGCGGGCGGTGGCCCGGACATGGCCATTCGGCTCCTCGCTGCGTGGACCGGCGGGCGTGATCTGGCGAGCATGAAGCCGGTCGGTCGCGCGGACAAGGAACCCGTTTCAGCAGATGAAACCGGAACCTTGTTCCTGCGGCGCGAGTAGCGCAGGCTGCCCGCCATGAGCCGGAACGAGCATGTCGCCCTCGTCACGGGAGCGGCACAAGGTCTGGGCCGGGAGTTCAGCGTCGCGCTGACCACGCGGGGCTACCGGGTGGCGGGGCTGGACATCGCGGATCTGTCCGAGACCGAACGCCGGGCGGACCCAGCGGGATTTCTGGGCATCCGGGCGGATGTCACCGACCCAACGGCGGTGGCGCACGCGATCGAGGAGATCATCGACCGTTTCGGCGCTCTCCACATCGTGGTGAACAACGCCGGGGTCTACCCTCCGATCCCCTTCGAGAAGACGACGCTCGAGGACTGGCGGCGGATCATGCGGCTCAATCTGGAGGGTCCGTTCATCGTGACCCAGGCCGCGTTGCCGCATCTGAGGGCGGCCGGCTGGGGACGGGTGGTCAACATCGTCTCCGCGGTGGTGTTCCTGGGCCCGCCGGAGCTGGTCGCCTACACCACGTCCAAGGCGGGTCTGGTGGGTTTCACCCGCGCGCTGGCGAGTGCCGTCGGCCGCGACGGCATCACCGTCAACGCGATCGCGCCCGGACTGACCCGCACCGACACCGCGGCCGGTACGACAGGGGCCGATGGCGGGTTCGAGCGGGTCCGCGCGCTCCAGGTGATCCCCGCCGTCGAGGAGCCGGCCGACCTGGTCTCGACGCTGCTGTACGTCTGTGACGAGGGCAGCGGCTTTCTCACCGGCCAGACCATCAACGTCGACGGCGGCTCCGCCAAGCACTGAGGGGCCTTGCGATGCGAAATGTGCTGGGCGCCGGAGAGTCACGGGTGCTCGCCGAGATGTGCGAGCTGCTCGTCCCTGGCTCCCGCGCGATCGGCCCGGAACACTACATCGAGCGGCTCATCGAGGGGATGCCCGAACGGGAGGAGGACGAGCTGCGGGCGGCGATCGGGCTGCTGGCCTCCGTGTCGGGACAGGGCACCGAGGTGCTCGCCGCGCTGGCCGACAGCACGGCCTTCGGGCTGATCCGGCGGCTGGCGATCGAGGCGTACTACGGCGGCTTCGCCGCTCCCGGGCACACCGGTCCGACCGGCCACGAGGAGATCGGCTTCACCACCCCCCAGACCCGCCGGCTGCACAAGGACTGGTCATTCCTGTCCGAGCGCGACGCGGAACCCGCAGGTGCCGACCCGATACCGGACGAGGCCGAAGTGGTCGTCGTGGGATCCGGAGCGGGCGGCGGTCTGATCGCCGCCGAACTCGCTGGCCGGGGCCACGACGTCCTGCTCCTCGAGGCCGGCGGGCTGTATCCGGCGGAGGACCACACCCGCTTCGAGCTGGAGGCCCGCCACCGATTGTGGTGGCCGGCCCGGTTCGCCCAGACCGGCGACGGGCCGGTCGCGCTGCTGGCCGGACGATGCGTCGGCGGCGGCACGGTCATCAACACCAAGGTGGCGATGCGCGCGGCCGGCTTCGACCTGGCGAGGTTCGATGAGCGGACCGGGCTGCGGATGACCCCGGCCGATCTGGATCCCTGGTACGAGCTCGTCGAGCGATGGCTGGGGGTGCGGAAGCGGGCCGACTGGACGCCGAGCGTGCACCGGGTCCAGCGGGGCTTCGCGGCGCTCGGCGCCTCGCTGGAGCCAGTACGGTCCTACACCGACTACAACTGCTCACGCTGCGGAGCCTGCCTGCAGGGCTGCCCGACCAACGCCGGCAAGTCCGCGCTGAACACCTTCATCGCCCCGGCGCTCGGCCGTGGCGAGCTCCGGCTCCGCACGCACACGACGGTCGAACGCGTACTGATCCACGACGGCACGGTCTCCGGAGTCGCCCACCGGCGGCGCGGCGTCCCCGGAGTCGTACGGGCCCGCGTCGTCGTGCTCGCCGCAGGTGCGCTGAACACCCCGCAGATCCTGCTGAACAGCCCGGACTTCACCGGGCTCGACACGCCGAGCACCCGGCTGACCGGCCGCACGCTCGGGCTGCATCCGGCCCGGCTGGTGTACGGGAGGTTCGACGAGCCGCTGGACTGCCATCAGGTCTATCCGATCACCGCGCACTGCCTCGACCATCAGGAGTCCTTCGTCGTCGAGGGGACGACCATCCAGGACCCGGTCTCGTTCGCCGAAAGCCTCGTGGACGATCGAGGCCGGCCGCTCTGGGGACGGCGGCTGGCAACCGTCGCCCGTGACTACCGGCACTGGGCGGGGCTGCTCGTCATGGCCGGCGACGAGAACACCGGCGTGATCGAGCTGGGCCCGGGCGGTGATGCCGTCATCTCCAAGAGGTTCTCCCCCATGGAGCGAGCGCGCCTGGACGACGGGCGCGCGTTCGCGGTCGCCGCGCTGCGCGCCGCCGGTGCCCGGGAGGTCGTCTGGAGCGGGCTGAGCACCTCGCACGTCCAGGGCAGCGCCCCGATGGGCGGCGACCCAGTCCGCTCGGTCGTGGACCCGGCCGGCCGCTCGCACGACGTCGCCGGCCTCTACGTCGGGGACGGCTCACTCATCCCGGCGTCACTGTCGGTCAACCCATCGCTCACCATCATGGCCCTGGCCGCGAAGGTCGCCCACCACATCGCCGAGGAGCTCTCGTGACACCCCTGGACGCCCTTCTGGAGATCATCCGCAGCGAGGGGGTCGACCGGATCTTCGGCAACCCCGGCACGACCGAGCTGCCGCTGATCGACGCGCTCGCCGAAGCCCCCGATCTGGAGTACGTCCTGGGTCTCCAGGAGGGTTCGGTGGTCGCGATGGCCGATGGTTACGCGCGCGCCACCCGACGCCCGGCATTCGTCAACCTGCACGTCGCGGCGGGTGTCGCCAACGGCCTCATCGGCATGCTCAACGCGAAACGGTCGCGTACTCCCCTGGTGATCACAGCGGGTCAGCAGGACCGCCGGCACCTGCTCCAGGACCCCATGCTCTCCGGTGACCTCGTCGGCCTGGCCGGCTCGGCGGCCAAGAGCGCCGTGGAGGTCCAGCACGCCCACGACCTGCCCGTCGTGCTGCGGCGGGCCTTCGCCGAGGCCGTGCGGCCACCCGCGGGACCGGTGCTGGTGTCCATCCCCATGGATCTGCTGGCGGAGCAGACCGACGTCGCGGTTCCGGGTAGGTCACCGATCGCGGGCCCTGGAGCGGCCAGCGGAGTCGAGCGGGTGGCGAAAATCCTGGCGGCGGCCGAACGCCCTGTCGTGATCGCCGGGGACGGCGTGGGCCGGGACGGCGCGGTGGACGAGCTCGTCACCGTGGCCGAGTGCCTCGGCGCCACCGTGTATCACCAGCCGATGAACGACTGGGTGAACTTCCCCGGCACCCACCCGCTCTATGCGGGGATGCTGGTGCCACGCAACGCGGCGATCCGTGAGCTGCTGTCCGGATACGACACCCTGCTGCTGGTGGGCTGCCACGCCTTCATGCCCCACCACTACACGCCCGGCCCGGCCGTGCCGGAGGGGCTGCCGATCGTGCAACTCGACGCCGATCCGGCCGAGATCGGCCGCAACTTCAGCGTGGAACTCGGCCTGGTGGGAGAGGTCGCCACCACCCTGCGGGCCCTCGCGGACGCGCTATCAGGCCGGGTGCCCGCCGCGGCGTCGCGGACGGCGGCAGCCGGGGCTGCGGCCGAACGCCGCCGCTCCCAGGCCGACGCCGCCGCCCTGGCCGCCTACGGCCCGGCGCCGCTCGACCCGCTCGCCGCCGCCCACGCGCTGGCCGCCGGTCTGCCTCCCGGTGCCGTGGTGGTGGAGGAGGCGATCACCGTCGGCATGCGGCTGCGCACCGTACTGCGGCAGGACCGCCCCGGGTCGTACGTCCACACGGTGGGCGGCGGGCTCGGCTGGGGCATCGGCGCGGCGATCGGCACCCGGCTGGGGAACCCCGACCGGCCGGTGGTCGCGGTGCTCGGCGACGGCTGCGCGATGTTCGGGATCCAGGGCCTGTGGACCGCCGCCCGCCATCAGGTCCCGGTCGCCTTCGTGATCATGAACAACGGGGAGTACCGCACGCTCAAGGACACCCTCGACGAGAGCAAGAGCCGGTCCACCGCGCTCGGGTCGTACACAGGTCTCGACCTCGCGCCACCGGCGCTGCACTGGCCGAGCGCGGCGCGTCTCTTCGGCGTCCCGGCCCTGCGCGTCGAGAAGACCGGCGAACTGCGCGACGCCGTCGCCTCCGCCGCCGGCCTGGACGGACCGCTCCTCATCGAGGTGCCCATCACGAGCCATGGGACTCAGCCGTGACCGCCGCCGATCGTCATCGAATCGATGGGCACGAGGTCATTGCCGAACCTGGCGGCTCCGGTGACGATCCGGACATGAGCGATGTGCCGCCGGACGCCGCCGGTCCCCGCGATGTCGTACCGAAGTCCGTCCTGGCGCGCGGGCTCCGGCTGCTGGACGCCTTCGGCGCCGCCGATGTGGAGTTGAGTCTCACCGAGCTCGCCGAGCGGACGGGGCTGGCCAAGCCGACCGCGTTCCGGCTGCTCGGCGAGCTGGTGAACTGGGGCGGCCTGGAACGCACCCCGCGTGGCTACCGGCTGAGCATGCGGCTGTTCGTCCTCGGCCAGCGGGTGCCGCGCCCGCGCGGCCTGCGGGAGGCGGCGCTGCCATATCTGGAGGACCTGTACGAGGCGACGCACGAGAACATCCATCTCGCGGTGTTCGACGGGACCGACACCCTGTTCCTGGAGAAGGTCAGCGGGCGTAGGTCCACGCCGATCCTGTCCGGAGTCGGCGGCCGGCTTCCCGCGTACTGCACCGCGACCGGCAAGCTCTTCCTCGCCCTCAGCCCACCGGACTGCCTCCGCCAGGTCGTCGCGGGCGGGCTGGTCCGGCACACCCCGCGCACGATCATCATGCCGGGGCTGCTGCGCCAGGATCTCGCCCGCACCCTGGAACGCGGCTACGGGATCAACCGGGAGGAGACGGAGGTCGGCGTCTCCGCGGTGGCCGCCCCCATCCTCGACCACCGCCGCAAGGTGATCGCGGCCATCTCGATCACCGGGAACACCCAGCGGCTCGATCTCGAACGCCTCGCCCCTGCGGTCAGGACCGCCGGTCTCTCGCTCTCCCGGGAACTGTCCCAGGCCACCGCCCGAGGAACCCTCGTCGTGCAGGCCCCCGAAGACCGCCGGCGGCAACCCCCCAGAGGCAGGCCGACTTCGTAAGGGCGTCCAGTACGCCTCGCGGTCACCCCTGATCTCCCCGGGACGGAGGGACCGGGCGGACGCCCTGAGCGTCCCCTGCTGGAGCGCCGCGTCATCGCCTCACGCCACCATCGGCCCCGACCCCTGACCGCCGCGGCGCGCCGCCTCGCCGTACGCGGTCGGCTCACTCCACCCCTACACCAAGCGCCCTCCGCCGCTCACTCGTCGGCGGAGGGCGCACTGGAGGTTCAGCAGGCCTCAATCGATTTACCAACCAACATGGGTCATGCCAACAGAGAAGGGAGTGTCCCGGGTAGGGCCACCGTGCTCAGGGGCCGGGCTGTCGCGTTGCCTTTCCTCAGCCGAGGGCGGTCGGGCGTTCCGATCCTGGTCGTGCGGGGCTGACGCCGTCGATCTCGACGAGGAGGTGGCGGGGGCCTCGCAGGAAGGGATTCGGTCGGTAGGGCGGTGGATCGGCGACGAGTCGGGGGTTCTTCAGCCGGCGTGCGAGCTCGGTGAGCGCGATCTGTGTCTCCGGCCGGGCCAGCGGAGCACCGAAGCAGTAGTGGATGCCGCCGCCGAAGCCGAGGTGCTCGTTGTGCTCGCGGTCCGGGTCGAAGCGGTCGGGATCGGGGATGTGGGCCGGGTCGCGACTGCCGGCGGCGAGCACGAGGGTTACCCGTGAGCCTTTGGGGATGGTGGTGCCGGCGACTTCGATGTCGTCCAGGGTGTTCCGGTTGTTGGATAGGAACTGCACCGGTGGTTCGTAGCGCAGGAGTTCCTCGACCACGTGGGTGGCCAGATCGGGTTCGTCGCCGCGGCGCAGCCGGTCGAGCACTTCAGGGTGCCGCAGGAGCGTGAGCATGCCGTTGGTGATGAGGTTGACGGTCGTCTCGTGGCCGGCGACGAGGAGCAGCGCCGCGTTGCTCAGCACCTCCGCCCGTGGCATCGCCGCGTCGGGGCCGTCGCCGCTGACGAGCTCGGAGAGCAGGTCGTCGCCGGGTTGGCCGTGGCGGGCATCGATGAGCTGGGCGAAGTACTGACCGAGGTCGGCGGTGGCCTTGGCGCGTCGGCGCTGCCGCTCCGCGAACCCTGCGGTGGTCGGGTCGCTGGCCTTGATCTGCGCGTCGGACAATGCCTGGAATCGCGGTTCGTCCTCGCGGGGCACTCCCAGCAGTCGGCAGATCACCGTGACCGGGAACGGATAGGCGAAGTCGTCGATCTCGCTGGTGATGATCTTGAGCATGTCGGGAAGCATGCTGTCGACCCGACCGGGGCGGTGGGGTGGCCCGAAGTTCCACGTCAACAGGCGCCGGAGTCGGTCGTGCTCGGGCGGGTCTGTCGCGATGAAGCTGGGCGTGAATTCGGGAGCGTCTTCTTCGGATCCCTCCGCGTAGGCGAGCAGCTCGGGGGCGTTGCGGAAATCGGAGCTGAGCCGTGGGTCGTGGAGCAGGCCGACAATCTCCTGGTACGTGCTGACGACATAGCTCCCGTCCTCCGCCCGCACCACGGGTGTCTTGCGCAGCTCGGCGTAGAGCGGGTACGGGTCGGCGCGGGAGGAGTGGTCGAGGATCTGCTGCCAGACGTCGCTGGGCGCCGTGCTGGTGTCGGTCATG
>JAOPYO010000269.1 GCA_025964575.1 Actinomycetes bacterium
CAGGAGCGGTAACCTGTGCGTGGCCTGCGGGCCTCCAGGAGGATTCGCCTAGTCCGGTCTATGGCGCCGCACTGCTAATGCGGTTTGGGTGTAAGCCCATCGGGAGTTCAAATCTCCCATCCTCCGCCACTCACCAGCGGTTTCTCCGATGTCTTGTTCATCGGAGAGGCCGCTGGTTTTGTCTTTCCGGGCTGTGTGGGTCCGATGTGGGTCCAGAGCGGCGCGGGACCATCGCGGCGGTGGCCTCGGCGGCAGCCTTGGCCAGCTCTGGGATGACCGAGGTGTAGACGTCCGAGGTGAACGACGAGCGAGCGTGCCCGAGGGTCTCGCTGATCACCTTCATGTCCACTCCGGCAGACAGGGCGAGCGTGGCCGCGCCATGGCGCAGGTCGTGGAAGCGGATCGGCGGGAGCGGCTCACCATTCACCGTGTCGATCACCTTCGCCGCCTCGACCCGGTGCCGCCGGGCGATCTGGTCTGTAATCCACCCCTCGGCATGCCGACGTCTGATCGCGGCATGCTGCGTGAGCAGGCTGTCGAACCGCTGGGAGATCCACTCGGGTCGCAGCGGCGAGCCGTCCTCCCGGGTGAGGACCAGCCCGCAGCCGACCCAGACCGGCCCGGCCACGAGTCTCTCCGCGTCCTGCACGGTGCGCCACTCCAGCAGCACCAGGAGCGTGATGGCGTCGAGCGTGACGGTGCGTTCGCCATGCTCGGACTTCGGGTTGTCAGGATCGAGATCATCGTCGGGCCTGGTCTCCCGGATGGTCGCGGTCCCCGCCTCCAGATCGTTGTCTGTCCAGGGCAGTCCCGCGACCTCCGCTCGCCGCAGTCCCCGGAAAGCGACCAGGTGGAACAGCGTGTACAGCCGTTCCGTGGCGGCGAAGTCGAGGAACGCCCCGGTCTGCGCGGGGGTCCAGACCATCACTGGGGCCGGTACTTTTCCGGTGGTCTCCTACCGCGCGACGCGCGCCGCCGTCCAGACGAGCGGTTTGCGGAGGGTGACGCGAAGGAGCTCGACGTGCTCGACCGGATTGAACGAGAGGTGCTTGCGCTTCACCGCGCCGCCCATCGCCGAGCTCAGGACCGCATGCACCCGCTTGACCCGGGCCGGCGAGAGGGGCTTGACGGACTTCTTCCGTCGCACCTCGCCTTCGGCCAGCTTCTTCTTGTTCGAGTCGGCTCCGGCGGCGACGAGCCTGCGCAGCATCTCGCGTCTTCCTCTCGGGTTGCGGGCGGTTGAGCTGCAGCATCGCGGCGTAGAGCTCCTCCGCGTGATGGTCGCGCAGGTCCACCAGCCGCAGGTGGCCGAGTCCGGGCTTGTGGTAGAGCTCGATGGCCTCGCGGTAACTGGCCAGCGTGGATTCCTTGAGGCCGACCTTGCCGGCGATCCACCGATCCAGCCACTGCCCGACAGTGATCTGGCGATCGGAGACGTGGCCACCGGCGCCGATCTTGGCTAACTCCTTGATCAGCTCGTCCTCGGCCTCCTCCTTGGTCTTGAACGGGCCCACTCGCGGGCGACGGCGTTTGCCGTCGGCAGAGGGCGGAGCGTCGTACCGGAACCACCACGACCCGTGGCCCTTCTTCTTGAGCTGGGGACACGTGGTGTCGTACGGCCTGTCGGTCTCCGGGTTCCGGCAGCCACATCGCTTGAACGCAGAACCTCGCATGTCCATCGCCTCCTCGACGCGTACGGCTCTGTGAAACCGCACTGGTGTTCGAGTCAACGATGCAATACCGCACGGAGGTTGTCAATCAAAAACGATCGATGTCTATTTTGTTGCTTATGAACGCTGATCCTTGTTCGGCCGAGGGATGGGCGGACCTGGCCAGGGTTGCCGGACCAGGTGGCCTTTCATCGTGTCCCTCACCACCGTCACAGCGCTAACAATCAGTGGCTGGCGGGCACTGAAGTCATCGAGCTATTTGCTCCCCGCCAGTTCAGGGTTGGTTAGGCGATCGCGTAGGTGTTGCATAAGCGACTCAATGATCGGTGTCCAACGAACGCGGGGAAACCGGCTCGCCTTCACGGCAGTCTCCGGTGACCCACCACCCTGTCTCAGCCCGGCGGAAAACCTTGACTTTGGAGTGAGCGGTCCACCGGGCGAAGATCAGGGAGGACAGGCCCTTATCGAGGTCCAGGCCGGCGCGGAGCCTGTTCAGCTCACCATCGCCGTCTCCGGAGAGGAAGGCATCCAGAGCGGCGTCGCTGTCGTCATGGCTTGTGGAGGTCATCGGTTCTCTCCTTCTTCGCTCAGGCCGAGCTGTTGCTTGAGGGCTTGGCGGGCGCGGCGGAAGTTCTGCCGTACGGCGGCCTCGCTGATGTTGAGGTACTCGGCGATTTCACGGTGCCGGTAGCCGTCCAAGTGCCAGGCCATCACCTGACGTTGCCTCTCCGGTAGCTGCGCCAGTGCGTCCTGTACCTGCCGCTCTCGCTCGCTCATCTCAGCCACGTCGTCGTACTGGATCAGAGCCGAGGCAGGGATCTCCATGGGGGTCTCGGGGGAAAAGCACATCTTCATGTAGATACGGGAGGCGGCCGTGCGCAGCCAGGCGCGCGGGTTGTCGATCCTCTTCCAATGGCGGAAGGCATCGAGGAAGGCAGCTTGCACGGCATCGACCGCGGTGTGGGAGTCGGTGCCGAGTCGGCTCACGAAGCGCACCAGAGCGGGGAACTCGGCCTTATAGAACACTTCGAAGTCGTCCCGGGCCAGTTGCCGGATCGCCCAATCCTGGATCGCTTTATGAGGAGCCCCAGGAGCGGAAGACCTACTCCGGAGAAGTGTCGCCGCGTCGGTGGTAAACCTGTCGTTGTTATCGCTCATCGCGGCGGCTCCATCCGGTGGGCGTGGGTGCCGGGCGTCTCGATCGTCAGGTGCAACTCGGTCCCGCCGAGTCGGGTCATCACACGGGTGCCCGGCAACAGTGCGCCATGCAACGCCGCGGCGGCACGGCACGCTCGCCGAAGGTAGCGCACCCCCACGGTGATCGCGACGCTCGTGGCACCACCGGCTGTGGCCAGCAGCGTGAGATCAGGCACGGACGCCCCCACCGGTTCTCTGCGCACCCAGTCTCAGAGTGGGCGCGGAACTTATCGTCATACATAGATGTGCATCACGCGGCCCCGTCTGTGACATCACTGGCACCATCAATCCCGCGGATCGTCGAGAACGCACCGCGCACAGACCCAATCGGACTCGTCTGGGCGATGCCGCGAGGGACGACGGTGGGTTGAGCCTCCCGGCTTCCGTACTTGCCGGTCACGTGCATGGACCATGACAGTGGGTTCGCGACGGCAAGCATGATCGGGTCAGCGGGATCATCACCATTCGATGTAGGACGAAGAACAGACCCGCTGGCGCGGAGCGAGAAATGAAAGCTGATCGCAGAATGGCCACGAATGATCACTCCATGTTGTATATGTGGGTGGGCGCTGTTCGCCGCAGTTACCGCTCGATGGAAGGTCGCGGGGCTTGGGATCCGGCGGGGTGCTGGCCGGGTTCGGTCGAGCTCTTGATCGCGGTGGTCGTATCCGGCTTGAGCGGCGGGGTGTAGCAGGGGGACCGATGAGGAATTGGTTGTCACGGGGTCGGGTGTTCGCCCTGTGCGCTGTTTCGCTGGCCGCCATTTGTCTTTTTGCGCTGGTGGTGGGGATCGAACAAGGCCGAGAGCGTGCTCGGATCCTGAAGGCCGATGCCGCGGCCCTCTCGCGTTGCGCTCCGTCGGTGGCGAGCGGGAGGTTCAGGGCCGCGGTCACCGGCCCGGGTACGAAGGAGAAGGACGCCGCGTTCTGTGTCGTACGGGCGATTGCCCCCGTCTCAGTGGACGGCTACACGGTCGGTGGACATGGAAGGCTTGAGGTCAAGGAAGGGTGGCGGCTGGAAGCGCTGGCCGCGATGAGGCCGGTGCTCGCCGAGGTCGTTGCCGGTCGTATCGAGACCGTCGGCTCGCTCTATGCGTTGGACTTGCCGGTCGCACATGCGTGGGCGCGTTCGGACCAGATGGATGCGTTCCTGGTCTGGCTCAGCCGCGATCAGGTCTCCTACGAGCGGGTGCTGCGAGCGCAGATCGCCCACACGCGCACCGAGCTCGACACCTATATCAACGACCAGGGCTCGCTCGAGAACATTGTGAGCGCCGAGAGCAAGACCCTCGGGCATCTCCTGGAAGCCCGAGCTCAGAGCGTCATCGCCCAGACCGGCGATACGGCCAAAGTCTCGAATAACTTCCGGGTGCTGGTCGCCGACGGCATCAGCCTGGTCTCGCTTCCCGGCCCCCGACCCAACGCCTACGGTGACTATGACCGGCTCGGTGCCTGGCTGGCCGAACGGACCGAACAGATCCAGGGGCAGGCCCTTACGTCCAGGGAACCTGAACTGTTCGACGAGCCGGCCGCCGCGGACTTCATCAACCAGTCACTGGTGGGCTCCTGGGTCGCCCACGGCACACCGCCCCGTGAGAGTCTCACGAACCAGTCGTTCGTCGCCGACGGCAGGATCCGGCCGCTCGCCTCCCTGACCGAGAAGCAATGGGAGGACCTGTCGGCCTGGCTGACCAACAACACCCGCCTGTCCTCCCTTGGTGTCATCACCGACTCCCTGCTACGCGAGGCCGCGCGAGAGACCGCCGGCACCTTCTCCAATGATCAAGGACAACACGCTGTGTCCAGTCTGTAGGCGACCCGATGTTTCCCGCTCTGGCTAACGGCCATTGGGCTGGTCAGGTGAGTGCGCTCGGCATACCGGCCGGGGCTGCGGGAACCCGCCACCCTCATGTGCGGCTGCTCAGGCTACTCGCCGTGATGGCGCGGCCAGATGCTGCTCAGCCGTCCCCAGGGGCCGCGCCAGGTGAGATAGCAGAACAGCAGAGTCAGCCCGATCGATCCGGACAGCGCGAGCACCGCGCCGGGTCTGAGCCCGGAGCCTGCGTCGAGAACGGCCTGATCGATCCCGGTGCCGACCATGTAGGCCGTGTACGTGGTCATGACCGCGGCGAACGCCGCCAGTTCCTTGGTCCCCTCCGCTGCTGCGATCACGACCAGCGGCAGAGCGACCAGGATCCAGGTCTTGATGTCGTAATCATGGCGGCCGTCCAGTTCGTCGAGGCTGTAGTTCGAGTTCCCCTGCCTGGCCCATGGCAACCAGAGCGAGGACACCATGGCCGCGCTCAGTGCGATGCCCCACACGGCTGTGCGGATCCGCAGGGCCACGTGCCGGCATGTGGCGCACTCCTGATGAGGTGGCGTCATCTGGACAGGATGCCGCGAGGACAGGACGCGGCGCACCCGCTCGTGCAGGATCGAAGGAAGACCGAGATGGCTCGGTGTGCCCCCTGCACGGAGGAACGAGCGTGGAAGCCGCATCCGGGGATCCATCAGCGTCGAGGCGAAGGCCGAGACGTCGGTGGTGGTGGCGGACCCGCCTGGTGGTGCTGGTCATGTTGTCGGCTGTGCTGGCGGCGGTGGGTGTCGTACAGGAGGTGCGCGAGCACAGGAGTGCGGCGCAGTGGTACGCGGACTGGTTCCGCGGTGGGCTCCGCGGCCCCTACGGGGAGTCCCCGCGGACGCTTCCGGGCGGCCTGCCGGTACGGGGGGTGAGGCGGGCCGCTGTGACGTTCGCTCGGCCTGGCGGTATCGGCGCGGAGGTGTCGGTGGCACGGCAGGACAATGACCTGGTCGTGACGAACCTGGCTACCGGTCGTACGTTCTGGCGCCGCCACCGGGCGGGCCTGTTCCCCCGCCGGATGACCGTGACCTCTGACGGGCGCTTGGTGCTGACGCAGTGGTCGGATGGTCAGGGCGTGGGTCTGGTGGAGGCGGTTGACCTGCACACGGGCAGCGACCGCTGGCGCTTCGACCCGCAGAAGGGACCGGAGGAGGGCCACGGGCTGACCGAGATCGCTGATCCGGTAGAGGCCGGTCCGAGCATGCTGGTGTTCGCGGGCTACTTGGGGGCGGTGGCCGTTTCCCGCACTGACGGCCGGGTGCTGTGGACGACGAGATGGCCGCACCTGTGTAACGACATCTCCTACGAGACGACGCCGAGTGCGGCAGGCGGCGCGGTGGTTGTCGATACCGTCTGCACCGAGTACACCCCGACCACCGGGCATGAGGTCCACTACCTGGTCGGCTTCGATCTCACCACAGGAGCGCAGCGCTGGAAAGTCCGCGTCGACGGCCTGCTCACTCGTCTGCACGAGACCGGGTCGGACTTGCGGCCGATTGTCGCCGGCGTTGGCAGCCGTGTGGCGGTCGCGTTCGGTAGGGGCTCGGTGCTGCTCGACGGGCAGTCCGGGCAGGTCGTCGGGCACACACCGCTGACCGACTGGAGTGGCGGCACCAGCCAGGACACCATTCGGCTCGGACACTGCCCGGCCAAGGAGGTCACGGCCGTATGCGCCTGCGACACCAACACCGGCCACACCTCGTGGACAGCGACGCCCCCTCCTGAATCGTTTCTGCTACCGGGGATCGGAACCTACGCGGGCCGCGTCTACGTCCTGCTGTCCCCCTCATCGGGCCCCACCCGGCTGGGCATCCTCGACCAGCACACCGGGACCTGGCAAGCACAACTACCGCTCCCGGGAACCACCACCCACGACCAGCCCACCCTCTACAAGGTCACCGGCAGCAGTGTCGTCATCGGGCCGTCCGGCGGACCGTACACGGTCCTCACGAACAAGGACACCTAGTGCGGCCTTCCAAGCGAGAGCGGCATCAGCGTTGTTGACGTTTACCGGCACGTTCGCGTCGTTGGGCAGCCAGGACGTCGTAAATCTGGTGCGCCGCCGAGCATCCCGGCTCCAGAATGCGTCATGCTCATTGAGCATTGGCTGGGACTGCGCGTACAGGTCGCCAAACTGGAGCGACGCTCTTGCAGAGCAGCTCCGCAGCCGCGTCGACCACCGGCTGGCCACACCTGTCAAGTCCCATCGTTCGCTACGAGGGGTTACGAGTGGGCCGCAGATATCGTTCTGTACTAATTTGTGGTGCTCCGTCTGACACGGTACTGATAGCCGTGTCAGGGGCACAGGCGTGCGGGGATCTTCCTGACGCATATCGCCGGGGCGTCGTGGAGCAAGTTCGCGACGATCAAGACCAACAGTACGGGAACTTCTCCTCCTCCCCGGGCCTGCTGCGCAGCGGCACATTCAAGATCAAATTCGTTGGAGCAGGACTGTTCACCGGGTCGACCAGCTCCGGCGTCTACATCACCGTCAAATAGTCCCGACATGATCCGGTGGCTGTCACGCCCAGGGGGAGCCTGCTGAGCGCGCACCGGACGCTGGTTCGTCGTCCTGCCGCGATTATGACTGGGCCACCGGCCGAGGCCACCCTGGCCGTCATCCGGCACGGTGGTGACCTGCGTCTGTTCAACGGCCTGGTACCACTCTGGCCAGAAGCGGAAGGGGCCAGGGCGACCGGTCGCGCGCTGGCGATCCACTTCGGCCTGCCGTTCCACTTCGCAAGCCCCGGGGTGAGCAGCCGACCCTCGCTACGGGGCAAGGCCCACCTGGTAGAGGGCGATCGAAGCGAAGCCGATGAGTGATCGCTCCCAGGGCAGCGGGAACCGTTCCGAGGTGAGGTCGACGGCATGGTCGCGTGCTTCGATCAGTATCCCGAGTGCGGCCTCAGGCATTCGATTGTCGAGCCTGAGCGCCACGGCGACGGCGGCGGTGAGCCTGACGCTGTATGAGGCGGCTGTCAGGAGGCAGACCAATCGTTGGTCTATGCCCGGACTTGAGGCCGACAGGTAGGCCAGGGTCAGATTGGCGCTCGCACGAACCACTGCCCGATCCCCAGTCTCCGGGATCGCGATCAGAGCGGCAATTGCGTCGTCTGTCCCGGGGAACCAGGCGATTAGTTCTGCGGCTTGCGCCGCGACCATTGGATCGGGATCGCCTGTCCAGGCCACGAATCGGTCGGCGACAGCGGCCGCGGCGAGATAGGCATCCCGGTCCCAAGCGACGACGACCGCGCGCTCGATCTCCTCGGCCTCGTTCCCGTCTTCGGCACCGCCTCCGTACAGCCAGTCGAGCATCGAGGCGATGTCCCGGTCAGTGACCGCCTCGGCTGCGGCGAACTCTCGCCGGGCATCGAAGGGCAAGGCCGTGTCGTCGCGGTCTCCGAGCGCGACGGCACGCAACACCGAAAGCACGGCCGGTCTGTCCGGAGTCTCGCGGTGGTCGACGAGCGCGGCGAGGAACGGTACGACATGACTGCTGGCCTGCCAGCGGGTTCCCTGGTGATAGATGTTGCCGGTCAGCTCATGGCGGGCTTGGCGGCGGTCCTCCGATTTGTTGGACAGCAGCGCCTTGAGCTGGGCGGGTACATCGTCTGCTCCGCCGTAGGCGTGGTGAAGATTCACCCAGTCGACGCGTTCGAGCCCAGAAAGTGGATCATGGTCGGCCGTCCAGCGTTTCAGACCGGTCATGACGGGTTGATCTCCAGACCGAGTTCGGCGCAGAACTCCTCTTCGGTCTGGCCTCGTTCAGTGAGCATGAGCTCGAACGCGGCGCGGCTGCGGCGGTCCCGTTCCCTACGGTCGATCAACGGGAAGAGCCGACTGAGCCGGGGCAGACGGCGGGCCGCCTGCGCGGAGTCATCGAAGTCCCACCGATCGCCGGTCGGGTCCGGATCGGACCCGCTTGTATGACCGCGCATCTCCATGGCGTCGTAGAGTCCCTAGTCCTCCCCGGTGACCTGGTCGTACGCAGTGGAGGCGAGGTAGTTCAGGAGCTCCCATTGAGGCCATTCATGATCTGCCCACTCTGCAGTATCCCGCCAGACCAACCGCTGCATTTCGGGCACCTCGGAGAGCGCATCGGGGTTGGCCGCCACCCGCTCGTAGACGTCCCTGCCCAGACCGACCAGCCACGACTGGAAATACCAGAAATCCATCACCCGAACACGGGCCATCACAGATCGGGTAGGCCGCGCCCCACATCAGCCAGGTGTCGACCCTCCTCTTGATCTCGTCAAGGCGAATCTGGAAATCGACGATCTCCGCTGCCGGCCGCTGAACCAGTTGCGCATCCAGCCACTTCAGCCGAACGCCGGGATCCTCGCCCTGCAGGCGTGCCCGCTCGATCAACTCCCAGAACACATCCATGTCCATGCCGCCGGAGTATCGCAGCGACCAACGACAAAACGGTTCTTGAGTCACATTCTCCTGGGCGCAGAGGGGGGCTTGCCACTGTGCCCAGGAGACGGTATGGCTGCTACCAGCGGGTCTTTTCGGGCCAGGGGAATCCGAGTTGGTCGGCGTAGTCCCGGCTGCCACCGACCACTTCGGCCATGGTCTTCGGATCGGTCGTCCGGAAGGTTCCCAGGAGTTCAGTTGCCTGCACGGCCGGGTCCCGGTCATCGGCGTCGATGAGCAGCCCGAACAACAGCCAGGGCTTGCCATCGCCATGGCTGGGCGGTTGGGGGTACGACATGAGCAGACGGGTCTGGCTGCCGTCACGGATCCAGGCGGTCACCCAGTCGATCCAGCATCCCCACTGGCCGAGGACTTCGGGAGTAGCACGAAGTTTCTCGTCCAGGTGACGGGCGAGGCTGCGCGCCGGCCATTCCCAGGAGTGGTCACGCTCGGCACGTGCCACTTCCTGGTCGTACTGATCAGCGTCGAATCGGAACTCGCCGGGCGGATCGCCCTTCGTAGACGATCGCCAGTCCCGCCAGACGACCTGGTCCCCCTCACGGACGATGGTGACGTAGAGACCGCCGCAGCAGCCTTCGGTGCAGTACGCCTCCGCGAGCCTGACCTCGTGTGGCTCCACATCGGCCCGGAGACCACCGTTCTCACGAAGCAGACGCTCGGGCATCCCGGCAGGTCCCTTGTTGAACGCCGCAGCGATGATGGGCCGCCCGCCGATCAGGATCCTCGTCTCGACCTGCGGAAAATCCTCCGGGTCGGGATCGGGCATCACGACGCGGATCTCGAATCGGTTGCCGGCCTTTGCGTTCGCGGTGTCATCACCGGCCCCGCGTTGCGCGGCCTCCTTCGCCCACCGTGCCCGCCACCGGGTGGTCGGGTCCGTCGAGCCGACGCCGAGGTTCAGCGTTTGCGACCACGCCGGGGATCGAAGAACCGCCAGCAGTTCGCTGATCACGGATTCGCGTTCGGTATCCGCCCATGGGAGGCATGCGGCGGGTCCGGTCTGTAGATCCTCGGTGATCGAGATGAGGGCGGCACAGCGGTCCAACGTAGGTGTCATCCGTACGGCGGATGCCGCGAACCGGCGGTAGGCCAGCCGGGCTTTTTCGTAGCGGCCGACCTCGGTCTCGTAGTTGCGTGTCGAGGTCATCGCAAGCAGGAGCCTGCCCGCCTGGTCCCAGACCTGCTCATCACAAGGATCTTCCGCAAGAGCGTCGGCCAGCGACGTGACTTCAGCGATCTGCCGGGCGAGCGTGCTCGATACGCCTCGCCGATCGTCCATGGCGTGGCGCAGGAGCCAGGGAAGAGTCGCTGGGTCCGCTAGCCGGCACAGTTCTCCGACGGCGGAGCTACGGGGGTACGGGCGGGACCGCTCGGCCAGCCAGATCAGCTCGGGGGCAGCGTCAGGTATGGAGGCGAGAACCTTCACGGCCGCCGAGTCGAAGCACTTCAACAGGCCGATCGTCTTGACCAGCGAGATGTCCTGCCGCTGCGCTGTCTCACGCAGCAGCGCGAGACCGACCATGACAGGCCGACGGTCATACCCGTAACGTGCGAGCCAGAGGCCGATCTCACGCGCACGTTCCGGCTCTGGGGTGAAAGGGAGATCATGCTGTGCGCCGATGCAGACCGTCCGTGCGGAGATCTCGGGTCGGATGAGAGCCGCGTGCAGGTCCTCCGGCCGGCCGCCAGGTATCGCGAAGAACGTCTCCAACGCCGCAGCAAGAGCTGCCTTGCGGTCCTGGTAGGAGGCCTCGTCACGAGCTTGAGATCCGTGATCGGCTTCGTCGGGGAACGGTTTGCCGCCGTCAGGAAGCGGGCTGTCAGGAGCGCGTTGATGAAGCCGCTCTGCGTGATCGAA
Organism: Actinomycetes bacterium; assembly: GCA_025964575.1. Lineage (GTDB taxonomy): Bacteria > Actinomycetota > Actinomycetes > Streptosporangiales > Streptosporangiaceae > Actinomadura_E. The sequence continues at coordinate 11,023 of JAOPYO010000269.1, forward strand.
CAGGGACACCGGGCGGTCGAGCGCACTGCGCTCGTAGACCACGCTCACCGGCTCGGGTACGACTCGATTCTCTTCGTCATGGCGGCAACCATAAGCCATCAATCCGGCTGAAGCGCAACCAAAATTCGGTTCTCGAATGCCGGGCTACGGTCGCCGTCAGCAGCTGAACCGGAACTAACCGGTCTGCAGCGCCTTAGTCAGCGCTGTGTACGGCTCAGCGAGGCACCGCCAAGCGGGATCTGAAAGACGCAGAAGCCCGCAGCCGTGAGCATTGTGTCGCGAGAGAGCTGCCGGTGGAAGGTCGCGTGGTCGTCCGAGGCTGCGTAGGCGTCGATATCGATATAGATGGTCGACCCGTCCGATCGACAGAGCGCCAGCGGGAATGCGTGCCCCTCGGCGTCACGGTCATAGTCGAGTTCGAACCTCGCGTCACCGCCGCCAGCGCAGGCGGACAGGCTCCGACGGGCGGCCTCCGCGACGGGACTCGGCACGTCAGTGATCGCTGGGCGCGGGTCCTCTCGTGCGTGACCGATGAGCTGGTGCAAGGTGGCGGGGAGGCCGGTGATTGGGAGTGCGTCGCCGACGACGATCAGGAGTTGCTGTGGGCGGCTGACCGCGACGTTGATCAGATTACGTGCTGTCTCGATCCAACCAGTCGACCCGCTCGGTGCGCCCTGTGACAGCACGAGACTGGCGATCACGATCCGGTCGGCGATGAATCGGCTGCTGCGAGGTGAGATCCCGCCTGGCGGCCGATGCGATCTGCGAACCCTGGCCGCCGAGGCCGGAGTGACCCGCACCGGCTTCTACGCCAAAGGAGGCCACCCGGGCCCCTACCAGCATTTGGCCGAAGAGTTCGACCGTCGACTGAAGGCCCTTCAAACCGCAGGCGAGATCCCCGACCCCCGCGACGCACACATCGCTCGGCTCAAGTCCGAAAACACCAAACTCAAAGAACGGATCTCCGATCGCGACAGCGCCATCGACGAACTGACCAGCTTCAAAACCCTGGCGATCTCGCAACTGGCCGCTCAGCATGACGAGATCAAGCGTCTTCGCAGCGGGCACCCCAACCGCGCAACGTCCGCAGCCTGCCCACCCCGACCACCAAGATAATCGGACCATGCTGATCAGTAAGCTGAGCTGCGCCCAGGCCCTGACCGAGTCTGCCCAGAACCGCTGGCGCGCGGTCAACGCACCTCATCTCGTTGCCCTGGTTCGCGCCGGCGCCCGCTTCGAACGCGGCGTCCTGGTCGAGCGCCGCGAACAGGACGCGGCATGAAGGCCCTGCACGATGCCCTGGAGGCGTTGACCGACCGTGCGCCCCGCACACGTGACATCGCCGCAGCCGAGCTCGGCGACCTCCTGCGCAACAACGCGCTGGACCACAGCACCGCGGTGCTGGCCGTCAGCCGGCTGGTCGCCTTGACCGTCAACGACCCCGACCGGACGGTCCGCGAGTCAGCACTCAACTCGATCAGCGAGGCGTTCAACCACTACCGCCTGCCCCTGGGCCTCTTCACAGCCCTGGTGCCCGAAATGGCGGCCATGGAGCCCGAACTCCTCAGCCACACCATCTACATCCTGGGCGCGACCCAGGACCCAGCAGCAGCAGTACTGATCCAACCCTTCCACGGACACCCTGACCCTTCCGTACGCGAGGAAGCCGCCCTCGCCCTCACCGAGATCCCCCAAGAACCCGAGCCAGGCGACACCACCACCCACAACTCTTGACTATTACTCCACGCGCTCGTCCAGCGTCACCACGAATTCCCAGAGGCCGCTCCCAAACGACCGATAACCTGGCCTCGTCGTGAACGAGACACACGCGATCCTGATCAACCCACCTCGGGTCCTGCCCGCAGCTCAGCCGAACCCGACACGACACGCTGGGACACGATCTCTGCGGCGACAAAACAGGCACTGGCGCGCCGAATCTTCACCGAGGCCGTCACTCTCGCCGGCAGCGCATCCGACCCGGTCACTACCGCGCACGCCTACGCGTCGATGGCTCTGCAATCAACGTCCCTGGCCAGAGTTAGCGGACAACGAGGACTGGCCCGCGAGGCCGTACGGCTCCTCGACCAGGCCGCTGCCGCCGCCCGCCCGGGTCGACTCGCTGCTCGCCGAGTTCGCGCAGTCCCATGCAGGCCCGGTGGGAGTGATCCACGGTGACCTGTACCCGGGCAACATCCTCATGCGGGATCGCGCGGCGGTGAGCGGGGTCATCGACTTCGGTACCTTCACGATGATCGGTGACCCGCTGTATGACGTGGCGGCCGCGTGAGGCTTCTACCGGATGTACGAGGACGACCACATCCAAACTAGAAACCGGCTGCTCAAGCGGGCAGCGGACCCCCTCACCCCGGCCAGGAGGCGAGCGCTGGTGGCGTACCTGCTGACCGGTGCGCTGCTGTCCTGCGACCTCTATCCACAGGATGGGATGGACCTCCGCGACACTGGCCATTACCAGTGGGCCGCCGACATCCTCGGCCACGCTGAGTACTGGTCACTAGGCTGATCTGAGATCTGCTTGAGGCAGCGAATAGACCAACTGCGGGAACCGGTCGTGTCTTCGCTATTGAGATGTCCGGTTGCCCTTGTCGAGATTTGTGGCGGGGTCGGCGATCAGTTCCAGGAGGATGTCGCCGCCGGATTTTCCGGACTGTCTGACGCGGGGGTAGGTGGCGAGGAAGTCGCGGAAGCGCCGGCAATCGTAGTTGCGTTCATCGAAGGCAGGGTCGAGGGCGAGCATCTTGGCCTTCACCGCGGAGGCGGTCGGGGTGTCGCTGGAGGTTTCCTCGAAGGCTCGCTTGAGCAGGCGGTGGGCCGCGCCGATGTCGAAGGCTGCGGACACGGCAGGCCTGGTGGCGGGGTCGACCTCGGCGACGAGGGTGCCCCAGTACTTGTACTCCGAGCAGATGGAGACCAGGCGGCGGCTGGCGTTGGCCTCGGTGCCTACGCCCACGACCCATTTGCCGAACTCGCGAAGCCGCTGGACGAGTGGAGAGAAGTCACTGTCGCCCGTGACCAGGACGAACACGGTCACGACGGGGTGGCTGATGAGAGTCTCCATCGCATCGACGGCGATCCGGATGTCAGCGGCGTTCTTGGTCTGCGTGCCGATGCGGGGTACCTGGATAAGATCAACGCCGTTCATCGCGAGGTCTTCCTGGTATCGCCCGAAGCGGGGGTCCGCCCAGTTGGCGTACGCGCGGCGGACCGACGCGTTGCCGTAGTCGGTGCAGAGCCGGGCCAGCGCCTCGTAGGGGACCGGGTTGCCCTGTCCCGGCGGTAGCCCTTTGCCGGCCCCGTACACCAGGTTCTCGAAGTCGACTAGCACCGCGACCTGCGAAACCGGCCCGTTCGGATTCATCCCGAAGCGCACTCCACCGTTTCCACCGTCGGCCGCCACGACAACGTGCTGCCCGCTGCGGCACCAGCCTCAACCGGGCGGACTCGTCCGATAGCGGTCAACGAAAAGACGGCCGCTCTATGCAAGTCGGATCCGGCTCCGGGCGGTCCGTGGTGAGCAATCAGTCTGTGATCGGGGGACGCCTTAACCATTAGCGCCCTGACTCTCATCGTGGTCGCCGTCTCGTACGGCTTCCGTGAGGCATTCGCCCACATGCCCGGGCGACCGGTGACCCGGCTATTGCAGATGGTCACGGCATTCACCGCTGGCATGTGCGGCACGGCCGCCTCCATCCTGCTGCCCGCCGACCACGCCGAGACGCACCTGCTCTGGACCGCCTCAGCGTTCTTCATCTGCACCATCGCCACCTGCGCGCTCGTCGATCGCCTGGCTCGGCAGACCCGCCTATGACGGCCTGCCTTCAAGACGCGCTCTTGTGTCGCTGGGTGGCTGCCGGATTGGTGGTTGATCAGTTCCAGCGTTCCCGGAAGGTCTCGCGGCCCGCGGCCAAGCCGCTTCCCCAACCAGAGACAGCGGCGACGCCTCTCGAGCGGGAGGCCAAGCAGGAGATAGAAGGGCTACTTGCTGCGCTCATCGAGGCCTGCGGCGATACAGACGGTGCGCATGCCTGGGGTCTCCGAGACAAAGCTGAGGCCGTCTACCAGAGACTGTCGTTTTCGGACAAGAAGCGGGTAGGCGACTCGCTGGCCACGCACGATCGTTGGCTCAAGCGGATCCCCCGGCCCGAGCCGAAGCTCCACCAGCTGACCGGTTTGGGAACCGGTTCGGCCAGCCAGCATCCAAGCGGTACCAGCACGGCCGGTGAACGAAAAGTCACTCGATTCATCGAACTGGCGCAGGATGCCCTTCTCAAGTCGGATCTGGGCCGGGCGCGTGCGTTCACGCGACAGGCGTCTCTATTGCTGCCAAGCGTGTCGGCAGAGAACCAAGGGCCCATCAGGCAGCGCTTGCGTGCGCTGGACATTGAGATTCATACTCGCAGTTCTCGATCCGCGTGGTACGAGCTCCCATAAATCCAAGCGAAGCTTCGACCGCATGGTGGGGGAGGCTCGGAGAGCAAGAGATCGCCGGCGTGAAGCTTCTCAAGCCAGCCCCACCTGCTTCAGCGCGCGGACCAGAACCGCCCAGCCGGAGTCTTGCCATGAAAGTGGGCCATCTGGTGGAGCCGGTATGCGAAGCGTTGATCCGTGCTGCCCGAAACCAGAGCTTGCTGTCTTGGGACCAGATCGTACGGACCGTGGGTAAGGACGCCTCGGTGCTGGACGCTGCGATGCGTCGGGAGCTCTTTGTGCGTATCGATCAAGATGCTCCCCATGGGGAACCACTGTTGTGCGCGCTACTGGTCTCTAACATGATGCATCCCGTGTATCCGGAGGTGCTGCGTGCTCTTGGTACCGGGCTCGACGGTAGAACTCGCCGCGCAGCGCGGCATGGACGTGATCCGTCTTCACCAGAAATGGCGCCACCGGTGATGGCCGACCGGGCCGTGAGCGATGCCGTATAGCGCGAGGACGTACAGCACCAACGCGCTGGCGGCGACGACCAGGACCCGGGTCACCGGTCACTGTCTCACCGCACGGCGACCGTGCACCACACGGTGCCGACCGCCACCAGCACTGCGGCGGCGGCGCCCCGAGGCCAGGGGCAGGGCGAGCCAGCAGATCAGGACGTGCGCACAGATGCGATGTCCGAGCTTGCGGAACCGGGTGGATGTGCCAGACGTTTCATGGGGCTGTTTTGGAGACGACTACCTGCTATCGCGACCGGCGGCTCAAGGTGAATTGCCAGACCGGCGCTGCGGGGCTGAGAGTCTTCACCAAGCTACGCCTGTAATCTTGAATGCGCCCCAAACAGCGAGGTGGTCCGTACCGTATACGTCCAGTTCAGCGCGCCATTGAGGGCGGTGGGTATCGAGGAAGTCCTGAAGGAAGGACTCGGGTGTCTCTTCAAGGGAGAAATGCAGGTTTCTCCAACCGCTCTTGCGGAGGTAACCCACGGCGCGTTGGTAGCCCTTGATGGGTGATTCGCCCATGGCGACGCTGGCGTGCAGGAGGATCGAGAAGATGAGCGCGCAAGGGTCGTAAATCTCCCAGAGTGTGGAGACGACGGCCCGTACGCCACGGGCAAGGAAGGCTCCGTCGATGCCGCGGAGCGTGTGGACCGCCGGGGTCCTGCTGCCGGTACCGGAGGTTCTGCACGCGTTCAAGGTCAGGAGCTCAACCCCGCCGAGGTCGGGATGGGCGAGTACATGACCGCTGGTAAGGAGGGATCTTCCGAGGGAGGTACCTGCCAGGACTAGGCCGTCGGACCACTGGTCGGAGTCCGTGAAGGCGTGGCCGGAGAAGTTGACGATGCTGGAGCCGGTCATGGCCTGGAGCACAGCGTCGCGGGTGGCTGCTTGTTCGGTGATGGTCGTGGCATCTGGGTAGAGGGCGGTGAGCGCGCGGGTTTCGAGCTCCGGTCCGATCAGCGGCTTGAATCCTGGGACGCCAGCTCCTGAATGCGAGATCAAGACAGGGGGTCGGGATGCGCGCCGACGGTCGCTCAGGTGACTGACAAGCCTGAGGGTGGGCGCGTAGACGACCTCGTCGAAGTAGTCGAGCATGCAGGCGTCTCCGTGATCTGCATGCAATGAGACGGCGTGGAGCGGTAGTTGGTCGAGGGGGGATACCGGGCTCAGAATGAGCCGCTTGGTTCCGGTAGGGACGGAGGCGACGATGCCCTGGGCAACATCACGCAGGGCCATCAGGCCATCAGGCCCGTAGTGAGCCAATTCCGCTCGTGCTCGTAGGCCTGCCGGCGCCCACGCGGTGCTGACCTCATGCAAGCGACGAACGGAAACTCTCAGAAAGTACATCTCAACCAGCGGATGTGAGTCCTGCCTGCTCAGGCAGACCGCGTAGAGGTCCCCCTTCACGATCGTCAGGTGGACGAACGACGTCTCGTCGTCCGGCAGGAGAGCCGCGAGCGGTGCGAGTCTGTCCTCGACAGGAGTTCTCCGCTGGTATCGGCCACGAGCGACCTCCCGAGCACGCTCCTTTTCCTCGATCGCGTTCGCGAGCGAGGCGGTCAGGGCAGCGGCTTCGCGCCCGTCGAGCCGTGCGGCCGAGAGTTCGGCTCGTGCCTTTGCCGCCGTTCTGGTCGCACTCTGGAAACGGGCCTGCTCTGCCGTCGCCCCGGTCGACGGCGTGCTGGTCAGCTCGTCCAGGAGGTCTTCGGCTTTGGCGTTCTCGCAGAGCTCGAACGCATTGATCGAGATCTGCGCAGCGTCGTAGGTGGTGAATGCATCCTGGAGCGCGTTCATGTCATCACCGACGAGAGCCCGCAAGGACCGCGTGGCCTCGGTCTGGATGACCTGGCAAAGCTCTGCGGGCAGCTGAACGGCCATGGCGCCTACTACCCCGACCTCGCCATGATCGTTAAGGCGCAGGATGGTCAAACGTACATAGCCGGCCGCGCCAAGGTGCAACAGCTCCCATGCGTGCTTGATGCTCGTCAGAGGGTAGGTGAAAGTGATCCGCAGATCACCGTCCTCGCAGTCGTCGGGCACGAACAGTGCCAGGTGCATTATCTCGTCGTCAAGAAAATGTCCGAACTCCCAGCGATCATTTTTGTCCAGCAGGCCCCGGAGAAGCGTTTCATGCACCTCCGTTTCCGCCGTGGTCAGCCAGACCGGATAGGGGCCGACCCGCCGATGCCAGTTCCTCGCCCCTTCAGCAACCACATGATCACCGATCCACGATGGCGCGGCATACGGCTGATTCGCCAGATCGGCGCGCGTGGGAAGGGCTCCGCCGATCTGGAATTCCTCCTGTTCGATACCGCTTAGGGCGGCCAAGGCCTGGTGGCGGTAGAGACTGTCCTCGTCGGCTTGGCTCGCGAGCCAAGCTTCGAACCCGGTCAGCGCCATGACGAACTGCTGGAGCCGTTGATCCCAACTCAGGAAGTCCCGGTTCACCGATTCCCGAAGCTCGTTGTCCATGGGTACGAGGGCCAGATATTCATCGAGCCTCCTGCGTATCCGGACTCTTCGTGCCGCTTCGACGAGGTCCGGCCGACCGGCACGTGCCGCCGGATGCGCGAGCAGCCATTCCTCCATCCCTCGCTCAAGCGCCCCACGGACCTCTTCCCTCCGGGTGATCAACACCAGATGCCCGGTCGGCACTTTGAGTAGGTCCTCGGGCAAAAGCGCGTAGGGGGTGTACTTGTTCGTGACCATCGCGTCGAGCGCCGGCTCGTCATCCACATCCCAGAGTTCGATGAGATCCTGTCGGATCTCTTCTGGCGAGTAGAGCAGTGACCGGTCGCCTACCCAGAGTTCGAGAAGAAGCTCGTAACACTCACCGATGTTCCACCAGGCAGTCCGGTGAATTCTGCCAGCACGAACCGCCCGAACCACCGGCTCCACCAGCGAGTAGACGAGGGTTTCCCTGTCCAATGAAAACACGAGTTGCCGAGCCTGAAGACGCTCAGCGATCTCCTCGGGACTGTCGGCGTGAAGGTCACGGAACGCGATGTAGACGAGGGTTAGGGCCTTGGCCAAGTCTCCGTGCCCGGCGCGAAAGCCGAAGAGGTGGTCCGCTCTCTCCGCCTGATCCGGGCCAAGCAGGCCGTCGATGACCTGCTCCACCTCGGCGGAGACCCACGCGTCGCGAACATCGCACATCTCGTCGAAGTCCACCTGTCCTCCAACGCCCAAGCGCTCGCAAAAATGTCCGTTCGTAGCCCTATCCTCATACGGGACCCGAACCCATACAAGACCACTGAGGATGTGCGGAGGGCTGTCAGATCCCGCAGACACCAAACACCATCGGGCAGATCGGACTACTCGTCCTGTTTGTGCTTCCTGGAGTCAGCTACCAGTTCGCGCGCGAACGTTTCCGGGGCCCGGGCCCCCGCCAGCGCGACCTTGCCGAACGCGTCCTCCTGGCTGTCGCCGCCAGCATCGTCCTGGACACTGTCTACGTCGCAGTATTCGGCAGAACGCTCATCAATCTGATCTTCAAGAAGAACGCAGGTTGGATCCCGGCTTCGGACCCGCGCCCCGTGGCTGTCTTCGCCCTGATCCTGCTGTTCGCCGTCCCGGCGGCCTTGGCCTGGGCGATCTCCCGGCGAGAGGGGCGACAGCAAAAGTCCGTCTACGACCCCACGCCCCCATGGCGACACGCGATCGACGATCGCGACCCATGTTTCATTCGGGCACGTACCAAGAGCGGACACTGGGTCGGCGGCTGGTTCGGCAACAACTCAAACCTCGCCCTCCACAGCCCACTCGACATCTTCCTAGAATCGGCCTGGGAAATGACCTTCGACGGTCGATTTAACCAACGCGTCGACGGCAGCTGCGGCCTCTACCTCCGCCTCGACGACCTTGAATACCTCGAGTTCATCGACCCGCAGACCACGAACGAGGGTGCAACTCATGACGACCAGCCCTAGCCGACCAGCGAGGATCCTCATCGACCCACCCGAAGAGCGGGGCTACCGGCCAAAGAAGATCGTCGAAGAACCGACCCAACCACCGACAGGGCGACCCGGCATGAGCTCACCTGAACCCGAACCCACCGACGTTTCTCCGCAGGCGGCCGGTGACGATAGCGCGACGGAGTAGGGAGACGAGTACGGGCTCCCCGTAGCACGGGATACCCCATACGCAGAGGGAGATGGCTCGGCTACGAACAGACTGGATCCCCATAAGAGAAGACCGACGACCGCCACAGCTGTGGGCCCGAATGGGGCCGGACTGGCCTTGACCGGCCCGCCCCCTTCAGAATTAAAACATGCTCCGACCTGCGAAAACGAAATTTCGATCACTGGTCTAGACCCACAATTATACGAAACAGGACAGTGCGAATGCTCAACCTCCTGCCGAACCTTCGGACCTCCCCCTGACAGGGTCAACCTGGAGAGATGTGCCCAAGCTGGACAGGGCAGCGGTCCCACCGCGCCCCCACGAGTACAGCCCAGCGACGAAACCGTCGCCCCGAAACCAAGCCGGTGGATCTGGGTTCAGTAGTTCCAATCCAGCTGCTGAAGCACTTGTGGTACGGATTCGAGCGAGAGAGGCCCTACGAGTTCCCGTACAGTCGATGATTCCAGGAGTTCGTAACTATCCAGCGAACTATAGAAATGATCTCCGTCCCAGATCATCGTGAGCCGGGTGAAGGTGTCCTCACCGCCACCGTCGTAGTAGGAAAAATCGCCGTGATGAAGCAGCCAGAGCGTTGAGGTGGGAGAAAGGGTTCCTGCGAGTTCGGAGAGGCGAAGCAACGCTTCCGCCACCTTTGCCGGCTCGCTTCCGATATCGCGATGATCCGGATTGCTCCGAATTTCGGAGATAACCACTATGGGTTTGTCGTCCAGTGGCTCGAACACTCGAGCAAGGCAGTGGGCTTCGCCGTTATCGTGAAGCCATTTCAGGATGGTTTTGAAGACCCGAGTTCCATGCTTGTCTATTTCCATAATCGTATGCCTGGTCTCCGTCATCTCGCAGCTCCACGCGACTCGGCATCGACGATCACTGGGCAGTATATCCTTGCGTCATAGGCCGTCGAAGGAGATAGATGCTGCGGGGAGATCGGTATCTGCAGCTCGGTGCCACCGACATAGGCCACTTGGTCTCTCAGGGTGAACTTGGTGCGGCCGACGTGATCTCGTCCGCACTAGAGCGCCTGTCCGGGGTGGACCGATGGCTTCGGGCGTTCACCGAGGTATGGCCGGACCGAGCCCGAGGTCTTGCGGACGAGGTCGATGGATCGGGCGTGCGGACCTCGTTGCCCTTGGCCGGGGTTCCGATCGGGGTGAAGGCGTGGGACGGCCTGACGTCGTTCGCGGCCGACCGCCTGATCCGAGCAGGTTGTGTTCCCCTCGGTTTGACATCCGTACCCTCTGGCACCGAGTGGCAGACCTGGGGACGGACCGAGAGGGGGCCAACCGCGAACCCATGGTGTCCGGACCGTGTTCCCGGTGGATCCTCCGCTGGATCCGCGGCTGCGGTAGCGGCAGGCATAGTGCCCATGGCCACAGCGAGCGATGGTGCTGGGTCGACCCGCATTCCCGCGGCATGGTGCGGGATTGTTGGGATCAAACCGACCAATGGGATTCTCCCAACTCGTGATGAGAGCGGGCTGAATGTTCCTGGCGTGGTGGCACGTAACGTGGCTGACGTCGAGCTGGCGTTGTCCTTGCTGATGAAAGATCTCGGTGCCGCTGTTCACTTTCGCGGGGCTTCTCGAAACGAGATGCCGTCGCGCGCCTTCTGGTCGTCGGACCTGGGTTTTGTGGACTGCGACCGGGAAGTTGCGGATGTGGCGTACGCGGCAGCCCGTAAGCTTGCCGATGCAGGAGAGATCACGTGGTCGAGCGACTCGTTGGAGTTGCGGGATCCGTGGCCGGCCTGGCGAGTTGCGAGAGGTATGGACGCTCCTCACCCGGAAGCGACGGAAATTCGAAGTCACAACCAGCGTGCGCTTGATGAACTGTTCACATCGGTTGACGTTCTTGTCACCCCCACGACTCCGAACCGGCCCCACCCGCACAGTGGTCCTGGACAGACGATGAGTGTGGGATTTACCTCCGTCTTCAATCTCAGCGGCCATCCGTGCATCAGCGTCCCGGCGGGCCTGACCACCGATGGACTGCCCGTCGGCCTGCAGATCGTCGGGGCGCACCATGAAGAACATCGGATCCTGCGCCTTGCCCGTGCTTTGGAAATTGCGGCTCCGTGGTCCAGGCCAGATATCGAGGGGGGTAGTTATCTGTTCGGCATGGCCTAAGGGGTGATCTTCCAGCTTGGAAGATTTGGGTCCACCACGGTCCGGATCATTCGCTCCAAGAGGACAGCCATCTCTACGGGGCCGGTGCCTCCGGGGACAGGTGTTATTCGCGCGGGTATTTCATAGGCAGTGGAGTTAACGTCACCGAAGAAGACGCCAGGTTCTTGTGGAACGAATCCGGAGTCGACGACAAGCTGATGGGTTGGGAGCAGGTGTTCGGGGCCGAGGATGTGCGGGCTCCCTGCTACTGAGACGACAATATTTGCATGGCGGACCTGCCTGAGGTCGTCGCCCAGGTCGAGCGGAATGATTTCAAGGCCCTTCTGGCCCAGTAGGTGGACCACACCTTGCCCAACGAAGCCTCGTGCTCCCACGACGGCGACCAAGGGAGAGCCGTGAGCATGCGCATTCACGATGCGGGCGATACCGTCCGCAGTCGCACTTGTTACCTGGTTGGACCGGCTGCCGAGCAGCGCGTCAACATCCTTAGAGGGCGCCAAATGGTCCACAAATGCCCGCAGGTGAGGCGGCGGGGGGAACTGCACGATCGCACCAGCGGTGTGGGCATCCTCATTGATCCGAGCGATCGTGTCGGCGAATTGCTTATATGACACGTTGGCAGGGAAAACGATGTGATCGGTTTCGAATCCCAGGAAGTTGAAGCTCTTGACCTTCTGGACGGCCGAGATCCTGGAGGCCTCCATCTTCCGAGCCCAGTCGGTTGGGGCATCATGCCGGGGTTCGAAACGGATGACCGCCATGCGCTTGTTCATCTGCGCAATCGGTTCACGATACGGCTCGTAGAGATTCTTCACGCCGGCCAGGATGCGCCCGCCGAGCACCTTGTTCCCCTCGGGATTGAGTGGAACGGAGTGCTCGCCCGTCCCGAAGTGCGGAGGGCCACTGGAGCCACTCCTCGGGGTCCTGCCGCCGCCACCCAGAGCGCTGGAGCCCTGTGGGGAACCGTGATCAGGGGGAGATGAGGTTCCGTCATGCTCTGACCCGTGATGATGGCCGGAGTTGGATCCCGACTCGCCCTGTGGATGGTCCGTGTGCTCATTGACGATCGCGGGGCCCATATCGCGGGGCGGGTGGGTGACGACCTCACCGCTCAGTTTCGGGGCACTGATGTGATGCTTGCCCGCCTGGACGAGTAGCGGTTCGATTCCGGATCCCGTTCCTGCCGAGGGTCGACGCGGTGCCGGTGTGGACGGTGAGGTGTGCGGTGGATTCTTGTCCGTTCCGCCTCCGCCAGAGCCCGGGGGTTCGTGCCCAGCAGCGGTCCCACCGGAAGGGTGACCACCCGTCCGTGTACCGCTGGTGTCGTCGATCTGAGCGAAGCGGTGCTCCAGGGGCTGTCCGAGCCGCTTGACCAGGTCGCGTACTGGAACGAGCGTCTTGCGTGGTGCCTGGGCACCGTAGTGATCGTGAATCTGCCGGGTCAGGTCGTCCAGACGGTTGAGATCGACAGCGCGGCTTTTGAAGAGATCGGCTGTTCTGCCGCCGAGGTGGAAGGAGGTCTTGACACCCAGCCTCGCGACGTTGAATGGATCGCTTGCCTTGCCGAGGAGGGACACAGCCCTTCCGGTGGCACCGAGGTCTCCGACCTTGCCGAGCTTTCCGACCTTGAGCTCGGCGATGCCGAGGGTGCCGACGTTGAACAGCACCACGCCGGCGGCTCTGGAGGGGTCCTTGCCCCATTCGTCGTAGGCGATGAAACCCTTGCCGAAGTTGGCCCATGCGGTCTTGCTGTCGTGGGCTTGGTGCCCGCCGGCGAGGTACGTCCAGGGATCGATGCCCTGGCCGAGGTCCCAGATGGTGTTCCAGGAGCCGCTGAAGGTCTTCCAGTCGAAAGGGTTAACGAGGCCGAAGATCCCCTTGGCGGTCCCCCAGAGACCATCCACCACGAAGCCCTTGGTCGCGTGCCAGAGGATATGGAGCGAGCCCTCCCACCAGGTCGGAGTGCGCTGGCCGGGAGTACCCCATGGCGTGGGGGTCCCGGTGGAGATGCTCGTCAGGCCGTAGGGGGTCATGCCAGCCGGTACGGCTTTGGGATCGGTGGGTGACCCAGCGGCGTACCGGGGGCCGCCGTCGAGAGCGTTGATGCGGTTGGCGCAGCGGATCTCGGCGGCCCAGTAGGCGGCCTGGGCGGCGTTCACCTGGCCGATCAGGTGGTTCTCCGCGTTGACGTTGGCCTGGTGGCTGTGCCAGTGCGGATCGTTGCCCTGCTGGTCCAGCATCGTCTGGGCCTGTGTCGCGAGCGAGTCCAGCTGTGTTTTCAGGGGTGCGACGGTGGTCGCGAACTCGTCCAATGCTGCTGCGGCCTCTTCGGCCTGTGCGGCGAACTGGTCGGTCTGAGTCTGTAGTGGTGCCATGCCGGCCAGCAACTGACCGGCCTCCGGGGCGTGGTAGAAGGCGGCCAGTCCCTTCCACGCTCCGTTGACGTGCTGCCCGTCGCTGCGGATGCCGGCGGCTGTCTGCCGGAGCCCGGATGCGGCGGCTTGGAGCGCTGCCGGGTCCACCCCCACGATCATGGTGATGTCGGACGCGCTGGTGAGCCCCACGGGTGTGCGACCTCCGGGTCAGCTGATCTGAGTCATCTGGGGCGGTAGGCGGTGGCGCCGTAGCGCTGGGCGTTGGCGGCCATCTGCTCGTCGCCGCGCAGGTAGGCCTCGGTGGCCTTGATGGCACCGTTTCGTACCCGCTCGTAGTGGGAGGCGATGCTGGGCAGCACCACGTGCGCCGCGTGGTCACTGAAACGGGCCAGTGCGGCGGCGACGATAGGGCTTCCGGTCATCCCGCTGGGATTCGCCGCGGTGGAGGGCTTGGCGGTCGAGCCCTCGTAGGCGGCCTGGAGATGGGTGCCGAACGCGTTGGCGTGCTGTTCCAGTGGTTTGGCCGCGGCGTCGACCTTCCGCAGCACGCTCCGCACGCCGTACGCATCGATGTCCCAGCCTGTCACCGCACGATCCTTCCTCGGTATGGACACGACCCGGCCCAACGGCAAGCGGGCGAGTGGTCAGCCGATCCCGTCGACGGCGGACTTGGCGCGGGTGAGGGTCTCGTGTGCCGTGAGGTCGTTGCTTTCGAGGGTGGCCTTCACCAGCGCGATGATCTGGCGTACCTCGTTAGCCGCGTGATTCCAGCGGGCTTCCTTGGCGTGGTAGAGATCAGAGACCCCGTCGGCCTGGAAGTCGGCCATCGCGGCCTTGACGTCGGCGTCCCGCTGGGAGATGAGCGTCTCCAGCCGGGCGATGATCGAGTGGAGGTGCGTCTGGGTCTGTGCCGAGGCGGCGGTGTCGTAGCTGCGGCGCCCGGATCCTGAAGCCATCGGTCCCGTTCCCCCTATGCCCCGCGGAACCGGGCCGCGTCGAAGGGGGCCGCCCCCATGGTCTTGGCGGCCTCCTCGGCCATGACGCTCTCGCCGGTGATGAACGACCGGTCCATGCCGCGCTGGCCGCCGAGGATCGAGTGCAGAGCCGAGCTCAGCTCACCGGTGATCTCGTCGGCATGGGCCTTGAAGTTGTCGAAGGCAGCCTTGCCCGCCCCGTTGAAGCGGCCTTCGAGCGGCTGTGCAGCCACGACGAGCTGCTTGATCAATGCGCCCAGCTCGTCGCCGGACCCCTGCGTTTTCTGCGACAGCTGCGTGAGCGTCGCGGATCCCATGTCGAACTTCACCGCACCCCCTGATGGGTGGAAAGAGACATGACGACATCTAAGGTAACGATCTTGTCCCGATGTGTGCCATAGGATCAAATCACATGTCGATAACATCACGAAGTGTGAGATGAGACCCCTGTTGTGACATGTGGAAATTCCATAGCGTTACCTACGTAAGTGTTGATCTTGGTGAGGTTGGAATGGCGCGTGACTACGACGTTCAGTTGCTGGAGTCCGTGGCGGTCCGGCGGCGCAGGCTCCGCGACGCCTTGCTGTTCGGTGCGGCCCGGACCCGGCGGACGTTGGACGAGAACCTGACCAAAGTGCTGATCGGCCTGTGTGTGGCGGCCGTCGTGTGTGCGGGAACGGTCGGCTGGTCCTTCCTACGGCATCAGTGGGCCGTGCAGCAGCGTCAGCAACTCCCGCAGGTGATCACGCCTGTTCCAACGAAGTGACCAACGCGCCATCCACCAGAACATGCCGATGACATGCGGCGCAGTTCGGTGATCTGTCCTAATATCGCCGTTGTCCGTTCTGGGATAACAGTGTCGTATGCGTGATTTACTCGACCATCTGGCTGTAAATCCTTATCGACAGCGACGGGGTGTTGCGACGCGATGGCCTTCAGCCGTGTGACGCTGGTGGGTGAGCGTTGCCGTGCCGATGTCGTCCTGCCTTCCGCTGAACCCATCGGTCGGTTGATGCCGGAGTTGCTGCGGCTGGTCGATGACCGGATGGAGTCACCGCCGAGACTGCGGCTGTTGCTGACCGCCGACGGCGGTGTCCTGGATATGGATTTGACGCTGCAGCAGGCGGCGATCCCCGACGGGACCGTGCTCCGCCTGGTGAAGGCGCAGGATGCTCCCGCCGCTCCGATCGTGCACGACATTGCCGAGGAGACCGGCGATGACCTGGACGGCCGCGGCTGGCGTTGGGGTCCGGTCGCTCGGCGGTGGACCGCCACCAGCATGGCGGTGGTCGCCATGGGGAGCGCGGCGCTCGCCGCTGCCGGGACTCTCCCGTCCAACACGGCGCCCGCGTTGCTGGTCGCCGTGGCGGCGGTGCTGTGGATGTGCGGTTGTACGGCCGCGCTGACCGTCAACGAGCCGCTGGGTACGGCGGTCACCTTGGGCGGCGGGACGGTAGCGGCCGTGGCGGTGCAGAGCGCCGCGACCCTCAACAGGTGGCCCGAATGGGGACGCTGGTCCGGCTGGGCCCTGATCGCGGCGGTGCTGCTGGTGCTGCTCGGAGCGTCGACCCCGCTCAGCCGAGGCGGCGTCGTCGGGTCCTGGTTCGCAGCCGTACCGGCCCTCGCATGGCTGGCCGGCGCTGCGGCGGGTCTGGCCTTGCCTCGGCTGGCGGCGGCGATGAGCGTGGTCACGGCGATCGCACTGGGCGTACTACCCCGGCTCGCACTCGCCGCGTCAGGGTTGGCCACGCTCGACGACCGTCGGGCTGCCGGAGCCGAAGTCGCACGTCGTAACGTGGCGGCCTCGCTGACCGCCGCTCATCGGGGACTGTCGATCGCCACCATCGCCACGGCGGTATCGGCCGCGGCCGCCGGACTCGTGCTCGTCGCCGCGCCCGACCGGTGGACGGTGCCGTTGGCGCTGTTGTTGGTGTTCGTCGTGGCCAGCCGCAGCCGCGTCTTCCCGCTGGTCACGCAGGTCGTGGCGCTACAAGCGGCCGTCGTGGCCATAGTGCTCGGGCTGTTGGTGGCATGGACGGCGCAGCCCGGGCCACTGCCGTACGGGCCGACGGCCGCGGCGGCAGGTGGCAGCCTGATCCCGCTCGCGGTCCTCGCCGCACGACCGAGTGAGCACGTCAGAGCCCGGCTCCGCCGGATGTGCGACCGAGTGGAGGCGGCGGCGGTGATCGCGATCATCCCCGTGGCGATCGGTGTCTTCGGCACCTACGGTCGGCTCCTGCATGTCTTCACCTGATGAGCCGCCGGTCGACGCTTCGGACCCTCGATGGCAACGTGACGTTCTCGGCGAGACGGGAGCAGGAGGCGAAGGACTGATCAACCCTTCAGCAGGCGCCGGGCCGCCACCGGGATTCGGCGCACCTCCCCGCGCCGTCCCACCGCCACTCACCCCGTCGGAGACCGTGACCGTCTCCGCGCGCGACGCCCGGCCACTGATGGGCGTGGCACCGGTCACCATGTCCCGGCCGCAGGGCGATCAAGTCGTGCACGGAGACCCGGTCATCCGTCGCCTCGGCCGGCTGGTGCTCCGGGTGGCGGGCGCGTCGCGATACGTTCACGAACTGGCCGAGCTGGTCACGGCAGTCCAGTCGCCGGTGACGACCGGCCGCCGGATCGTGGTGACCGGTGGGCGGGACGGCGCCGGCAAGAGCACCGTCGCAGCGTTGCTCGGCCTGGTGTTGGCTCACCTCCGCTCCGACCGGGTGCTCGCGATCGACGCCGACCCCGGTGTCTTGTCGCTCCCCTCTCGACTCAGGGTGCCGGACGCGACCTCTCTGAGCGATCTGAGCCGTGCCGGTTCCCGGATATCCGGCTTCGAGGACGTACGCCCGCATCTGGCGACCGGCCCGGCAGGGCTATGGGTGCTCGCGGGACACGACCCGGAGCAGCTGTCACCGGCCGCCTACCAGGCGGGGATCGGGCTGCTCGGCCGGTTCTTCGCCGTCACCGTGACCGACTGCGGCGCCGACGCAGATGAGGAATTCCGCCACGGGCTACTCGACCGCGCGCACGCCCAGGTGCTCGTCACCCCCGCCACAGCAGACGGGACCTTCAGCGCACGCCGCACCCTAGAGATCCAGACACAGCAGGGTCACGGGGCGCTGCTCGAACGTACGGTCGTGGTGTTCGTGGCGCATGCGCCGCGGGTCCGCATCGACGTGGACCAGGCCGTGCGGAGGCTTCCCCCAGGTGTGGTCGCGGCAGAGCTCGGCTATGACCGGCACCTGGCCGCCGGATCGGAGATCACCGCCCGGTTGCTCGCCGAGGGAACGTACACGGGCGCGACGCGACTGGCGGCCCAGGCACTGACCCGAGCGCTGGAGGTGCCGTGACGGCGAGAGTTGTTCACCGGCCCGCCCGGACCACGCGTTTCCCCGCTTCTTCGGATTCACGGGCGGTGGAGGCGCCGCCCACAATGCCCGAGGGAAGGACCGCGGGGTCGATGACGGCGATCCTGCCCATGGCCGGTGTCATGGGGTCGCTGGTGATGATGACCATCATCCGCAGCGGCGCCTTCATCGTCCTGGGCGCGATCGTGCTCGTCGTCGCGGGAGCCGGTGGCCTCCTGCTCGTCATGTCGCACCGAGGCCAGGCGGGTCGGGCCCGTAAGCAGCAGCGCGAACGCTACCTCGACTATCTGGAGCGACTCCGCGAAGAACTCGCGGCCGCCGAACGCGAGGACCGCGCCCGTGGCGGTCTGCTGCACCCGCCGCCCTTCGGCCTGTACGACGTCGTACGGGATCCGGCGCGGCTGTGGGAGCGGCGCCGCACCGACCACGACTTCCTGTCGCTGCGCGCGGGAGCGGGGCAGATGCCCGGACCGGCCATGCACCTGAAGGAACAGGGATCGGCGCTGCAACCACCCGACCCGTTCATGCTCGCCGAGGCCACCGCCCTCATGCGGCGTTTCTCCGTCGCCGCCGACATGCCGTTGACCGTCCCGATGGACCGGGTGGGGAACATCAGTGTCGTCGCGGACCGCGAGGCCGGGCTGGCGGTCGTGCGGGCACTGCTTGCACAGCTCGCCGTCTTCCACGCCCCCGACGACGTGGAGTTGGCTCTGGCCATCCCGCAGCAGCGGCGGGCCGACTGGGGCTGGATCACCTGGCTGCCGCACGTCCTCGACCCGGGCTTGCGCGACGGCCCTGTGGCGGCCCGCCGGATCGCGCCCGACCCGGCCGCGCTCACCGCGCTTCTTCGCGAGGACCTGACCCAACGAGCCACCTATGCCGCCGAGATCCGCCGTGGCTTGGAGCAGAAGGAGGCGCTGACGCTGATGCGTCGGCTGGTGGTCGTCCATGACGGCCACGGCGCCCCGGCTCGCGAGCTGCCTCGCCCGGATGAGGCGGTCTCCCTGCAGCTCATGGGCATTACCGTCGTCCACCTGGTCGCCCAGCGCGTCCACGAGCCCGGTTCCGTGGCCGTACGGATCACCGTCGGCGGCGACCAGATCACCATCGAGGACTTGCGCGAGGAACTTCCCGTGGTCAGTACCGGCGCACTGGATGCCACCGGACCGGCCACCGCGGAAGCGCTCGCCCGGATGCTCGCCCCACTCCGTCTGTCCGCGGACTCCGTCGAGGACACGCCGTATGCCGGAGCCGCCGACTTCGCCACCCTCATGGGCATCCCCGACCTCGACGCTCCGAACCTGACGGCGTTCTGGGCACCCCGCTCCGAACGGGCCTTCCTGCGCGTCCCGATCGGCACCGACGACACCGGCTCCCCGGTCCTGCTCGATCTGAAGGAGGCCGCCCAGCTTGGAATGGGACCGCACGGCCTGTGCGTGGGCGCCACCGGATCCGGCAAGAGCGAACTCCTGCGCACCCTGGTCCTCGCGCTCGCCGCCACCCACCCGCCCGAGCAGTTGGCGATGATGCTCATCGACTACAAGGGCGGCGCCACCTTCGCTCCCTTCGCTGATCTCCCGCACGTGGCCGGGTTGATCACCAATCTGGAAGACGACGCCGCCCTCATCGAACGTGCCCATGCCAGCCTCGCCGGGGAGGTTCAGCACCGTCAGCAGGTGCTCCGGAACGCGGGGGACATCGCCAACATCGGCGACTACGCAGCCCTACGATCGCATCGGCCCGAGCTGGAACCCCTGCCCCACCTGCTGGTCGTCATCGACGAGTTCGCCGAACTCCTCACCGCTCGCCCTGACTTCATCGATCTGCTCGTTTCCATCGGCCGGATCGGCCGCAGCATCGGCGTACACCTGCTGCTGTCGAGTCAGCGCATCGAGGCAGGGAAACTACGCGGCCTCGAGACGTACCTGTCGTACCGGCTCGCGCTACGGACCTTCTCCGAGGATGAGAGCCGCGCCGTCCTGGAAAGCCCCGACGCGTTCCACCTCCCGCCCCTGCCCGGCTTCGCCTACCTCAAGGTCGACACCAGCGTCTACCTGCGTTTCAAGGCCACCTATGTTTCCGGCGCCTACCGACCACCCCTTACCGAGCCCGAGCCCGCAGATTCCACCGGCCCGCTCGTACTGCCATACGGCCTGTACAACCTCACCCTCAACGACCAGCAGAGCGCCCGCGCCGCAGCCCAACCGACCTTGCCCGAACGCACGACCGGCCCCACCCCGCTCAAGGTCCTGGCCACCCGCCTCACCGAGGCGGCGGGGGACATCCGTGTCCCCCGCATCTGGCTGCCACCCCTGCCCGAGTGCCTCACCCTCGACCAGATCGCCGGCCCCATCCGTGTCGACGCCGACGGCATGCACCTGCGCCAGCCACCAGGCTCTCTGCAGATCCCGCTCGGCCTGCTCGACGATCCCGCCCGCCAACGTCAAGACCTGTGGACCCTCGACCTCACCACCGGGGGCGGCCACGTCGCCGTGATGGGCGCCCCGCAGTCCGGCAAGACCACCCTGCTGCGCACGCTGATCCTCTCCCTCGCGCTCACCCACACCCCACGGCAGGTCGCCGTATACGTCCTCGACCTCACCGGCGCCGGCCTGCACGCCCTCACCGGACTGCCCCACGTCGGCGGCGTCGCGAGCCGCGCCGACCGCGAACGGATCCGCCGCACACTCGAAGAGATCCGCGCCATGCTCACCCGTCGTGAGGACGTCTTCCGAACCCGCGGCATCGACTCCGTCGAACGGCTCCGCCAACTGCACGCCGCCGGTCACCTTCCAGAGTTGCCCTGCGCCGAGGTGGTCCTGGTCATCGACGGATTCAGCGCCCTCCGCAGCGACTTCGACGACCTGGAGGAAGCGGTCGCCGACCTCCTCCAACGCGGCGGCGGATACGGCATCCACGTCGTCGCCGGAATGCCGCGCTGGAACGACGTACGTATCGCCCTGCAATCCACTTTCGGCACCCGAGTTGAACTCCGCCTCGGGGACCCCGCCGAATCCACCGTCAACCGGCGGCTCGCCGAAACCCTCAACTCCGGCAGTCCTGGCCGCGCCCTCACCGACGCCGGACTGTTCGCCCACACCGCCCTGCCCCGAATCGACGGCCACCCCCACACCGCGGGAGTCATCGAAGCGATCGAAAGCACCGCATCGGCCATCCGCGCCGCCTGGCCGGGCGACCTGGCCCCAGCCGTACGAGTCCTTCCCCACCGCCTGCCCGCCATCGAACTCCCGCCCCTGCGCAGAGAACGACAGCGCATACCGATCGGCGTCGACGAGACCGACCTCGCTCCCGTCGTACTGGACCTTTTCCACCACGACCAGAACCTGCTGATCTTCGGCGACGGTGAATGCGGCAAGACCAACCTGCTCCGCCTCATCGCCACCGGCCTGGTCACCCGCCACGACCCCAGCGAACTCGTCCTCGCCGTCTTCGACCCGCGTCGTGGTCTGCGCGGCATCGTCGACGACGAATATCTCGGCGGCTATGCCGACAGCATCCCCGCTTGCGCCGCCCTGGCCACCGGAGTCTGCAAAATCCTCGCCGAACGCCGGCCCGGCGAGGCCGCTCCCACTGGACAGCCCTGGTTCACCGGCCCCCACATCGTCGTCCTCGCCGACGACTACGACATCATCACGACCGCAGGCCAGCAGCCACTCTCCGACTTCGTCCCCCACGTACCGTCCGGCCGCGACATCGGCCTGCACTTCATCGTGACCCGCCGCGTCGCCGGGGCCTCCCGCGGCCTGTACGACCCGCTCGTGCAAGCAGTACGAGAGACCGGATCCGCTGCCCTGCTCATGACCGGTGACCGAGGGGAAGGACAACTCTTTCCCGGCCTGTACGCCGACGCCCAGCCACCCGGCCGCGGCCACTGGCTCCGCCGAGGAGAACCACGCCGCCTCATCCAAACCGCCCTCAGCGACAACGAGCCACGATGACCTACGACGTCATCGCCCTGCTTCGCGGTACTCCGGACACCAGCGCGATCCTGGCCGCCATCCTCGACGCGGGCGAAGACCTTCAACTCGACACGATCGAAGGCGCCGGAATCATCGCCGTCCACGATCCTGACGGCCAGCCGCTCGCCGCCATCGAAGCACCCGTACTCATCCAGGTCGACGGTGAAGCCGAACGCCTTCTCGGTCCCATCGCCGCGCACCTGAGGCCGCCCCTGTGGTGGCTGGAGATCCACGCCCTCGAACGCTCCGGTGCTGGCACCGTCGCCCGTACGATCGCCGCCTCCCTCACCGCTCGGCTGGAAGGCATCGTCTGGCATCCGGACGAGGTGAGCACCCGGTGACCGAGCTCGGGTTTCCGCTCTTCGACCTCGTCAGCGACACCACCGCGATCCTCATGGTCAAGCGGCCGGTGGTGGCACTGTCGCCCTGGCTCACCACCGCCATCCGGACGGCGGCCGATGCTGGACTCGCCCTGCAGATCGTCACTCCCACCACCGCCCGGCTCACCATGCCGATGTACTCCGTCCTGACCGAGCCGCACGTCCGCTGGGTCGCCGGGCACTCCGACGGCTTCTACGACGGCTCCACCGGCGTCATCCTGCACTTCGACGGAACCGGCTTCAGCACAACCCTCGACTCCGACGGCCGACCCGAACTCGCTGAGCTTTTCGGGGCCGCCGAACGCGGCACCGGCACTCGGTTCACCATCGACTTTCGAGTACTGCAGCCGCCGGTCCAGTCGACCGTGCTCGGCCTGGCGACCGAGCTCGTCTACGAAGCCTTCACCGGCCGCTTGCCATCAGGGTGGGGTACCAGTGAACCGGCCGCACTCACCTGGCGCCCCCGCGAGATCACCAGGCTCTGCCACGATCGTGTCCCCACATGGTTCTGTCACACCGGGCTCGGACAACGCCCGGCTATCGGCACCACTCGGGTAACCCGCACCGACACGGGAATCGAAGAACAGGTCACCATCCATATGGGTTACGGAAGTGAAGAGGACCTTCCGCTCACTACGCTCTCCAAGGCCGTCTCCGACCTCGCCGCCGAACACGACCTCATCGAAGCGGTGGTCCACGCCAGTCCTGGCCGCCCGGACCTCACGGTCGCCCCGGCCTTTACCGGACTGCCTCTGCCCATCGGTATAGCGCTCGGTAAGGAGGCGGTCCGGCAGATCGGCCACGACCGGGCGTTCACTACACCCGGCGTGACCACGAAGGCCATCGGGAACCGGCGGAACCCAGCAGCGTGGTACACCGTGGGCGACGGCGATACGCCCGAGGCATGGTCAGTCCTCGCGGAACTGATGCGACGTATCCAACCAGGAGGCACGTTCGACCCTGCGCAAGATTCGTGAGCCAGGATCCGCACGTCCGCTGCGGCGGCCCCCGCATGGTCGGTGAGGTCCGCCCCAGTACCAGACCGAGTGGGCCGCCATCACTGCGGTGGCCGCGAAGTTGGGGATCGGTGTGCCGAGACGTTGCGTACCTGGGTGCCAGGGGCCGAGGCTAACCGCCCCGGCCTTCCCGGACCAAGGCGCCGACCCGCCACGGCTGCGGCCGGAGTACGTCGAGCACGGGTTCTGCCGCAGCGGCCCGCTGATCTACACCGACACGCTCGCTCAGGCCAGGGCCGCTGCGAAGGAGGTGCTGTACCGCCGGTACTCCACCGGGCGGGCTCTGCGCTGTCCAGTGTGAGCTCGTGGCCGATAACGGACGACGTTGGGCGGAGATGCGGTCAGGTCGGATGCCGCATTACGCCGCGTATGAACACGATCTGCTCGATCATGGTCGCATGGTAGTCCGATATTACGAGTACCTGTCCGAGGCGAAGATCAACATGCTCTACGGACAGTTGGACGGCATGCCGAAGCCCAAAGGCCGCGAGATCGGCATGGACCTCAAGCTCATCAAAGTCAGCCAGAAGACAGACGCTCAGCAAGGGCCTTCAGTGTTCGAGAAGCTGGCCGCCGTTGAAGATTGGATCTACGCCCACGAGCCTGTCGGAACGCCAGCCGAACCCCAAGCATGGATCTACGGCCGACTGCCGTTGGCGACGACTATTTTTACCGCTAGCGCCAATCCCTCGCCAGCCGAGATCTCAGAGGGGGCTATCTTGTTCGCGGGCGTTACTGATGATGGCGAGTACCTGATGATGGGCGGATCAGCCCATCATCTTACTGCAGGGCGATCCTATCCGAACGCAGCATCCCAGTACCCGCACCTTCTCATGTCTGCGGGCCCTACCCTGCGCAACTTGCTGTACCGATACGCCAAGACCATTGGTGTGATCGTCGCGGAGGAAGACATGGCCGATCCAAACAACGGTCGTCAGGCCTCAATCGACTGGGAGATGATCGCTCGACCTGCCAAGGACATCATAGAAGCTTCCTACATGATGGACTCTCGCGGCGAATGTGAGTTCTTGGCCAAACGGATTCAATTTGCGGAACGCTCAAGACAGTCCTCGCCCGCCAGCGCTTTCGATGAGCTGCTGAGGGCAAGCGAACCGAACGGCCAAAGGGCGACCCTCGCCACTCCCCTGTTCGTCGCCCTCACGGAATAACCAGACCGAAGGTGGGCTGCATAGCCAACAAGCTCGCAACGCGATCGAGCGGCAATTGCACATCACTATGTTGACAGCTGGGTTGCGACTGGCTGCTACTGATCTTGAAGGGTCAGGGTCATACCGGGCCTGCTCGTTGAGTCGTGGCGTGTCCCGCACCAACTGCCCACGCCTGTGCGGGACACGCCGCGAGTCAACAAACGCTGGCGGTTCATCCTCAGAACCTCCGCAAAGAATGGGCCTCGTTGAGCGATCTTAAATGGGCGCCTACCCTGGTGGCGCTCCGAACCTTGACCACGCATCCTGTGGGTCCGATAGGGGGCCGGGAGGGGTCCGGACTGGCCTTGACTAGCCCGGACCCTCCATAACCCGAACACGCTCTGACCTGCAAAAACAAGATTGCAGATCATTGAGGCGGACCCACAATTACCCGATACAGGACACTGCTAATGCGGTTTGGGTGTAAGCCCATCGGGAGTTCAAATCTCCCATCCTCCGCTTCTCACCAGCGGTTTCCTCGATGCTAGATCTGTCGAGGGAGCCGCTGGTTGTCGTTTAGGGGCCGATAGGGGGCCGGAGCGGCGTGGGACCATCGCGGCGGTGGCTTCGGCGGCTTGCTGAGCCAGCTCGGGAATGATCGACGTGTAGGTGTCGGCGGTGAACGCCGAGCGAGCGTGCCCCAGTGTTTCGCTGATCACTTTCATGT
>JAOPYO010000270.1 GCA_025964575.1 Actinomycetes bacterium
GCAGGAGAACGAGTAGGCGTCCATCTGGTAGATCGAGTTGAACATGAACGCGCCCAGCAGTGGGACGCCCGGGGTGACGAGCATCAGATAGGCGCCCATGTCCGCCAGCAGATCGACCTTGAGCCCGCGGATCTTCCCGTCGCTCTCGGCGGCGAGGGTGAGCCGCTGGATCTGGTCCCGGCCGTGGTGCGTGGCCATGGTGCCCTCGCTGCGCGACTCGGTCCACTTGATCGGCCGGCCCAGCCTGCGCGCCAGCAGCAGGCAGATGACCTCTTCGCCATAGACCTGCAGCTTGGAGCCGAAGCCACCGCCGACGTCCGGGGCGATGACCCGCAGCTTGTGCTCGGGGATGCCCGTGACCATGGCCAGCATCAGCCGCAGGATGTGCGGGATCTGGGTCGCCGACCAGAGCGTGAACTCGTCTCCGAGGGGCTCGCAGACCACCGCCCGTGGTTCCATGGCGGCCGGGATCAGCCGCTGCTGGATGTACCTGCGCTCCAGCAGGACCGGCGCGTCCCGGAGGGCCGCGTCCAGGTCGCCGTTCTCGAAGACCCAGGTGTACGACTTGTTGCCCGCATCATGGACCTTGTCCGCACCTTCCTGGAGGGCCTGTTCCATGTCGAGCACGGGGGGCAGCGGTTCATAGTCGATGTCGATGGCCTCGAGCGCGTCCGCCGCGGCATAGCGGTCACGGGCGACCACACAGGCCACCGGCTCCCCGGCGTACCGCACCTCGGTGACCGCCAGCGGCGGATGGTCGGGCAGCACCATGTCCTCGGTGACCGGCCACGCGCACGGCAGGCTGCCCTGTTCGGCGGCCAGATCGGCTCCGGTGAACACGGCGATGACCCCAGGCCTCTGGAGCGCGGCGGTCGCGTCGACGTTCGCGATGCGGGCATGGGCATACGGGCTGCGGAGGAACGCCACATGGCACAGCCCGGGCAGCTGAATGTTGTCGGTCCACTGGGTCTGCCCGGTGATCAGCCGGGCGTCCTCGCTGCGCTTACGGGCCGAGCCGACCTCCCGGCGGGCGTCGGGCTCGGTCAGCTGATCGCTCTCCGCGAGCTGCTCGGCGATGACCTCAGGTGCGATCTCACTCATGGGTCGCCTCCTGAGCTGCGCTGTGTCCTGCGGACGCCGTACCGCCGTTGTGCCGCATGTCGTCGGCGGCGTGGCGGACGGCCCGGACGATGTTCTGATAACCGGTGCAGCGGCAGAGGTTGCCCTCGAGCCCCTCGCGGATCTCGTCCTCGGACGGGTCGGCGTTCTCCCGCAGCAGATCGATCGACGCCATGATCATGCCGGGGGTGCAGAACCCGCACTGGAGCGCGTGCTCCTCGTGGAAGGCCCGCTGCATGGGGTGAAGCTTCCCGGCGATGCCCAGGCCCTCGATGGTGGTGATCTCGTGGTCGTCGGCCTGGACGGCGAGCACAGAACAGCTCTTCACACTCGTGCCGTCGAGCAGCACGGTGCAGGCTCCGCAGTTGCTGGTGTCGCAACCGATCGGGGTGCCTACCTTCCCCAATCGTTCGCGCAGGTAGTGAACGAGCAGCAGGCGCGGTTCGACGTCGTCCTCATACGTCACACCGTCGACCTCGACCTTGATCCGGGGCATACGTCCTCCTCAGGACTGGCTGTCAACCAATGAGCGTGTCCGGGCATGGGGGTGATATCGGGACACGTCAAAAGGAGGAGGGGCATGTGGCCACTGCATTGGGACCACCTCCTGAGGGAGGGCGATCTCTAGAACGTATGCCCAGGCAAGCGCCCATGCCAGACTTCGGTGTGACCTATTTCACGCAAAGGAGCATTAAAGGGCCCCTTACCGATGTGATCCTGCAGTTGGCAGCGACTCCAACTGCAGGATCACGGGGGCGCCGGGGTCAGTGCCGCGGGGGAAGGTCTACCGAGTAGAGAACGATGTTGTTGAGGTCACGGAGCTTGACGGTCAGGACCTTGGTGTGGCCGTCGATGGCGACATCGCCGAAGAACTGGGCGCCCTCGGCGGGGGACGCGTTGGGGCGTGGGCCGGTCTTGATGAACTTCAACTGGGGCCCGAAGGTCCCGTCGAGCGTGTTGGGCCCGAAGGTGCCGGCGTTGAGCGGTCCGGCGACGAACTCCCAGAACGGGTCGAAGTCGGTGAAGGACGCCTTCGCCGGGTCGTAGTAGTGGGCCGCCGTGTAGTGCACGTCGGCGGTCACGAACACCAGGTTGGTCACCTGATGCTTCTTGGCATACGAGAGGATCTCGGCGAACTCGCCCTCCCGGCCCAGCGGGGCGCCGTTGTCGCCCTGCGCGACCGCTTCCTGGTTCACCGCGCCGTCCGGCACGACCAGGCCCAGTGGCAGATCATTGGCGATGACCTTCCAGGTCGCGGTGGACCGGCGCAGTTCCTGCTTGAGCCACGCGGTCTGCTCGGCGCCGAGCAGACCGACCTTGGCGCCGGGGGTGTTGTCCGGGCTGTTCGGATCCTTGTAGGTCCGCATGTCGAGGAGGAACACGTCCAGCAGCGGGCCGTGCGAGATCTTCCGGTAGATCTTGCCGTCCTTGGGCGGCAGGATCGAGATCGGCGTGTACTCGAAGGCCGCGCGACGGGCATGGGCCGCCAGCACGTCCACCCGCTTCTCGGTGTATCGGGCATCGTCGAGGATCTGCCCGGGGTACCAGTTGTTGCGCACCTCGTGGTCGTCCCACTGGTAGATCATCGGCACCTGCGCGTTGAAGGCCCGCAGGTTGTCGTCCAGCAGGTTGTAGCGGAACTGGCCGCGATACTCCGCCAGCGTCTCCGCGACCTTCGACTTCTCCTGAGTGACGAGGTTGTGCCAGGTGGTGCCGTCCGGCAGCGGGACCGACTCGACGAGCGCGCCGTCGGAGTAGACCCAGTCGCCGCTGCACAGGAAGAAGTCGGGGTCCGCCGCCGCCATCGCGTTGAAGATCTTGTAGCCGCCGAACCCGGGATTGATGCCCCAGCCCTGCCCGGCCAGGTCTCCCGCCCAGACGAACCGCACGTCCCGCTTGCCGTTCGAGGGCGTACGGAAGTGCCCCGCGACGGGCTCCGAGACCGTACGGCCGTCGGGGTCGGCCAGGCGCACGCGGTAGTGGATCTCGTCGTTGGACGGCAGGTGACGCAGCCGGGTCTTGCCGGTGAGGTCGGTGTCGGGGGTGAGCAGCGGCCCGCGTAGCGTATGGCAGCCGCGGAAGTCGGGACGGGTGCTCACGTCGACGAGCATCCGCGACGGCCGGTCCGCCCGGGCCCAGACGACGGCGTGCTCCGCCGTCACATCGCCGCTCTGCACCCCGTGCGTGAGGCTCGGCCGGGTGCGCAGCAGCGCGGGGGCCGCGGAGGCCGCGGGTTCCAGCGAGCCGAGCACAGCCGCGCCGCCACCCGCGACGAGGCCGGTTCGCAGGAAGGTACGCCTGTCAAGCACCATGGATCGCTCCGCTTCTCGATCAGGTCGATCAGGTTGGTCAGCCCGCATGTTCGCCGTTCTGTCGGGCCCAGGCGTTGCCACACGATGAACTCCGCAAAAACCCCTTCGGCGGGAAATGCCGATCAACTTGACAACAGAGGGTGACGGAGTGTCTCCTAGTGCCCATGCCAGCGCGTGCCTTCGGTCGTAGCCTCGTGGTCTTCCGCCACCAGGCCGCCGCGCTGTGTCCTTCGTGTTGTTGTCGCTGACCGCATCGCTTTCAGCGGCTTTCCCCGGTTCTGACCCGTCTTCTTAGGCGTGGCGTACGCCTTACACGAAGGACTTCCAGTGGACCTCGACGTCATTCCCGACATCACGATGCGTGGCCAGGACGATCCCCATGGCCGCTCCACCACCCGCCGGCCGGCGACGGTGGGACAGCTGGCCACCCGGATCGGTGACCTCGCCGGGCGCCCCGCGGACTGGTGGCACCTGGTGGTGCTCGACCACGCCGGTCCCAGCCAGGTGCCGCTGACCGACGCCGACGGCGTGCGGCTGTGGCTGACGACCTGGCCACCCGGGCACCGTACGAATCTGCATGACCACGACGTCACCGAGGTATCGACAGTGATCGCCGGTGAGCTGACCGAGGTCACCATCGCCCCGGACGGAGTCACCGAGCGGCCGCTCCGGGCCAACCGCGTGCGGGTGCACGGCGGCGGCCACACCCACGAGCTCCACAACCCCGGCCCCGCCTTCGCCATCACCATCCACGCCCACCTCGCTACCTGAAATTCCGTATTCGGATCGTTACTCAGTGCTATTCCCGACAGTATGGCGCGGGTGGGATCTCGACGGGAGAACGGTCTTCAGGGTGACTTCGGCGAAGCGTGGCTTGAGGCCGTCGCCGCCGGCAGCGGTCTGCTGCATGGGCGTCCGACCTCGCTCGACTTTCAAAAGGCGGATGTGCAGCTGATTTATCCAGGTCACGCGTCGAAGACGCGCTACCCCACCGTGCTGGTGCAGGTGAAGACCACAGTGGGGTTGCGAGGTCCGTCAGACGGCGTGTTCTCCTATGACCTCGATATCGGGACCTACGAAGTGCTTCGGCAGACCGACCACGCTGTGCGGAGGATTTTGGTGGTCATCGGTCTGCTGCCAGACGGTGACAGCGTTCGTCTGACGCCTGAGGGAACGCTTTTGGCGGGTAGGGGTGCCTGGGTCTCTCTTGAGGGAGAGCCTCCCTCCGGCAACCAGGCCACGCGGACCGTGCGGTTACCTGAGGCGAACACTCTTGACCAAGAGGGTCTCGAACGAATGTTGAAGACCTATGGGATCCGTAGATCTATGCCGGCACCCGACGTCAGCGCGTGGGAGTAGACGTGACCGAACGTGATGCTGCGCGCGATGATGGCCACATGATGGTCCCTGCGCTGTCCGCTTTCACAAGCTACTTGCACGCGGCAGGCTGGGTCGTCGAAGACGATGACGGGCGCACGGTCTTGTGGCGGCAGGCGGGTGCCCCGGCTGACACGGACATGCAAATCGTCCTGCCCACTCTGGAAACCGTCCGGGACTATCCCGATCGTGCCTATGAGGCTTTGCGAGCGCTGGCCTACGCGGAACAGCGACTGCCGCAGGAGATCATGGCCGACATCCGTTTTGGTGGTGCCGACAATGTGGCCGTTCGGCTCACGCCGGATGCTCCATCCGGGGAAGCACCGCTCTTCCTCGCTGAGGCGGCGGTGTCCGCACTGCGTACGTTCGTTGTGGCGTCGGCTGCCGCGCTGGACGTCAACTCGCTGGTGTTGCCGGCACGGCGGCCGCAGCGGGCGGAGACCTATGCAGGGCAGGCCCGGCTCTCCATGCAGCCAGGCAGCTTCGTGCTGGCCTTGGCGCTGCCGTTGCTCGACGCCTACCCGGACCAGAGAGCATCCGCGCAGGAGGGGCAGAGCCTTCTTGTCGACATCCCTCCCCAGCCGTTCGGTCGGCGGGTATCCGACCGGATGCTCGCGGTGGCGCGACGCGCTCAACTTCTGGCTGATGAAGTGGGCAGGGGGGATCGGCCGCTGGCGGCGTTCGGCCGCGCGGAACCACACGCACCCAACGCCACCGAACTGGCCGCCCTTGGGGAGCTGGGCGGGCCCGACCATGACCTTTATCAACTCCGCTTCGCCTGGTCGCCGTTGGCATCGGCCGCCAGAGAGCCGCTCCGTTTGAAGATCACGCCTAGCCAGCAGCGCATTCTCGGCGAGGCGTCCGAATTCCTCCGGACCAGACAACCGAGGAGCGGGGTCACGGTCCAGGGCCTGGTAGTACGGCTCTACCGGGAGGGCAAGTTCGGCAGGGGCGAAGTCGTCATCCAGGGCATCGATGACGACAGCGGGGTCGCCCGGCGGTTCCGCGTGGAGCTCGATGAGACGGACTACCGGGAGGCGGTACGGGCGCATGGCAACGGGCTTCAGGTGATCGCCACCGGCGATCTGGACATCCGCGGTACGCGGCTGTCGCTGCGCCCGCTGAGGTCCTTCGCCGTGATGCCCGGGCTCGACGACTGAGTGATGCGCTCAGAGCGAGCCGACCTCGACGGCTTTCCGCGCTCTGTGCCGTGATCTGCAACCGTCTCGTCGGGGGTGGCGCTTCAGCCGTCGAGCAGCTCGATCTTCGGCCCGCCGGGCAACGCGACGTAGTCCTTCTTGGTCCAGGGAACACCGTGGACGGTCATTCCGCTCCCTCTCCCGGCGATGCCCCGACCCCCCGAGCACCCGCTCGATCAACGCGTGACTCCGTCTCTGTAAGCGCTGTCGCCGAACTCACCAGCGGTCCGTAAGAACCACGTCCGGCAGATGAGTACAGGGTGTCAGAGCAGACAGCAGCCGATGGGAGTTGAGGTGGCGGGTGCAGGATGATGCCACGCGGTTCACCGCTTTGTATGACGAGTTTTATCCAAGGGTCTTCGCATATTCCCGCGCGCATTCCGATGCGGACGTCGCAGAGGACATTGTTCACGAGACCTTTCTGGTCGCCTGGCGGCGGTTGCCCGAGCTGCCCGCCGACGGGCCGCTGCCCTGGCTGCTGGGGGTCGCCCGGAACGTACGCCTCCAGCAGCGGGACCGTGGCCGCCGCCGGCAGACGCTCGCGGACCGGATCGCCGCCCAGACCACCGATCAGGATCGGGCCACCTGGGACATCGCCGACCTGGTCGTGGACCGGGCGGCCGGGTTGGCCGCGGTCGCCACGCTCGACGAGGCGGATACGGAGGTCCTGCTGCTGAAGGCCTGGCACGGCCTCACCGCGACGCAGGCGGCCAAGGTCCTCGGCTGTTCCAAGGCCACCTATTTCGTCCGGCTGCACCGGGCCCGCAAGCGACTGGCCCAAGCCCTCAACGCACCCGCCGGGCCCGCCCCGGCCACCCTCATGCTCCAGCACCAGGAAGGCAAAGCCTCATGACCCGCAAGGTCGACGAGATGAAGGTCCTGACGGCGCTGCGCCCGGCTGACGCCAGGTCGCGGACCGATCCCGCCCGGCTGGCGGAGATCCTCGCCACTCCCCGGTCCAGGACCGATGCGCGCTGGACGGCCAAGCGGCGGATCCCGGTGCTGCGGCTCACCGCCGGGCTGGCCGCCGCCGGCGTGGCCGCCGGAGTGGCGGTTGCCGTGGTCGGCACGTCACCGGGCGGGCAGCAGGTCTCCGGGCACGGGGGGACGACCGCGCAACAGTCGCTGGACGCACGGACCATCCTGCTCGCCAGTGCCACGGTCGCGGAGCGTGCGCCGTCCAGCTCGGGTAAGTACTGGTACACCAGCGAGCGAGACACTCGCAAGGTTCAATTCCTGTCCCGCAAGGGCTTCGGGCGGTCCCCGGGCCGGACCAGGGTGCCCGTGCCGTTCGAGGCCTACGTCGTCTCCACCCTGGAGACGTGGGAGGGTCTCACCACCTCCAGGGCAGCGGGCAACCCCAAACTGAAGATCATTTTCTCGTCGGCCGCGGACGAGGCGAAATGGAAGTCGCTGGGCTCGCCCGCTCTCGTCCACGGCCCGGCCAAGCCGTTCATCAGCAACAACAACTTCGGCGGGCTTGGCGCCCAGATCGGGAACCACAAGCTCAACGCGCACGCCGTGGCCGCCCTGCCGACCAATGCTGCCGGGGTCGAAGTGCTACTGCGCAGGCTGTACGCCAGTGATTCGCCCGCCCAAGATGGCAGTTTCGCCGAATATGTCTGGGGCGCTGCGGGACCCCTGCTGGCCGGTCCGATCACGCCCGGCGCCCGGGCGGCTCTCTTCCGGGTGCTGGCCAAGCAGCCCGGCATCACCGCCCGGCCGGCCGTCGACTTGCTGGGCCGCAAGGGCGTCGGGTTGACCTACCAGTGGATCATTTCGCCTCTCAAGGGGGATAAGGGCATCCCTGGGCACCCTGGGGGTAGCACGAGCACCCTGATCATCGATCCGGGGACCGCCCGGCTACTGGAGCACCATTTCGCCAGCGACGGCAGCCCGCCGGCCACGCTCGTTGCCGAGACCTACCAGTCCATGGGCTGGACCGATCACCTTGGCACCCCGGCCTCCTCCTGACCCGGGACGGTCCCCTCGTAGCCGGAACTCAGCCCGGCCGCGAAGGCGTCCGGTCCGGGCATCGGGCATGAACCGTCAGTGTTCGTTGAGCCGTGGCGGTCCCGAAGAAGCGTAGGGCGTGGTACGGCACCGCCACGACTCAACGAGAAGCCCGGCCGGCTTTCAAGATCATTGCCGCTGCGTGATGCGCTGTGATCTGTGGCCGTCTGGTCAGGGATGCCGCTTCAGTAGATCGGCTGGATCGATCGAACCCAGCGGCTCGGGAAGTTCCAGGGTCCCCCCACAACCCGCCCTGCCGACCTCGCGGTAGTGCCGCATGGTGTCCAGCCGCCAGAGGATCAGCGTCGGGTCTTCGCCCGCCTCATCGAGCTCAACGAGCAGATACCACTCCAGGCCGGCCTTGGCGTAGAGACGGTTCTTCTCGATCCACTCCTCGCCGCAGTTCGACGGCGAGAGCACTTCGACGATCAGCAGCACATCGCGCGGATCCTGGACGAGGACCTCGCCGCCCCCCTTGTAGGTGGCCACCACATCGGGGATGAAGATCTTGTGCGGGCCGACCCGGACGTTGAGCTCGATCTCGACCGCCGGCTCTTCGGGGGCTCCGTGCTCCAGTAGGTTGGCCAGCCTCCGCATGAGGCGTTGGTGAGCAGTTCTAGCGGCGGGGCTCACGATGAGCCTTCCGTCGAGCAGCTCGATCTTCGGCCCGCCGGGCGGCAACGCGAGGTAGTCCTGCTCGGTCCAGGGACCGTCGTGGAACCAGAAGTCTTCGTATGGCACAGCTAGTGCGATCACCTTCGCGCGATGATGCCGGGGCTCAGAGTGAACGGGTCTTGATGTCCTGCACGAGGGCGGCCCAGGCGACCGGGGAGAGCCAGAGCTTGGGGCCGTCCGGGTCCTTGGAGTCCCGAACCCCGATCACCCGCTCACCGCAGCCGCACGGCCCCGCCACCTCGACGCAGTCTTGGCTTCTCACAGAGCCGCTACGGCTGCTCTTGCGCCACAGTTCGGCCACCTCCACGCATGAGGAGTCGTCGTTACTCCCGCTGCGGCTGCTCTTACGCCAGGCGATCATCCCGCTCCTTCTTCCGGAGAATCCTCCAGCTCACGGAGGATCTGCTCGATCAAGGTGGACGACTCAGCCTCGGGGAGCGCCACCGCGCACAGATCCTCGAAGACCATTTCGTAGCGCGTCACTTCCGTGTCGTCCTCCAAGAAGATACTCCGGGCGAGGCTTTCGATGACCACCACGGCGAAGTTGCCAGTCTCGACATGCATGATGGTGAAGGGACCGTCGATACCGGGATTTCTCGTTGCGCTGTACGGCAGGATGCGTACCGTGATTTTGGTGCGTCGGGACGAGTCAAGGAGGTGCCTGAGCTGGTCCTGAAGGACTGGGGCGCCGCCGAGCCGCTGCCGCAGGGCTGGTTCGCCGATCACGACCTCTAGCGTGGCCGGGTTGGATCGGAAGAGGGCCTCCTGGCGGGCCATCCGGAAGTCCACAGAACGGTCTACGTTCCGATCGGGGTGGAGCCGGGGCGACTGAATGACCGCGCGGGCGTATTCCGGGGTCTGTAGCAGTCCGGGAATGCCGATGGGCTGAAAGGTGCGGATGGCTGAGGAGTCTTGCTCCATCCGGACGAAGTCCCCGATGACCGGACCTGGTGACAGAGCTCCATGGCGTTTGATCCAATCCCTGGAGCGGCCCGCTGCCGCGAGGCCGATCAAAGAGCCGCGCAGGCCCTCGTCGGTGATGCCGTACTTGAGTGTCAGATACTCCACCTCATGTCGTCGGGTGATGACCTGGGCGGTCTCCATCCGGCTGAGGGCGGATTTCGAGAGCTTGAGCAAGTCCGCAGCCTCATCAAGGGTAAGGCTGCGCTCCTCGCGGATCTTTCGCAGTTGGGCGCCGAGCCGACGCATCCGGACGGTCGGGGGGTTCTTCGCCATACAACTCATCGTGAACGATCGATCACAGATTTTCACGAGAGTCTCCGAGATCGGGATTTCCCGCTTTCTGCGGCTCCCAAGGTCGGCGTCTCCCCTTGTCGGAGAAGGCGGTTGTCCGCGCTGAGCAGGCGTTCCATGCTGGCGCACGACCGTTACGGAAGGGAGCTGGCCGATGACACCAAGTGAGACGCGATTCGTCATTCTCGTCAGGCTGGGGTGGGAGCTGAGAGGCCTCGCGATCGGCTCGGTGGTCACGCTGCCCGCCGAGGGCGAGGCGGTGCTGCTGGTCCAGTGCCCGGATGGTTTCCGGCTCTCGGTGCTGGCCGCCCAGCATGACGATCGCTGGTTGATCATGTGGAGCCCGCACGGCGAGATGCCCGCCGTACGGCTTGATCTGGCGGCCAGGGAGATCGCCGGAGTCGTCGCGAAGCACCGGGTGGCGTGACCGGCATGGACATCATCGGAACGATCAATATGGCGGGGCACGCCGCGACGGCCCGGGACATCAGGCGCTTTGTGGGACAGCGCCTCATGGCCGCCGACCTGGGACTCGACGCTGAGACGCTGGGCGACATCGAGCTGTGTGTGGACGAGCTGGTCGCCAATGCCGTCGCTCACACGTTCTCGGGATGTGGTGGCCGGGTCACGACTCTGATCGAGATCGGTTGCGGAGTCGTACGGATCTCTGTGGTCGACGATGGAGCTGCTCAGACCAAGCCGCACGTGCGTACCGAACTCCTTGGTGAGGGCGGCAGGGGCCTGCGGCTGGTCGAGGAGTTGTCGTCTCGCTGGGGTACGGACGGCAGGCCCGACGGTCGTGGCGAGGTCTGGGTGGAGTTCCGCGTCCCCGCTGCTCTCCATAGGTCCTGACGAGGTGATCTCTGCCGCAAGCGCTCGTGACGAAGCGTCGTGGGGCGAGTGTGCCCAGAGGAGCGGCTGTCAGCGGTGGCGTAGGCCGTCGAAGACGACCTCCAGGGTCTTGGACTGAACATCGGGGTCGCCGCCGGTGTACTCGGCAGCTCGCGATGTCGCGGCCAGAAGTGCCATCACCTCGGCGAGGCCGATGTCGTCGCGTACCGCTCCTGCCCGCTGTGCGCGTACGAGCAGCGTGCTCAACGCTTTTCTCAGCTCTTGCCCGGTCTGTTGGGTGGTGTTCTTGGCATCGATGCCGGCCTCTCTCAAGGCTTCGGAGACGGCGTTCTTCGTTGTCGCCTGAGCGACCACCTGGGCAAAGAAGGTGAAGAACGCCGTGCCCGGGTCCTCGGCCGCCGTGAGGGCATCCGCTTCTTCGGCCAGGCGTCCCAGTAGACCGTTCAGGACGGCCTCGAGCAGGGACTCCTTGGTGGGGAAGTGCCGGAAGACGGTGCCGATTCCCACGCCGGCCCGCCGGGCGATCTCCTCGGTGGACGCGGAGGTGCCTCGCTCCGCGAAGACGGCCTCGGCCACCGCCAGAACCTTCGCGCGGTTACGCATGGCGTCCGCACGCAGCGGTTTACCGCCTCCCGTACCAGGAGCGGGTTCAGCTGGAGCCATCGCGACCTTCCCTCTGCCATCCCGTATTGACAATCGGAGTGATGACTCCGTATTTTATTCGGAGCGATCACTCCGATTCTAGCCTTCAGGGAGTCATTCATGACGGAGTCAGCCAGCCCACGTGAGATCTTCATGCGTCTGAGCTCGGGGATCTCGGCGGGACGGTGGCACGAACTGGCCACCTTGTACGCCGACGACGCCGTGGTCGAGCAGCCGTTCGCCGTTCCGCCCGCGCCGGCCCGCCTGGAAGGGCGCGACGTGATCGATACCCACTTCCGCGCGGCTGCCGACGGCCCTCTCGAACTGAGGGCCAGCAATGTGGTGGTGCACGAGACTACGGATCCGGAAGTGATCATCGCCGAGTTCGACTACCAGGGACGGATCACCACGGCCGACCACGACTTCACCGTCGCCAATATCCAGGTGCTCCGGGTCCGCGACGGCCTGATCCTGGCCACCCGCGACTACCACGACCACCTCGGGCTGGCGCAGGGGATGGGTCGGTTGCCCGATCTCCTCACAGCGCTCACCGCCGACGACGAGTAAGACCGCCGAACTCCTGGTGGAGGCGGCGGGGGCGTAAACGGGGATGCGTCCTTGCCGGTGAGAAGCGCAGTTTCACGGCTCGCGGCGGCGGGAGCGGGTGAGGGCTCGGATCAGGCCTACCGCGCCGAGGCCGATGAGCGCGGCGGGGGCGAGGCCGTAGACCGGGAGGACCCAGGTCTTCGTGAATCCGCTGGCCAGGAAGACTCCGGCCACTCCCAGGAAGAACAGTCCCGCGATCAACGCGCCTGGGTCGAATCTGTGCCTATGCACGGGTGACCTCCAGGTCGCCGGCCCTGCCGTTGAAGGAGAACTCGATGGTCGGGGGGTTGGCGCCCGCATCGCCCTCCGGCTGCAGGATCTCGTTCACCCTCGCCCGTGGGCCGCTGGTGATTCTGCCGTCCACGGTCACATCGCCGAGCCCGGCCCTGGCATGCAGTTCCACCCGGGCCGTCCTGGGCAGCGTCACCCGCATCCCACCGACGCCCAGTTCGGCTTGGACCTTGATCCGCTGGCCCGGCTTCAGGGGCAACCCGGTGAGGTCGAGGGCCCCCTGACCAGCGATGATCTTGTATGTCTGCTCGCTCCGGCCGGCGTCGACGGGCCGCCAGGTGACATCACCGAACCGGCCTCCTGCGGGCACCTCGGCAGCCACCGAGGTGGTGACCAGGGCCAGCGACAGGACGGTTCCGGCGGCGACGAGCCCGCGGGGCCGGCCGTACCGAGATCCGGCGATCAGGCCCATGCCGATCACTGCCAGACCGGATCCCAGCACGATCGGAAGCTGCGCTTTCTGCGGATACGCCGAGGCGACTGGTCCCATCACGGCGGCGACCAGCACCGCGACGAGCAGCGTCAGCGGCGACAGTAGCGACCGGGGCCGTGGCGGCTGAGGAGCTACCGGGGCCACTGGGGGCGCCGGGGTCATCGGGGCCGCTGGGGCCGCTGGGGCCGCCGGCATGGAAGGCCAGGGTTCCTCAGCCAGGTCGAAGGGGCCGGCGGCACCAGGCCGGGGCCGAGTGCCCAGTGTGGCCAGGTCGATCATCTCCGGCCTCAGCGTGGCGGCCCGGGTCTTCTGGAAGTTGACAGGACTCCCCGCCTCATACGTAGCGGGTCCGTACATCCCGGGCGGCGAGGCGGAGTCCTGCGGCTCGGCGGGCCTGCCCTGGAAACGCTCGGGCAGCGTGCGCGCCAGCCGGATCAGATCGACCCCGCGGCTGTGCGCGACCAGCAGGACCAGCGCGAACAGGGTGACCACCGTCAGCGGCCCGTCCAGACCGTTGTTGGGCAGGCTCAGCAGCATGACCGCGCCCAGCAGCGCGGCGAGGATCGCCAGCGCCGCGTCCGCGTCGAACCGGCGCTTGAGCCGTTGTTCGATCGGCGAGGGCTTGAACTCGTCCCCGGGCATCAGCAGCGCGGCGATGATGTAGAGCATGATCCCCCAGCCGTCGGCCAGCACGAGCAGTGCGAAGCCGACCCGGAACACCACCGGGTCGATCTGGGTGTGCCGGCCCAGGCCCCCGCAGACTCCCGCGAGGACGCGGCGGTCGCGGGAGCGCAATAGCCGCTGGGCGGGTGCGGGACGGTCCTTGCTGTCCTCGGTCATGGTCTTATCGTGGCCGTTCACATGGCGGGGACGGTATCGGGGACACCCCTGAGCCGACCCTGAGAATTCAGGGTGAAGACCGGGGTGCCGCCCTGATGCCGCGTGTCATCACCCGTGTCAGTCTTGGCGGGTGACGAGTTCGACGACGATCGAGGACCCGCCGCCGCAGGCCAGGCTGGACCGCCGGGCCGCCGGTCGGCTGCTCGCCGGGGTCTGTAGTGGTCTGGCCGAACATCTGGGTCTCAAAGTGGTGGTCGTACGCCTGGCGTTCGTCCTGCTGTTCGTGGCCGGCGGTATGGGTGTGGCGGCCTACCTCGCCTTCTGGGTGCTGGTTCCGGTGCGAGACGAGCCGGTCCGGCGCCGGGAGTGGGCGCAGCTGCTGGCCTATGGCGCGCTGATGCTGGGAGCGTCCTTCGTCACCTGGGGCTCCGGGATCGTGCATGCGGCTCTCTGGCCGATCGTGATCGTCGGCATCGGTGCCGCGATCCTTTACCAGCAGCTCGACCGGGAGCAGCGGCAGCGCTGGGTCCGAACGACCATGCCGTTGAAGCGGATGTGGCTGCGCAGCCTGCTGGGCGCACTGCTGGTGGTCGGCGGAATCGGCACACTCCTCGCCCAGAGTGTTCAGCCGGATCAGGCCGGACAGGTGCTCATCGCCACTGCGATCATCCTCTCCGGGGTGGCGGTCATCGCGACCCCGTGGCTGATGCGGCTCTGGCAGGACCTGGAGGGTGAGCGGCACGAGCGCATCCGATCGCAGGAGCGCGCCGAGCTGGCCGCGCACATCCACGACTCGGTGCTGCACACCCTGACCCTGATCCAGCGCAACGCCGCCGACCCCCGCGAGGTGCAGCGGCTGGCTCGCTCGCAGGAGCGGGAGCTGCGGACCTGGCTGTACGCGCCGCGCGCAGATCCCGATCAGACGTTCGCCGCCGCCGTACAGAAGATCGTCGGCGAGGTGGAGGACACGCACGGGGTGCCCATCGAGGTGGTGTGCGTGGGTGACTGCCCCCTGAACGAGCGGCTGGCCGCGGTTCTGCAGGCGACCCGTGAGGCCATGGTGAACGCGGCGAAATATGCCGAGGCACCGTCGGTATCGGTCTA
Organism: Actinomycetes bacterium; assembly: GCA_025964575.1. GTDB lineage: Bacteria > Actinomycetota > Actinomycetes > Streptosporangiales > Streptosporangiaceae > Actinomadura_E. The sequence goes on from JAOPYO010000270.1 coordinate 14,718, forward strand.
CGCCGAGGTCGAGGGTGACGAGGTCGTGATCTTTGTACGGGATCGGGGCAAGGGCTTCGACCTTGACGCCATGCCACCGGACCGGATGGGCGTACGAGGGTCCATCATCGGTCGTATGCAACGTAACGGTGGCACGGCCACGGTCCGTACGGCCCCGGGAGAGGGCACCGAAGTGCACTTGGAGATCAAGAAATGACCGCGAGCGGGCGGCGGGTACGAGTGAGTACGCGACGAGGGAAGGCGCTGTGTTCGAGCGCATGCGGGCCAGCGAGCGGAGCGAGCCGATGACACGTGTTGTGCTGGTCGATGACCACCAGATGTTCCGTACGGGTGTGAAGGCCGAGCTGGGCCCGTCCATCGAGGTGGTGGGGGAGGCCGGCGATGTCGATGAGGCGGTGGCGGTGATCACGGAGGTGGCGCCGGAGGTGGTGCTGCTGGACGTGCACCTTCCCGGCGGTGGTGGGATCGAGGTGCTGCGCAGGCTGCACGGCACGGGGCAGTCGCGGTTCCTGGCCCTCTCGGTGTCGGATGCGGCCGAGGACGTCATCGGGGTCGTCCGCGGCGGAGCGCGCGGCTATGTGACCAAGACGATCTCGGGGCCGGAGCTGACGGATGCGATCGGGCGGGTGGCGGAGGGCGACGCCGTCTTCTCACCCAGGCTGGCCGGATTCGTACTGGACGCATTCTCCGCCACCGACGCGCCCGCGGCCGATCCCGAGCTGGACCAGCTCACCCAGCGGGAGCGCGAAGTGCTGCGGCTGATCGCCCGGGGGTACGCCTACAAGGAGATCGCGAAAGAGCTCTTCATCTCGGTGAAGACCGTCGAGACCCATGTGTCGTCGGTGCTGCGCAAGCTCCAGCTCTCCAACCGGCACGAGCTGTCCCGCTGGGCCGCCGCCCGCAGGCTGGTCTGATCAGTAGCCGCTGCTGTTCTGGCCGACACTGTTGCCGAAGCTGGCGATCGCGCCGGCCAGCACCAGGATCCAGTAGAGAATCCACAGCCCGGTCAGGATCCAGCCGAGGATGATGCCGGCAAGCGCCATGCCCTGGCCGTTCTCGCCGGTCCGCTTGATCTGTCCGTTGGCGACATAACCGAAGATCAGGGCCAGAATCGAGGTGACCCCGCAGGTGAAGAAGCCGAGAATCCCGAGGATCATCGATGTGATCGCCAGGCCGTTGGTCTTGGCCTGGTAGACGGGAGGCCCCGGGGGTCCGCCGTAGTAGTTGGGCGGCTGATAGCCCCCCTGGTTGTACGGGTCGTACATCGCCGCTCTCCCTGCTCTACCGACCACACACCTGTGAGTGAACCCTAACGGTCACAGGGTGAGTGTCCCTCGTGCATGAGGTGTCCGTCCCGGTTTCGCCGGGACGACCCCGTCCCCCGTCACGGTCAGGGGGCGCGTGCGGGGCTACCGGTACGCGGGGCAGCCGGGCTCACAGTGCTCGGAGTGCCTGGCCACCCCTCGGGCGAAGCGGCCGAGCATCTGGACGAGGAACAGCCGGATGAGCGGGCCGCTGCCGGGGATCTTGGGCTCGAATCGGCCCTGCCAGCGTATGGCGGTGCCTCCACCGCCGGGTTGCGGGGCGAAGGTCACGTCCGCCCGGTAGTTCTTGATCGGCAGGCCGGACAGGGCGACGTAGGAGTAGTGCCCGGGAGGGTCGTAGGCCACGACCTGCTCCCGTGCCGGCCAGATCCGACGGATCGCCCCCTCGCCGTTGGGGGTCGTCTCGCCTTCTCGTTCCCGGACCGGCTTGGCCGGGAACCATGCCCACACCCCCCACGCCTCGGCGACGGCCAGATGTTCGAACACCACCTCGGGTGGCGCGGCCGAGGTGGCGGCGATCTCAATGCTGTAGGGCATGGCGGGCTCCCGGAGTTCTACGCGGTGGGGATGACCTGGAAGGCCTCCGCCAGTCTTCCCTCGGGGAACCCCGCCGCCAGGGCTCCCGCACCGAGCCAGCCCCGCAGCATGTCCTCCAGCCCGTCCATGTGGGCGGTCTGGCTGACGTGGGCCCTCAACGCGGCGACCTTGCGATCGAAGGTGCCGGTGACGTCCACGTAGTGGTTCGGGGTCGGCCCACCACTGATCCACACTTCGCGGACGGTCCAGGCCTCGAGGTTCTCGTCCCGCAGCAGTTCGGTGAAGGTGAACGGGTTGCGGGCATCGGGATAGACCGCGTCCAGCGCCGCCGAGCCGACGGCCCGGTGGTCGGGGTGGCTGGGGTAGATCCGCTCGTAGTTGCGCTCCGGGCTGGGAATGACCACGCGGTCCGGCCGGGTCTGACGGATGACGCGTGCGAGGTCGCGGCGCAGCGCCAGGGTGGCCTCGACCATCCCGTCCTGGTAGCCGAGGAACCGTACGTCCTCGACCCCGGTGCACTTGGCCGCGGCCCGCTGCTCGGCCTGCCGGATCCCGGCGATGTCCGCGCGTGGCACCGCGGGGTCGAAACCGCCGGCGTCGCCGTCGGTGACCATCAGATAGGTGACCTCGATGCCCCGGTCGGTCCAGCCGGCGATCGTCCCGGCCGCCCCGAAGTCGATGTCGTCGGGATGGGCCATGACCGCGAGCACGCGGCTGATCTCACTGTCGTCCAGCACATTGGGCACGGAGTCACCTTAGGGGTCGGGTGAGGATCGCGGACGCGTCATGACCTGCAACGCCCCGTACCCGCTCCTGCTTCCGGGCCGCTCGGGAAATCCCCTGGAATACCGGGCGCGCCCAGGCCCTGGGCGGTCGAAACAACGGAAAGCGTCGGCGCCCGCCCGTAGACTCGCGGGTGATGTCCACAGATACTTCTCATCCCCTGCTCGAGGGCCTCAACCCGCAGCAGCGCGCCGCCGTCGTCCACCAGGGCGGGCCACTGCTCATCGTGGCGGGCGCCGGCTCGGGGAAGACCCGCGTCCTGACCCACCGGATCGCCTATCTGCTGGGGGAGCGTGACGTCCACCCCGGCCAGGTCCTGGCCATCACCTTCACCAACAAGGCCGCCGGGGAGATGAAGGAGCGCGTCGACGCTCTCATCGGGCCGCGTGCCAGGGCCATGTGGGTGATGACGTTCCACTCGGCGTGTGTGCGGATTCTGCGTCGCGAGGCCAAAAGGATGGGCTTCCCGTCCAGCTTCTCGATCTACGACCAGTCCGATGCACAACGCTTGATGGCGCTGGTCTGCCGGGAGCTGGACCTCGACCCCAAGCGCTACCCGCCCAAGGCCTTCTCCGCGCAGGTCAGCAACCTCAAGAACGACCTCATCGACTATGAGACGTTCAAGACCCGTGGGTCGCTGACGCATATGGAGCAGACGCTCGCCGAGGCGTACGAGATGTACCAGGCCAGGCTGCAGCAGGCCGGTGCGATGGACTTCGACGACCTGATCATGACCACGGTCAGCCTGCTCCAGGTCTTCCCGGAGGTCGCCGAGCACTACCGGCGGCGGTTCCGGCATGTGCTGGTCGACGAATACCAGGACACCAACCATGCGCAGTACCAGCTCGTCCGGGAGCTGACCGCCCCGATCACGGAGCCTGAGGGGTCGTCCCCACAGGAACAGCAGGCGGAGGGCATCGGGGCGGCGGAGCTGTGCGTGGTCGGTGACGCGGACCAGTCGATCTACGCTTTCCGCGGCGCGACCATCCGCAACATCCTGGAGTTCGAGCGCGACTACCCGAACGCGACCACGATCCTGCTGGAGCAGAACTACCGCTCCACCCAGACGATCCTGTCGGCGGCCAACGCGGTCATCGAACGCAACGCCGACCGCAAGCCGAAGAGGCTCTGGTCCGACCAGGGCGAGTGCGACAAGATCATCGGGTACGTCGCCGACAACGAGCACGACGAGGCGGCCATCGTCGCCCAGGAGGTTGATCGGCTCACCGACGCGGGCGAGATCACTCCCGGCCAGGTGGCGATCTTTTACCGGACCAACGCTCAGTCCCGGGTCTTCGAAGAGGTCTTCATCCGGGTCGGCCTGCCCTACAAGGTCGTCGGCGGGGTGCGGTTCTACGAGCGCAAAGAGATCAGGGACCTGCTGGCCTATCTGCGAGTGCTCGCCAACCCCGAGGACACCGTGTCGTTGCGCCGGATCCTCAACGTGCCCAAGCGCGGCATCGGGGATCGGGCTGAGGCATGCGTCGAGGCTTATGCGAGTCGTGAGCGGATGTCGTTCTGGCAGGCGCTGCGGCTGCCCGAGGACGTGCCGGGCATGGCCACCCGGTCCATCAACGCGGTCCGGGAGTTCGTGGCGCTGCTGGACGAGCTACGCGCTTCGGCCGAGTCGCTCACTCCGGCCGAGCTCATTGAGTCGATCCTGGCCAAGAGCGCTTATCTGGCGGAGCTGCAGGCCTCCCGAGACCCGCAGGACGAGACCCGCGTCGAGAACCTGTACGAATTCGAGGCGGTGGCCCGCGAATTCGAGGAGCGCCTCGACGGCGAGTCTGCCGCCGGGCGGCTGGTCGACTTCCTCGAGCAGGTCGCGCTGGTCGCTGACGCCGACTCCATCCCCGGAGCCAAGGGCGGTCCGGTGCCGCCGGGGGAGCGGGCTCCGGAGACCGAGCATGGGGTCGTCACGCTGATGACCCTGCACACCGCCAAGGGCCTGGAGTTCCCCGTGGTGTTCCTCACCGGCATGGAGGACGGGGTCTTCCCGCATCTGCGTGCGATGAGCAACCCGAAGGAGCTCGAGGAAGAGCGCCGGCTGGCCTATGTCGGCATCACCAGGGCCCGGCAGCGGCTCTACGTATCACGAGCCGCGATGCGCAGCTCGTGGGGGGCACCACAGGTCAACCCGGCCTCCCGGTTCCTCGGCGAGGTGCCCGGCTCGCTCATCGCGTGGGAGCGGGATGCCGCCACCGTGTCAAGCCCGGCGATGGCCTCGATGGCCTCTCGGCCGGGTGTGCGTTCCCCGGGCAACCGGCCCGTCCCCGCCCTGTCCGCGGGCGACAAGGTCACCCACGACTCCTTCGGCCTCGGCACGGTGGTCTCCGTCGACGGAGCGGGGGAGAAGTCCGCCGCCAGCATCGACTTCGGCGGCGACTACGGCGTCAAGCGCCTCGTCCTCCGCTACGCCCCCGTCGAAAAGCTCTGACCGGAAGTGGGGCGGCCTTAACCTGCAGGTAGCGAGTAGGGGAGGCAGGCATGGCGGGTCGGATCCGGGTCGTTGTCGCCAAGCCCGGCCTGGACGGGCACGACCGCGGCGTGAAGATCGTGGCCAGGGCACTGCGGGACGCGGGCATGGAGGTCATCTACACCGGGCTGCACCAGACCCCGGAGCAGATCGTCGAGACGGCACTTCAGGAGGACGCGGACGCGATCGGGCTCTCGATCCTGTCCGGCGCGCACATGACGCTGTTCGCCCGGGTCATCGAGCTGCTCGCCGAGCGGGATGCGGCCGACATCGTGGTCTTCGGCGGCGGCATCATCCCAGCGGACGACCTACCGGAACTGGAGAAGCTCGGCGTCGCCAAGATCTTTACCCCTGGAGCCACCACTCAGGAGATCGTCGACTGGGTCAAAGCCACGGTCCCCCTCCCGTGACCTTGCCTTAAGCCCCAGGCCCTAAGGCCCGGGCGTGGGGAGCTTGTGGTCGAGGGCCTGGAAGGTGAGGAGCACCAAGGAGGCCGTCCAGCCCAGCGGGGCGACGGACGAGGGCCGTCCTTGCCGGTCGACCTTCTCCGGCAGGACTCCGAGCGAGGTGCGGTGGTCGGCCAGCCAGCCCAGTCGGCCGGTGGCCTCGTCGGCCCTGCCCGAGGCCGCCGCGGCCAGCGCGAACATCGCGGTCTCGGGGGTCCATGCCTCCGTGCGGTTGCCCTGCCAGTGTTCCCCGGGCAGTACCCCGCCATCGGGAAGCGCCAGCCGCTTCTCGGCCGTCAGCACCGCCGCGTCCACCGCGGGGTCGGGCGGGGCGAAGGGTGGTGCGAGGAAGGTCACAGCGGCGTCCATGTCCCCTCGCGGGACGGGGGAGCGCGGGTAGCCGTACGGCTTGAACTCCCGGACGATGGCCGCCGACACTCGACGGGCGGCGCTCTGCCAGCGTTGCGCCTCGACGGTCGCGCCGCGCTCGGCGGCCAGTGCGGTGGCGACCCGCAGCCCGGTCAGGATCGGGGCGACCACCCCCAGGGTGGGCCGGTGCGGATCCTGCTCGGTGTCGGGGTTGCGCTCGAAGTAGTCCGAGGAGCGCGGTGGAAGCCCGTCCGCCCCCAGCGAGCGGGACATCCGGTCGGCGGCGCGCCGGACCATCGTCCAGAGTTCCGTCGGCTCGGCGGTCCCCGGTGGGTCCGCCTGGTGGGACAGCCAGGTCGCCCACAGTGCCCAGCCCAGGCCGTCCAGTTGCACCCCGCGCCCGTCGCTGACCGCGGTGCCGTCGGCGTTGTAGCGCGCTGCCCACAGCCCGCGCTTGTTCTGGATCCGGGCGAGGAACTGCAGGATCCGGCGGGCCTCGGCGGGATGTCCGGTGACGGTGAACGCGGCGGCGCTGAACGCCGCGTCCCGAGGCCAGACGTAGTTCCACGCGCCGTACCAGGACGCGGTCGAGGCGCCGTTGGGTCTGGTCAACAGACGCAGGTCGAGCAGGGCCCGTGCGGCCATGTCCCGCTCAGTGTCCGTACGGCCGGGAACCGTGCCGCTCGCCAGCCAGGCGCTGTCATTCCGTACGGCCGTCGCCACTTGCGGGTCGTCGCGTGGCATGGCGACGGCCGCGCCCCCACCGAACGGAATGAGGAACGCCCGGCCGTCGCTCAGCTCGATCACCGAACTCCTTGGCAGATACGTGGCGCCTGCCGCGGTCTCGGGATCGACCGCCTGGCTGGCGTACGGCCAGCCGCCGCCCCCGATGAGTCCCGGGCTCGCCCAATCGGGCAGAGTCCCGGGCTGTCGCGCCCCACAGGTCGCGGCCAATGACGCGGCGATCAGCAGCACGGACACACGCCGTACCTTTCGCGTCATTGTGCTCGCCACCGGCGGTTCCCTCTTAGTGATCGACAAGGTCTGACATGCAGTACATCAAACGTGGTCAAACGCCCCGCAGTCACCCACGGTTTACCCGTTGGCAACATCGATTTACCGACCTTTAGTCTCGAAGCGGACCCACCGGCGTGATCACAGAGAGGAGCCGACTAGGCTGCCTGGTCGGAGCGGACCGCTGAGTGGCCGCGCGGACAGCCCGCTGCACGCGCTCTGTACACGCGGCCAATGGAGCGGTCTTTGGCTGTCGATCCGTTAAGGACGAACCCTCGTGGACCTGTTCGAACACCAGGCGAAGGAACTCTTCGCTGATTATGGCGTACCGGTGCCTACCGGCAAGGTCGCCCTTTCTCCCCAAGAGGCCCGTGATATCGCGGCGGAACTCATCGCCGCGGGAAGCCCGCGCGTCGTAGTGAAGGCCCAGGTCAAGGCCGGTGGCCGTGGCAAGGCCGGTGGCGTCAAGCTGGCCTCGTCGGCCGCCGAAGCAGAAGAACTGGCCGGTCAGATCCTCGGCATGGACATCAAGGGCCACACGGTCCATAAGGTCTTGGTCGAGCAGGGCAGCGCGATCAAGCAGGAGTACTACTTCTCCTTCCTGCTCGACCGCGCCAACCGCACCTTCCTCACCATCTGCTCCGTCGAGGGCGGCATGGAGATCGAAGACGTGCCGCACGACAAGCTGGGCCTGATCCCGATCTCCGCACTGGACGGCGTCGACCGGGCGAAGGCCCGCGAACTCGCGCTCGCCGGCCGGCTGCCGGAGGAGGCCCTGGACGGCGCGGCCGAGCTGATCGAGCGGCTGTGGGCGGTCTTCGTCGATGAGGACGCCACGCTGGTCGAGGTCAACCCGCTGATCCTGACCGCCGACGGCCAGGTCGTGGCCCTCGACGGCAAGGTCACGTTGGATGACAACGCGTCCTTCCGTCAGGCTGATCACGAGGCGTTGGAGGACAAGGCATCCGCCGACCCACTCGAGGCCGCGGCCAAGGCGAAGGACCTCAACTACGTCAAGCTGGACGGCACCGTCGGCATCATCGGTAACGGCGCCGGTCTGGTCATGTCGACGCTGGACGTCGTCGCCTACGCCGGTGAAGAGTTCGACGGGCAGAAGCCCGCCAACTTCCTCGACATCGGTGGCGGTGCCTCCGCGGAGGTCATGGCCAACGGACTGGAGATCGTACTGTCCGATCCGTCGGTCAAGAGCGTCTTCGTCAACGTCTTCGGCGGCATCACCGCCTGTGACGCGGTGGCCAACGGCATCGTCTCGGCATACCAACTTCTGTCCGATCGTGGAGAGACCGTCGACCGGCCCCTCGTCGTACGCTTGGACGGAAACAACGCCGAACTCGGGCGTCAGATCCTCTCCGACGCTGCGCTTCCGGGCGTCGAGCGGGTAGACACGATGGACGACGCGGCCAAGCGCGCCGCCGAACTCGCAGCGGCAGGTGCATGAACATGGCTATCTGGCTCACCGAGAACAGCAAGATCCTCGTCCAGGGAATGACCGGCTCCGAAGGGTCCAAGCACACCGCTCGGATGCTGCGCGCCGGCACCAACGTCGTCGGTGGCGTCAACGCCCGCAAGGCCGGGCAGACCGCCACCTTCGACGGCAAGGACCTGCCCGTCTTCGGCACCGTCGCCGAGGCGATGGCGGAGACCGGCGCGGACGTATCGGTGGTCTTCGTGCCGCCGAAGTTCACCAAGGACGCCGTCGTCGAGGCGATCGACGCCGCGATCGGCCTCTGCGTCGTCATCACCGAGGGCGTGCCCGTGCACGACACCGCCTGGTTCTGGGCGCACGCCTCCGCCAAGGGCAACGCGACCCGGATCATCGGGCCGAACTGCCCCGGCATCGCCTCAGCGGGCAAGTCCAACGCGGGCATCATGCCGGCCGACATCACCACGCCCGGCCGCATCGGCCTGGTGTCGAAGTCGGGCACGCTGACCTACCAGATGATGTACGAGCTGCGGGACATCGGGTTCTCCACCGCTGTCGGCATCGGTGGCGACCCGGTCATCGGGACCACGCACATCGACGCTCTGCAGGCCTTCCAGGACGACCCCGAGACCGACGCGATCGTGATGATCGGTGAGATCGGTGGCGACGCGGAAGAGCGTGCCGCCGCGTACATCGAGCAGTACGTGAACAAGCCGGTCGTCGGCTATGTCGCCGGATTCACCGCGCCCGAGGGCAAGACCATGGGCCACGCCGGTGCGATCGTGTCCGGTTCGGCCGGCACCGCGCAGGCGAAGAAGGAGGCTCTGGAGAAGGTCGGCGTCCGCGTCGGGAAGACCCCGAGCGAGACCGCCCGCCTGATGCGGGAGCTCATGCAGACCCTCTAGCAGCGGGTATGCAGCGGGCCGTCCTTCGGGGCGGCCCGTTCTGCGTGATGGGGCCGCTCCCGTCCTCCGCGCGCGAACATGCTGAACATCCGAGGCGAAGGGCGACACGCCGGGCGTACGGCGGCGGCGCGGCCGTCCGGGCTGCCAGCATGAAGGCGTGAGTGACACGACGACCCCCAAGGCTCCTGGTGCCCCCAAGGCGGCCATACCATCCAAGGCGGCCGCGCCGCCAAAGGTGCCGGATGGGGCCAGGCCGCTGGCGGTGACCGGGCTGGTGGCCGCGGCCTGGAGCATCGGCATCGGCCTGGCGGTGCTCACCACGATCACGCTCGTCGGCTGGATCGCCGCCCCCCGTACCGCGCTCGGTCCAGGGTTGCCCGGCGTCTTCCGTACGGCGGTCAACTTCTGGCTGATGGCCCACCACGGCGGGTTCTCGGTACATAGCGGTCGGGTGGGCCTCCTGCCGCTCGGCTTGATGGCGCTGCCCGGAGCGCTGCTCTATCGCAGCGGTGGCTGGATGATCCGGACGGCCGAGATCCAGGCGCGCCGGCGCATCGGGGTCATCCACGTGGCGCTCGGGCTGGCTGGGCCGTATGCGGCTCTCGCAGCGCTGCTGGCCCTCGCCGTGCGCTCGCCGGTCGTCCGGCCCTCGGCCTGGCAGGCGCTGCTGGTCTGCTTCGTGCTGGCCTTCGCGGCCGGCGGCCTGGGAGCGGCCCGGGCGCTGGTGGCCACCCGCGGCAGAGTCCGCTCAGGTCTGGGCGCGCTGCTCCGGTTGTTGCCGGAACGGCCGCGCTCGATGGTCATGGGTGTGGTGGCCGCCACCGCGGTGCTGCTCGGGTCCGGAGCCCTCCTCGTCGGCATCTCACTGGCCGTGAGCTTCAACGATGCCAAGAACCTGTACGACCTGCTCGCGCCAGGCGTCGTGGGCGGGCTCCTGCTGCTGCTCGTCGAGCTCGTCTATCTGCCCAATGCGGTGATCTGGGGCATGGCTTACACCATCGGCCCGGGTTTCTCGGTCGGAGCGGGCACCACCGTCTCTCCGACCGGAGTGTTCCTGGGGGCGGTCCCCGCCTTCCCGCCCCTGGCCGCGCTGCCAGAGCCGGGGCCCGCGCCGGCCCTGTCGCTGATCGCGTTGGCCGCGCCGTTCGTGGCCGGGGCCGTCGGTGGAGTGCTCACCATCCGTTCCATGCCGAGTCCGGTGTACGAGGCCGCGCCGTTGTGGGGGTTCCTCTCCGGAGCGCTGACCGGCTGCCTCATCGCCGTACTGACGGCGCTGTCAGGCGGTCCGCTGGGTGGTGGCCGGATGGCCACCATGGGCCCCTCCGCCTGGCAGGTCGGGGTGATGGCCGCGCTCGAAGTGGGGGTCTCGGCGGCGATCGCCGCCTGGGTCACCAACTGGGCGCTGCTGCGCCGGCCAGCCCCCAAGCCGGTCGCCTCGGCGGAGGAGATCCCGGCGGTCGCCCTACCCCCTGCCGCGGCCGGTTCCGAGGGCAAGGGCACGTCCGAGGCCAAGGCCGGGGGCAGAATGCGGGGCAGGCTGCGGGGCAGGGCCAAGGCTAAGGCCGAGACCGGTGGGCAGACCGGGTCACCGGCCAAGGAGCCCAAGGCTGCCGGGCAGCCGGTCCGTGCGGCCTCGAGCCTGCAGTTCGTCGACCCGGAGCCAGTACTCGCGCCGCGCAGGCCCGCACGTCCGGTGTCCGACGTGCCTGCTCCACGGGTACAACCGGATGATCAGGGCGCGACCATCCATGTCCTCAGGCCAGGGCAGCCCGACGGGGATCGATGACGACTCAGAGACCGCGCGGATAGGACTGCTGATCCAGCGCCCCATCCGCGCGGCCTCTCAGAAGTAGATGTTGCTGCCCTTGAAACTGCCCGCCGGCAGGTGCAGTTTCCGCTCGAACGCCCGCGCGAAAGCATCCTTGCACTGGGTCTCGTCGGTGATGGTGTTGGCCGCCGTCATGCACTTGTTGTAGGTCTGGACCTCGTTCCAGAAGAAGATCTGGAACGCCACTCCCATGAGAGAGAAAACCAGGGCGACCGAGGCGAGCACGATCCCCAGCGTCGCCCCGGGTGCCCGGGAGCGGCTCTGCCGGGCGGCGCGCAGCGTGCGGATGCCCACATAGAGGGCGACGATGCCCATGACCAGACCCAGATAGGCGACGAGGAGTGCCATGAGCAGCGCGGCGATCCCGAGCCATAGCGCACGGCGGCCGGCCCGGGCGAGCTGAAGGTCACCCTCGGGGCTCGGCTGGACCGTCGGAAGGGGATTCGTGCCCTGGCCCGTCTCGTTCTCGCCTGGAGCGTCAAGCCGCACCTGCGGTTCCTGCCCCGGCTCCTCGCTCACCCTGGTGCTCCCAACGTTGAATCCGGTCTGAGGTGTCACGTGAACTGCGCCAGAACGGTGCCGATAGGCTTTCTGTATTCGTCCATCGCAAGGGAGTCACGGTGTCCGCCCGGCTTGTCGTTCTCGTCTCCGGCGCGGGGACCAACCTACAGGCGCTGCTCGATGCGTGCGCAGATCCAGCCTACGGTGCCCGGATCGTTGCCGTCGGCGCGGACCGTCATGGCATCGAGGGACTCGCCCGCGCCGAGCGAGCCGGCCTGCCGAACTTCGTCGTGCGGATCTCTGATCATGCGACTCGCGTGGACTGGGACGCCGCGCTGACCAAGGCCGTCGCGGGCCACCGGCCCGACCTGGTCGTCTCGGCCGGCTTTATGAAGATCTTGGGCAAGCATTTCCTGGACCGGTTCGGCGGCCGCACGGTCAACACCCACCCGGCGCTGCTGCCCTCCTTCCCCGGCGCCCACGCCGTCCGGGACACGCTGGCGTACGGCGCGAAGCTGAGCGGCTGCACGGTGCACTTCGTGGACGACGGCGTGGACACCGGCCCGATCATCGCCCAGGAGGCGGTGCCCGTCCGTGATGACGACGACGAGGACTCTCTGCACGAGCGGATCAAGGGAGTGGAGAACCCGCTGTTCGTGCGGACCGTGGGCCGCCTGGCCCGCGAGGGATGGACGTTTGACGACCGGAAGGTGAGGATCGGCAAGTGAGCCGCATCGGGATCAAGCGTGCGCTGATCAGTGTGTACGACAAGACAGGGCTCGAGGAGCTCGCCCAGGGCTTGCACGCCGCGGGTGTGGAGATCGTGTCCACCGGGTCGACCGCAGCGCGCATCGCCGAGGCCGGGGTACCGGTCATGCGAGTGGAGAAGCTCACGGGCTTCCCCGAGTGCCTGGACGGCCGGGTCAAGACCCTGCATCCGAAGGTGCACGCGGGCCTGCTCGCCGACCGCCGCAAGGACGACCATCTGCAGCAACTCGAGGACCTGCACGTCGAGCCCTTCGACCTGGCGATCGTGAACCTCTATCCGTTCACCGCCACCGTCGCCTCGGGCGCTGAACCGGACGAGTGCGTCGAGCAGATCGACATCGGCGGGCCCACGATGGTGCGCGCCGCCGCCAAGAACCACGCCTCCGTCTCCGTGGTCGTCGACCCCACGTCCTACGACGCCGTACTGACGGCTGTACGCGCCGGTGGCTTCACCCTCGAGGAACGCCGTCGGCTGGCCGCCCAGGCGTTCGCCCACACGGCGTCGTACGACGTCGCGGTCGCCTCCTGGTTCGCCAATGTGTACGCCCCGGACGAGACCGCCGCCGAGGCGCGGTGGCCGGATTTCCTGGGCGCGACCTGGGAGCGCACGGCGGTACTGCGGTACGGCGAGAACCCGCACCAGCGGGCCGCGCTGTTCACCGATTCCGGTGGGGTGTCCACCTCGACGCTCGCGGGCGCAGAGCAGTTGCACGGCAAGGAGATGTCGTACAACAACTACGTCGACTCCGACGCGGCACGGCGTGCGGCGTACGACTTCACCGCGCCCTGTGTGGCGATCATCAAGCACGCCAACCCGTGCGGGATCGCCATCGGCGCGGACGTCGCCGAGGCTCACCGCAAGGCGCACGCCTGTGACTCTGTGTCGGCCTACGGTGGGGTGATCGCGGTCAACCGGCCGGTGACCGCCGAGATGGCCGCCCAGGTCGCCGAGATCTTCACCGAGGTCCTCGTAGCGCCGGACTTCGAGGCCGAGGCGCTCCAGATCCTCACTCGGAAGAAGAACATCCGGCTGCTGCGCTGCCGGTCGGCCGGCACTGAGAGCGGAACACAGGGCCCGACGAACGTCGCCGAGTTCCGGCGCATCGACGGCGGCCTGCTGCTGCAGACCGTGGACCGGGTGGACGCCCCCGGCGACGACCCCTCCGGCTGGGAACTCAAGGCGGGTGAGGCCGCTGACGAGGCGACCCTGCGCGACCTGGCCTTCGCCTGGAAGGCCTGCCGCTCGGTCAAGTCCAACGCGATCCTGCTGGCCGCCGACGGAGCCACGGTCGGGGTCGGCATGGGCCAGGTCAACCGGGTCGACTCGGCCCGGCTGGCGGTATCCCGCGCGGGCGACCGGGCCGGTTCCTCGGTCGGCGCCTCGGACGCGTACTTCCCGTTCGCGGACGGCCTTGAGGTGCTCACCTCGGCGGGCGTGCGCGCCATCGTCGAGCCCGGCGGTTCGATCCGCGACGAAGAGGTCATCGCCGCGGCCGAGAAGGCCGGCATCAGCCTCTACTTCACCGGCGTTCGGCACTTCTTCCACTGACCGACCTCCCCTCGCCGTGATCATGCAATCTAGCGACGATTGATTGCATGATCACGGAGGTGGGGAGGGAAGATTCGCTGATCATGGGCGGTTTGGTGGGATTCCCCTGATAATCTCGCGGTGGTTTTGTGGTCATCTCATGACCTTCTGTGCACGACGACCCCCGAGGAGCCGCTATGGAGATCCTGCTGGACTATTTCCTGCAGACTTCGACGTTCCTGAGCCAGGCGCGGCCAGTGATCGGCCTGGTGGCCGGCATCCTCGCCGCCATCCTCGCCGCCCAAGCGAGCTGGCATCTGACCGACCGGGTGATCGCCTGGCGGCAGCGCCCCGAAGAGGACTGATCCCTGCCGCGCCTCAGACCCCGCCGCTCTGGGTGACCCGGTCTCGGAGTGAGTCCCGGACTGTGGGCCACTCCTCTTGGATCACTGAGTAGACCACCGTGTTCCGCAGCGAACCGTCCGGCATGATCCTGTGGTTGCGCAGGATTCCGTCCCGCTGTGCCCCAAGTCGTTCGATCGCCCGCTGTGAGCGCTGGTTGTTGTGGTGTGTCATCCAGCCCACCCGCAGCGCTCCGAGCACGTCGAAGGCCCGCTCGAGGAGCATCAGCTTGGACTCGGTGTTGAGCCCGGTCCGCTGCCAGCGGGGACCGATCCAGGTGTGCCCGATGTAGAGCCCGCGGTGCTGCGGTTCGAGGTCGTGGTAGGACGTGGTGCCCGCGACCTCGCCGGTTCGGGCGTCGATCTGCACCCACGGAACCTGGTCCCGGGCCTCGTACGCGGCCAGCATCTGGGTGACCACCAGCCGCATGTCGGCCACGTCCTGCGGCTGCGCCTTGCTCAGCCACGTCCACACGCCCGGGTCTTTCCCTGCCTCGAACAGGCCTGGGGCGTGCTCGGTGGACAGGGGCTCCAGACGGACATACCGGCCACTCAGGGTCGGTCGGTCGAACCATGCGGTGCTCATGGCGGCACGGTAGCGGGCCGGAGTGGATCGTTCCAAGTGCCATTTGGCAGCCACTTTCCCCGACCACTTGGGGGCTCCTGACGTCCTGCCCGCGATCAGCTCGGCAACGTTCGCGCGTTAAGTGCCGGTTATTACTGCTGGTCCGCTTTCGGAGACAGAGGTTGATTCCGTACTCTCTCGGAGAATCCATGTGAACGGGGACGTCAGATGAGTCAGTGGCAAGGTCCGCCTCCGGGCCCCAACCCGCAGGACCCGTACGGGCAGAATCCGTACGGGCAGGATCCATATGGCCAGGATCCGTATGGCCAGCAGGGCCCTTACGGGCCTGGTCAGCAGGGCCCGTATGGGCCGGGGCCGGGTCCGGGGCCGGGTCAGGGGCCAGGTCCGGGGCCGGGGCAAGGGCCAGGTCCGGGGCCGGGGCAAGGGCCGGGGCAAGGTCCTGGGCCAGGTCCTGGGCCTGGGCCAGGTCCCGGACCGGGGTTTGGGCCGGGACAGGGGCAAGTGCCGTTCGGCTATCCGCAGCAGCAGCCGTACCCGCCACCGCCTCGGAGTTCCAACGCGGGGATCTTCTGGGCCATCGGCGTGGTCGCTGTCGTGGGCGTGGTCGGTGCCATCGCCGCGGTGGTGGTTCTCCTCGGCTCCGGCGACAACCAGCCCCGCAGCGTGGCGCAATCGGTTCCGGTGCCGGCCTTGACCTCGGCTGCCCCGCAACCGACGGACACCTCCGCACCGGCCACGCCGGAGCCCACCAGCCCGGCCGGTTCGACCGACCTCAGCGGCGTTCTCACGCCGACGGTCAAGGCCGCCCTGCACGGCAACACCTACACGCGGCTCAGCACCAAGGGCGGTTCCTGCGCGTCGAACGCCAACTCCGCGCTGCAGAAGGTGTTGAAGACGCATCCGTGCTCGGCTCCGGTGACCGCGGCCCTCTACACCAACCCGGGCAAGTCCGTCCGGGTCAGCGTCTACATCATGCAGTTCGCCACCAGCAGTGATGCCGCCGCGGTCAGCAATGCCACCAACTCCCACGCCTCGCCGGCCCTGATCTCCTCGCCCCGGCGCGGCGTCGGGTACTGGACCCTCAGCCGGACCCAGGGGTCACGCGTGATCTATACCGTCTCCTGCCGGTCGGATGGCGGAGCGGTGGGCACCAACACCGGCCCGGTCAACTCCGCGGGGAGGGAACTCGGCGTCGAGATCGCCACCGTCCTGATCTGGAAGAACTGAGGCGCCTGACGAAGGTCATCGGGAAGGTCATGGGGAAGGCGTGAGGCTGGTGCTGAGCGGCACCTGAGAGAATGTCGCCTGTGAGTGCACAGATCCTGGATGGCAAGGCCACCGCAGCAGCAATCCGTTCGGTCCTCAAGGAGCGAGTCTTCGCCCTGCGTGAGCGTGGTGTCGGAGTCGGCCTTGGCACCGTGCTGGTGGGGGACGACCCCGGCAGCCACTCGTACGTTGCCATGAAGCACCGCGACTGCGCCGAGGTCGGCATCGAGAGCATCCGGCGTGATCTGCCGGCCGACGCCACCCAGGAGGACGTGGAGCGGGCCGTCGCCGAGCTGAACGCGGACCCGGCCTGCACCGGCTACATCGTGCAGTTGCCGTTGCCCAAGGGTCTGGACGAGCAGCGGGTGCTGGAGCTGATCGACCCACGCAAGGACGCTGACGGACTGCATCCGATCAACCTGGGCAGGCTCACGCTCATGCAGCCGGGTCCGCTGCCCTGCACACCGAAGGGCATCGTGGAGCTGCTACGGGCCTACGACATTCCGCTGCGAGGCGCAGAGGTCACGATCATCGGGCGCGGGATCACCGTCGGCCGGGCGCTCGGCCTGCTGCTCACCCGCCGCACCGAGAACGCGACGGTCACGCTCTGCCACACCGGGACCAGGGATCTGGCCGCGCACACCAGGAAGGCCGACATCATCGTGGCGGCCGCCGGGGTGGCCGACCTGATCACCGCCGACATGGTGAAGCCGGGCGCGGTGGTCCTGGACGTGGGCGTTTCCCGGGTCGACGGCAAGCTGGCCGGCGACGTCGCCCTCGAGGTCCGTGAGGTCGCGGGCTGGGTCGCCCCGAACCCCGGTGGCGTGGGCCCCATGACCCGGGCCATGCTCCTGTCCAACGTCGTCGAAAGCGCGGAGCGCACCATCACGTCGTGATCACGGAGATGGGTTGGTGGTCCGGCGGTCGTGCCAGCAACGCTGCCCGTGCGGGCACGACCCCCGGACACGCTCAGCTGGCTCTGCGGCCCGCCCCCGTAGCGGGACGCCCTGGAGCCGGTGCATGACCGGGCGCCGGTGCTGGCACAGGCGCGCGGCCAGGGATGGGAGTACGACCCGGAACGGGCGTCCGGCCCGAAGCGGGTGCCGGACGGCGTATTTCGCCGGTCGGCCGGCCCTCCGCCGGAGGGCGGCCCTGCTGGGGCACGTGCACCGGCGGCAGCGGTCGTACGAGCCCCATCGCGATCACTTCGTTGGCCAGCCGGGTTCGCCTGTTGGCCCCCTCTGGGATCCTGAATTTCTGATAGAGCCGCAGCAGATGCTGTTTGACCGCGGCTTCGGTGACGACCAGGTCGGTGGCGATCTCCCGCGCCGTCGCCGGGGCGACGAACGCCTCGTCGGACAGGGCGGGACGGCACAGCGAGTTCAGCACATCGATCTCGCGGCGGGTGAGCTCGGGTGCAACGGCGCGCCGTAGTTCGACGTCCGGGTCGACCTCCTCTCGGGGGATGCCCCCCAGCCGGCAGCGGGACGTGCCGAAGCTGACGACGTCACCGTCCTCCAGCACCCGACGGGCGATCGGGCGCCCGTTGACCCGGGTGCCGTTGCGCGACAGGCCCATGTCCACGACGTAGACATATGGGCCGCGCCGAATGATCTCGGCATGCAACCGGGACACACTCGGGTCTTCGAGGCGCACATCGACTCCGCGGCCTCGTCCGACCGTCGTGACATCGGGGCGCAGCGGCATCACCATGCCACTGTCCTCGATCCGTATGAACGGCCCCTCCACGGCGGTTCCTCCCAGCTAGTTAGCGACCCCTGTCTGCACGGTTACCCGGCCGCGACAGGGTCACACCCACCTACCGGCGGGTAGGACCGATGACACAAGGGATTCGGCAGCCTTGGAACTCGCGGAAAAGACCCCCAGAGAGGAGAGCGTGAACCCGTTGACCCGGTCCGCGCGAGCTCCGGCCGCACGCGGATAGACTCCATGGTCGACAGTCGGAAGGAATCGCACATGGCCCCCACCCCACCTTCTAAGGGCCTGGCCGATGTCGTCGCCGCGTCAACAGCGCTCAGCGACATCGATGGAAAGGCCGGCCGGCTCTTCTACCGCGGATACGACATCCACGACCTCGCCGGCAAGATCAGCTTCGAGGAATGCGTCCACCTGCTGCAGCGCGGGACCCTGCCGACCCAGAGCGAGCTCGACGCGCTTACCGGGGAACTGGCCGCCGGACGCGAACTGAACGCCTTGGTCATCGACAACATCGACGAGATCGCGCACAGCCAGAGCCCGATGGAGGCGCTGCGCACGCTCGTCTCGCTGGCCAGCGCCCAGGACCCGGACAAGGCGTCCAACGACCACGAGGCCAATCTGCGCAAGGCCGCCCGGCTGACCGCCCAGCAACCGGTGCTCGTCGCCCGATACCACGCGGCGCGGCGGGGGACCACCGCGCCGGAACCTGACCCCGAGCTGGGCATCGCCGGCAACTTCCTGCTGCAGATCACCGGCACCAAGCCGAGTCCGCGGCAGGCCCAGATCTTCGGTGAGTGCCTGGTGCTGCATGCCGACCACACGATGAACGCCTCCACGTTCGCCGCCCGGGTGTGTGCTGCGACGCTGTCCGACATGCACTCGGCGATCTGCGCCGCGATCGGCACGCTCAAGGGCTCGCTGCACGGCGGCGCCAACGAGCAGGTCATGCGGATCCTCGAATCCATCGGCTCGCTCGAGGACGTCGACGAGGCCGTACGGGCGAAGCTCGCCGCCGGCGAGAAGATCATGGGGTTCGGCCACCGCGTGTACAAGACCGAGGACCCGCGCGCCACGCATCTGCGGCGAATGTCACAGGAACTCGCCGAGTCGAGTGGCGACGAGACCTATTTCCGCATGTCCAAGCGGATGGAAGAGATCGTCCTCGCGGAGAAGGGTCTCTATCCCAACGTCGACTTCTACGCGGCGAGCGTCTACCACTACCTCGGCATCCCGACGGATCTGTTCACGCCGGTGTTCTCGGTCAGCCGGATGGCGGGCTGGACGGCCCATGTGATCGAACAGCACGCCGACAACCGGCTGATCCGCCCGGACAGCGAGTACATCGGTGAGCGGGACCAAAAGTGGGTTTCGATCAGTGAGCGGGACCCGAAGTGGACCGCCTCCACCCGCGGCGAGCGCGGGTGACCAGGTCCGAGGTTCGCAGTCGGAGACGTACGGCACCTCGTAAGACCGGGATGTCCGGATGGTTCGCTCAGCTCCCCTACATCCTGGTGCTGTGCGGTGTGGCCGCTGGGCTGGTGTTGGTCGCGCTGAACCACTTCAAGCGGGGTTCGGTGCTGCTGGCCGCCGCGGCGCTGCTGGGCGCACTGGCCAGGCTCCTGCTCTCGGGCAGGCACGTGGGCATGCTCGCCACCCGCAAGAAGGGCACGGACGTGTTCATCATGGTCGCCTTCGCGATCGGGATCGCGGTGGTGGCCTGGGTGGTGCCGCCGCCGAAGTGAGCCCCCCAGAGATCTCGCAGGCTGGGCGCCGCGTATCAGTGGCACTCGTTTGCGTGTTGAATGAAGTACCGAGCCCAGGTCTAGACCTTTTCCTGGGCTCAGATAGCCTCGCAGTGAGCCTTACAAAGGACTGCTGGCCGGTGTAGGAAAGAGGGACAGCAACGGCATGCCCAAGATCAAAGTAGTGGGTCCCGTCGTCGAGCTCGACGGTGACGAGATGACGCGGATCATCTGGCAATTCATCAAAGACCAGTTGATCCTCCCGTATCTGGACGTAGATCTGAAGTACTACGACCTCGGTATCGAGCACCGCGACGCGACGGACGATCAGGTCACGATCGACGCTGCCAACGCCATCAAGCAGTACGGCGTGGGCGTCAAGTGCGCGACGATCACTCCTGACGAGGCCAGGGTGGAGGAGTTCGGCCTCAAGAAGATGTGGCGGTCGCCCAATGGAACGATCCGCAACATCCTCGGCGGCGTCGTCTTCCGTGAGCCGATCGTGGTCTCCAACGTTCCCAAGCTGGTGCCCGGGTGGACCAAGCCGATCATCATCGGCCGCCACGCCCACGGTGACCAGTATCGCGCCTCCGACTTCGTGGTCCCCGGCCCCGGAACGGTGACCATCTCGTACGTCCCCGAGGACGGTAGCGAACCCATCGAGATGGAGGTCGCCAAGTTCACCGGCGGTGGCGTCGCGATGGGCATGTACAACTTCGACGACTCCATCCGGGACTTCGCCCGCGCAACGATGCGGTACGCGCTGGACCGCAAGTTCCCGCTGTACATGTCGACGAAGAACACGATCCTCAAGGCCTACGACGGCCGCTTCAAGGACCTCTTCGCGGAGATCTTCGACGCGGAGTTCAAGGCCGAATTCGACGCAGCCGGCCTCACCTACGAGCACCGGCTCATCGACGACATGGTCG
The DNA here is from genome assembly GCA_025964575.1 of Actinomycetes bacterium. Taxonomy (GTDB): domain Bacteria; phylum Actinomycetota; class Actinomycetes; order Streptosporangiales; family Streptosporangiaceae; genus Actinomadura_E. The sequence goes on from JAOPYO010000270.1 coordinate 35,285, forward strand.
CCGCGGCCCTCAAGTGGGAGGGCGGGTTCGTCTGGGCGACCAAGAACTACGACGGTGATGTGCAGTCCGACATCGTGGCCCAGGGCTTCGGCTCGCTCGGCCTCATGACGTCGGTGCTCATGACCCCGGATGGCAAGACCGTCGAGGCAGAGGCCGCCCACGGCACGGTGACGCGGCACTACCGGCAGCACCAGCAGGGCAAGCCGACCTCGACCAACCCGATCGCGTCGATCTTCGCCTGGACCCGCGGTCTGGCGCACCGGGGCAAGCTCGACAACACCCCCGAGGTCACCGCGTTCGCCAACACGCTCGAGCAGGTCTGCGTCGAGACCGTCGAGAGCGGCCAGATGACCAAGGACCTGGCTCTGTTGATCAGCGAGGACAGCCCCTGGCTCACCACCCAGGAGTTCCTGCACGCGCTCGACGTGAACCTCCAGAAGAAGATCAACGAAGGCGCATAATCTGGATCCTCCTCGCGAACGCGGGGGTGAGCCGGCGGGAGTGAGCCGGACCTCACCCTGCTGGTCGGGTCGGAGCATGGTGCCGTCCCCACACCCTGTGGGGGAGTTGTGACGAAGGCCGCCCCGGAGACCGGGGCGGCCTTCGCGCTTGCGGAGTACGGTCGGTATGGAGGAGCCGCGAGCAACTGAGTCGATCCGTACGAGTCGTACCTCCCGGGATCGGGCGCAGTGGCCGCGCGATAGCCTGGCAGCCGGATATCTCGACGACGAGAGATTCGCTGGAGTGGCTCACCCACCCTGGAGTCCCTCGGGCCACCGAGCTCGACCACGTACCAGCAGGAGAACGCAATGACCGTCAACGTCACCGTCACCGGTGCGGCAGGCCAGATCGGCTACGCACTGCTCTTCCGCATCGCGTCGGGACAGCTCCTCGGCCCGAACACCCCGGTGCGCCTGCGCCTGCTGGAGATCCCGCAGGCCGTGAAGGCCGCCGAGGGCACCGCGATGGAGCTGGACGACTGTGCCTTCCCGCTGCTCGAGGGCATCGACATCTTCGACGACGCCACCAAGGCGTTCGAGGGCACCAACATCGCGCTGCTGGTCGGCGCCCGCCCGCGCACCAAGGGCATGGAGCGCGGCGACCTGCTCGAGGCCAATGGCGGCATCTTCAAGCCGCAGGGCGAGGCCATCAACGCGGGCGCCGCCGACGACATCAAGGTGCTGGTGGTCGGCAACCCGGCCAACACCAACTCGCTCATCGCCCAGCAGCACGCCCCGGACGTACCGGCCGAGCGGTTCACCGCGATGACCCGCCTCGACCACAACCGCGCGCTGGCCCAGCTGTCCAAGAAGGCCGGCGTCTCGGTGACGGACATCAAGAGGCTGACCATCTGGGGCAACCACTCCGCGACCCAGTACCCGGACATCTTCCACGCCGAGATCAACGGCAAGAACGCCGCCGAAGTCGTCGACGACCAGGAATGGCTGGCCGGCACCTTCATCCCGACCGTCGCCAAGCGCGGCGCCGCCATCATCGAGGCCCGCGGCGCCTCCAGCGCGGCCAGCGCGGCCAGCGCGGCGATCAACCACGTCCACACCTGGGTCAACGGCACCGCCGAGGGCGACTGGACCTCCATGGCGGTCGTCTCCGACGGCTCCTATGGCGTGCCCGAGGGCCTCGTCTCCTCCTTCCCCGTCACCACCTCCGGCGGCACGTGGGAGATCGTCCAGGGCCTGGAGATCAACGACTTCTCCCGTGGGCTGATCGACGCCTCCGTCGCCGAGCTCTCCGAGGAGCGCGACGCGGTCCGCAAGCTCGGCCTCATCTGAGTAAGCCGCATGGCGATGAGCCCCGGGCCGGTCGGCTCGGGGCTCATTTTTGTGATCGAGTTGACACGGAGCGTGATGTCCGTGACGATTGTCTGCGGAATCACCCCACGGCAACCATCACCCGCATGACCCACAGCCAGTGCCTCATGCGCGTCAATCACGTGTCCCCCGCATTGGCAGGCCGGGGAGACGTACGTACAGGGTGACTCTCCGCAGCCGGCGGGCCTTCGGATGGTTCACACCCCTCGAAGGAGACAGTAAACCGTGCAAACCGAACAGACGATCAGTTCCCGAGTGGCGGTCTTGGAGCTGCGGATGAACGAGCACGACACCCTGAGTGCGCGCCTCGAGCGCAAGGTCGACGGGCTGGTCAGCGACGTGTCCGTGCTCAAGACGGATGTGTCCGTGCTCAAGACGGATGTGTCCGGTATCAAGGCCGGACAGATCGAGCTTCGGGACATGGTCGCGACGCTGCTGGCCAGGTCCGAGGGCCACCCGATGGGTTCCTGATCGGAACCTGGCTCGGCATCTGAGCGGAGCACGAGGCCACCGGCGCTCTGGTGAGCAGGGTGCCGGTGGCCTCTTCTCGTGATGGGAACGCGGTCAGCTCAGCCGGCGGGCACCGGCTGAAGGGGTGGCGGAGAGGAAGGCCGGGGAGGGCCAGCCGCGTGACGCGAAGGCCGCCGTGACGGCCGTCTCGACGTCGGGCACGCGGTCCGAGGGCACCAGGGCGATCACAGAGCCGCCGAAGCCACCCCCGACCATGCGGCCGCCCCGGGCCCCGGACCGGATGGCCTCCTCGACGGCGAGGTCGGCCTCGGGCCACGAGATCTCGAACTGGTCCCGGAGTGACAGGTGTGAAGCCGTCAGCAGCGCCCCGATCTCGGCGATGGCACCGGCGCGTAGCAGCCCGACGGTCGCCTCGACCCGGTGGTTGTCGGTGACGACGTGCTGAACCCGGCGGCGCAGCATGGGTTCTTTCAAGGAGGCCAGCGCGGCGGCCAGATCCTTGACCTCCCGCAGCGTGGTGACCCCCAACTGGGCGGCCGCCTGCTCACAGGAGGCACGGCGGTCGGCGTACTCCCCGGCGACCAGCGAGTGGGAGGCCCTGGTGTCGATGACCAGCAACGTGAACCCGTCGAGCCGCAGCGGAACCTGGGTGGACAGCTCGGTCAGGCAGTCGAGCATGAGGGCGTTCCCGGGCGTGCACAGCAGCGAGGCCGACTGGTCCATGATCCCGCAGGGCATTCCGGCGAAATCATTCTCGGCCCGCTGGGCCAGTCGCGCCAGTGCCGAACGGTCAATGGACAACCCGTACAGCTCTGACAGGGCGAGGGCGGTGGCGCATTCGAGCGCGGCCGAGGACGACAGCCCGGCGCCCTGCGGGAGGTCAGAGTCGAAGAGCAGAGAGGCGCCGCCGATCCCGAGAGAGCGCAGCGCCCAGGCCACGCCCGCCGGGTAGGCCGCCCAGCCGGTCACCGACCCGGGGACGAGCGCGTCGAGCCGTACGAAGACCGGTTCGCCGATCGCCTGCAGTGAACGGAACTCCAGCACGTCGTCGTCGCGGCGGGCCGCGGCGACGGACACGCCCTCGGCGAGAGCGAAGGGCAGCACCAGACCGCCGTTGTAGTCGGTGTGCTCTCCGATCAGGTTGACCCGCCCCGGCGCGTGCCACACGCCCTCCGCCGGCCGGGCATGGGCCTCGGCGAACGTTTCCGCCACGATCACTGGAGGAAGGCCCAGGCGTCGGCGACCATGGTCTGCAGGTCGCGCTCGGGCTTCCAGCCCAGCTCGGACTGGATCTTCTCGGAGGACGCGACCAGCACCGCCGGGTCACCCTCCCGGCGCGGGCCCACGACGGCGGGAATGGGATGACCGGTCACCGTGCGGCAGACGTCGATGACCTCACGGACCGAGAAACCATTGCCGTTGCCCAGGTTGAAGATCTGGTGTGTGCCGGGCGTGCAGGCCTCGAGCGCCAGCAGATGCGCCTCGCCCAGGTCCAGCACGTGGATGTAGTCGCGGACGCAGGTGCCGTCCGGCGTCGGGTAGTCCTCACCGAAGACGCTGACCGATTCCCGGGTGCCGAGCGCGACGGCGAGCACGTTGGGGATCAGGTGCGTCTCGACGGTGTGGCGTTCGCCATAGTTTCCATCTTCGGTGATCATGGCGCCGGCGACGTTGAAGTAGCGCAACGACACCCCGCCGATGCCGTGCAGCCTGGCGTACTCCGTCAGCGAAGTGTCAATGGCCAGTTTGGAGGCGCCGTACGGGTTGGTGGGCCGGGTCGGATCCGTCTCCAGAATCGGGGTCGACTCGGGCTCGCCATAGGTGGCGGCGGTCGACGAGAACACGATCTTCGAAACGCCGGTCCTGCGCATGGCGTCCAGCAGGGCCAGTGACTCGCCCAGATTCTTGTCCCAGTACAGGCCGGGCTTCTGCACCGACTCGCCTACCAGGGACTTGGCCGCGAAGTGCAGGACGGCGTCGAAGCCCGCACCGTTGAGGACCTCGAAGGCGGCCTCACGCAGGGTGCCCTGGACGAACCGGGCGCCGCCCGGAACCGCGTCGCCATGTCCGGTCGACAGGTCGTCCAGCACGACGACCTCGTGCCCCGCCTCGAGCAATTGGGCGGTGACGACGCTGCCGACGTAGCCGGCACCGCCCGTGACGAGCAGCTTCACAAAGGCCTCCTGGATGTCTGTTCCGACCGGGCGGTCTTCAGGGTAGCCGTCGCCTCGCCGAAGGTGGGCCCGCTCAAGAGTAGGCTGGGCGATCCACCACCTCGACGCGTTGTATTGGACATGGACGACTCTTGTAGTAGATCGGCCGCGGCTCTGTGAACGAGACCCTCCAGAGCGCGGCCATTGTCTTCGCGCTCATCGTCATCGAGGGACTGTTCGTCGGTGCCGAGATCTCGCTCGTCTCGCTACGGGACAGCCAGGTGCGCAGGCTGGCCGAACGGGGCCAGCGCGGCGTCGCGGTGGCCCGGCTGGTCCGTGACCCCAACCGCTTCCTGGCCGTCGTCCAGATCGGGGTCACGCTGACCGCGCTGCTCTCGTCGGCGTACGGCGCGATCACCCTGTCGGAGACGGCCAAGAAGGCCCTCATCGACCACACGGGTATGGGTACCGGGCTGGCCGGATTCCTCGGCGTGCTCGGCGTCACCTTGATCATTTCTTACGTCACGCTGGTGATCGGTGAGCTCGCTCCCAAGCGGATCGGCCTGCAGCGCGCTCAGGGGACGGCGCTGCTGGTCGCTCCGTTCCTGGACCGGATGGCCTCCGTCTCTCGTCCGGTCATCTGGCTGCTGTCCAAGTCGACCAACCTGGTCGTACGGATGGTGGGCGGCGACCCGGACACCAGCCGTGAAGAGATCACCGCCGAGGAGGTGCGGGCCCTCGTCGCGGGCAACAAGGAGATCACCGCCGACGAGAGGCAGCTCATCGAGGAGGTCTTCGCCGCAGGGGAACGCCAGTTGCGCGAGGTGCTGGTGCCGCGGACCGAGGTCGAGTTCCTCGACGCGGCCACGCCGCTGTTCAAAGCCGCCCAACTGGCCGTGGGCAGCCCGCACTCCCGTTTCCCGGTCTATCGCGACTCCCACGACGAGGTCATCGGGTTCGTGCACGTACGCGACCTGCTCGACCCCGAGTTCTCCGCCCGGTCCACGCCGGTCTCCGAGGTCGTCCGGCCCGTGAAGTACCTGCCGGCCGGCAAGCGGGTGCTGGCCGTGCTCTCGGAGATGCGCCGGGAGGGACATCACCTCGCGATCGTCGTCGACGAGTACGGGGGTACGGCGGGCATCGTGACGCTCGAGGATCTCGTCGAGGAACTGATCGGGGACATCCGCGACGAATATGATGTGGAAGGCGCGCAGGCGCGCCGGCTGCAGGGTGGGGCGGTCGAGGTCGACGGTCTGCTCAACCTGGACGCATTCGCCGCTGAGACCGGCCTTGAGTTGCCCGAGGGTCCGTACGAGACCGTCGCGGGACACATGGTGGCGGTGCTCGGGCACGTTCCCCAGGTGGGGGAGGTCGTGGAGGCGTCCGGCCACCGGCTCGTGGTCATTGAGATGGACGGCCGCAGGGTGGCACGTGTGCGCGTCACGCCTCCCGTCGTGGTCGCCACACTGGCCGACGGAACCGCCAACCAGAGCCCTTCTGGCGACGTCTCACCGGGTGAGGTAGGACCAGATGACTCCTGAGAGAATCGGATCGTGAGCATGTCCGTAGCAGTCCCACCCCGGGTCCTGTCCGGGATCCAGCCCACCGCCGACTCGTTCCATCTCGGAAACTACCTGGGTGCGCTGCGGCAGTGGGTGGCACTGCAGGACGATCACCAGGCGTTCTACTGCATCGTGGACCTGCACGCGATCACGGTCGACTACGAGCCCGCCGACCTGCGCCGCCGTACGAAAGCGGCTGCCGCGCAGTTGCTGGCGATGGGGGTGGACCCCGAGCGCAGCGCCCTGTTCGTACAGAGCCATGTGCGCGAGCACAGCGAGCTCACCTGGATCCTGGGCACCCTCACGGGCTTCGGTGAGGCAGGCCGGATGACCCAGTTCAAGGACAAGTCCTCCAAGCAGGGAGCGTCCGCGGCCAGCGTCGGCCTGTTCACCTACCCGATCCTGCAGGCGGCCGACATCCTGCTCTACACGCCGACGCCGGGTCAGGGCTCCCCGGACTTCCGTGTCCCGGTCGGTGAGGACCAGCGCCAGCATCTGGAGCTCACCCGCACGCTCGCACAGCGGTTCAACCATCGTTACGGCGAGACGTTCGTCGTGCCGGAGGCGTACATCCCCAAGGGCGCGGCGAAGATCACCGACTTGCAGGAGCCGACGAACAAGATGAGCAAGTCGGCGTCTTCGCCGCAGGGCATCGTGGACGTGCGTGACGAGCCGGGCGTGATGCGAAAGAAGATCATGCGGGCGATCACCGACACCGGCTCCGAGGTCGTCGTCGACGAGGAGAACAAACCGGGTGTGACCAACCTGCTGCGGATCATGGCGGCACTGGACGGCACGGTCGTCGAGGACCTGGAGCGGCGCTACGACGGCGTGGGCTACGGGCAGTTCAAGAAGGATCTGGCCCAGTTGGTGGTCGACACGTTCACGCCGATCAGGGAGCGCACGGAGAAGCTGCTCGCCGACGAGAGGCAACTCGAGCAGGTCCTCGCCCAGGGCGCAGCTCGGGCGGGTGAGGTCGCCGCACAGACCATGGAGGTCGTACGCGATCGGGTTGGGTTCCTGGGACGTGGTGTCTAGCACCTCGCCCCTCACACGGACGATCGGGGTGGCCATCTCGATCCCGGACCCGTACGGCCCGGAACTGCAGCGGTGGCGGGAGTCCTTCGGGGATCCGCTCGCCACGTCCATCCCGACGCACATCACGTTGCTGCCGCCGACTCCGGTCGACGACGCGCACCTTGACGCGATCGAGGATCACCTGCGGAAGGTCGCCGAATCGGAGCAGGCGTTCCCGATCAGGCTGAGCGGCACCGCCACCTTCCGGCCGGTGTCCCCGGTGGTGTTCGTCGCGCTGGCCGAGGGCATCGGCGCCTGTGAACGGGTGGAGAAGAAGGTACGAAGCGGTCTGCTCGGCCGTGAGCCGCGATTCCCCTATCACCCGCATGTGACCATCGCCCACGACCTTGGTGAGGACGTCCTCGATCGGGCCTACAAAGAACTGTCCCGCTATGAGGCGGGCTTCACGGTCTGGGGTTTCTCGCTGTACGAACACGGGCCCGACGGCGTATGGCGCCCGCAACGTGACTTCGCCTTCGGTGCCGGTGGTTACGGCCCCCGGCGGGGGTGAGGGTCGGCTATCAGCGGGTACGGGTCGTACATGGCCAGGGTGATCGACTCGGTGCAACGTCAGATCGGCGCGGGCCATGAACAGGTCACCGGTGTGCTGGACGGACTCCGGCGGCGCTGGCGGTGGTTCGACCACCTGGCCCGGGCGTACGAGCGGTACACGGAACAGCATGGCGATCGGCTCGCTGCCGGCCTTACGTTCTATGCCTTCCTGGCGTTCTTTCCGCTGACCGCGCTGGCCTTCGCGCTGGTGGGCTATGTCGTGGCGATCGACCCGCACGCTCGCGACTGGGTCACCGAGGCGATCCGGGACATCCTTCCGGGGCTCGCTGAGCAGCTGCCGGTGGACCAGATCGCCCAGGCGAAGGCCGGAGCCGGAGTGATCGGGCTCGTCGGGTTGCTGTGGGGTGGGCTCGGCTGGGTCGGAGCGCTGCGGGAGTCGTTGCGGACGATCTGGCGGGTGGACCCTACAGGTGGCGGCAACTTCGCCATGAAGAAGATCTGGGACCTGTTGGTCCTGCTGCTCCTCGGCCTTTCGCTGGTCGCTTCCGTCGTTGTGTCGAGCTTCGCCACCTCCGCGACCCAGGTCGTCCTGTCCTGGCTGAGCCTGGCCGACGTCCCCGGTGCGGGGACGATGGTCCGGCTGTTGTCGATCACTGTTGCGCTCGCCACGAACATGGTCATCTTCTTTGTCATGTTCTCCCGGCTGTCCGGGACCCGCGCGTCGTGGCGACGGCTGGTGAAGGGCACGTTGTTCGGCGCCGTCGGTCTCGAAGTGCTCAAGTTGCTCGGTACGTATCTGGTGGGCCACATCACCCGCAATCCGGTCTATGCCTCCTTCGCGGTCATCATCGGACTGCTGGTGTGGATCAACGTGGCGTCCCGGTTCATGCTGTTCACCGCCGCCTGGACGGCCACCCGTTCCGCCATTCTGCGGGCCGACACCGACAACCCCGATCTCGCGGAGTGCACGGCCCCGTCGGTGCCCGCTTCAGAGAAGACCAAGCCGTCAGAGAAGACCAGGCCGTCGGAGAAGATCAGGCCGTCAGAGGAGACCAAGCCGTCGGAGAACGCCAAGCCGTCGGAGAACGCCAAGCCGCCGCAGCCTGCCTGATCACGACCAGAACTCGTCGACGGCGTGCTGGTCGCCGGCCAGGTAGCGGATCTCGGCGATCTGGCCGCCGACGAAGCGGTGGATGTCCGCGCCGTGGTCGTCGAGTGTTCTGCCCGCACGTTCGGCGGTGGTGTGGACGAGCGCCACGCCATGGTCGACGTCGGCCAGGAAGGCGTACGGCTCCGAGCGGAACGTGCCGCCGGAAATCTCGAACACCCGGACGTAGAACTCCAGGACCTGGTCCTTGCCGCGGTATTTTCCGGAGATCTTGCTGCGGCCCGAGACGGAGTGGACGACGTCCTCGGCCAGTATCTCCCGGATGTAGTCCAGATCGCCCTTGGCGAAGGCGGTGTATCCGTCGCGGAGCAGGATCACATGGGGGTGCTCTGGGGCGTAGGACACGCTGACCTCCTAGCGCCGGTCTGCGGCCGTGTGGCGGCGACATGACCGGTGCCTCCAAGTGCGACGCTACGCCTGCCCGTCCATGCCGGATAGGGACCAAATCCTCACGTGCTGGGGGATGCCTCGTCGGTGTTCGCGGCCTTCTCCCACGGCGGCACCGAGCCTTCCGAGGCCGCCGGCCCGGATGCGGTCTCAGGTTCCGGAACCGGCGTCGGCTCGGGTGCGGAAGCCTTCCCCGGGGCAGGGAAGGGGTCGGGAGGGAAAGGTTCGTGGACGGGCTCGGGATCTGGAACCCGTGCCGCAGGCTCGCCCTCCCCGTCGTTGAGGCCACCCAGGTCGTTGAGGCCGGCCGGGTCGTTGGGGCCGGCCGGGTCGTTGAGGTCGGCCGACGGAGGACCGGCGGGTGAAGGCGTGGGCCCGGCGGGTGGCCCACCGGCCGTGGCGGGCCGCCGACGGCGCCGGAACACCAGGACCAGCCCGCCCGCCACCAGCACGGCACCGCCCGCTCCGGCGGCGATGAGCGCCCAGCCCCTGGACGAGTGCTTGCCGGTCAGCGGATTGCCGGGCAGGGCACCGCCGCCGCCTTCGTCCTTCTTCTTGGCGTCCACCGGGTCGACGAGCGTGCCGATCGGCTTCACCTTGCCGTCCGCCGCGAAGCCCCAGTCGAGCAGCTTGACGGCGTTCTGCCAGAGGACCACCCCGCGCATCAGCGAGATGATGATGGTGTGCCCATTCCGGCGGGCGGCGCCCACGAAGGTCTGTCCGGCGTGCACGGTGTAGCCGTTCTTGCCGCCGATCATGCCCTGGTAGGCGT
>JAOPYO010000305.1 GCA_025964575.1 Actinomycetes bacterium
CCAGGCTTCGCCTGGCGGCGTTGTCGTCAGTCGACGGCCAAGCCCGGGCCGACTCCTTCCTCCGCCTTGCCAGGCTGTGCCTGGCCGCCGCTCGCTGATCCAGCGCCCTATCCGCGCGGCCTCTAAATCAGCGCGGGCTCACCCGCCCACACAGATAACCTGGATGCATGTCCGATCCACAACTCGTTCTCGCAGCCCGGGTCCAGGCCGCGCTCGCCGCCGCCTATGGGCCTTCGTACGCGAACTCCGACCCGGTCATCCGCCCGTCGCAGTTCGCCGACTTCCAGGCCAACGTGGCTCTGCCGCTGGCCAAGAAGCTGGGCCGAAAGCCACGCGACATTGCCGACGAGATCGTGGCGAAGCTCGATGCCGACGACGTTTTCTCGAGCATCGAGGTCAGCGGACCGGGCTTCATCAACCTGACGCTGAGCGATGAGTGGATCGCCGCGCAGGCCAGTGCGATGCGGGCCGATGAGCGGCTCGGCGTGCCACAGGCCGACCCGCCACAGATCATCCCGGTCGACTATTCGGCACCGAACGTCGCCAAGGAGATGCACGTCGGGCATCTGCGGACGACAGTGGTCGGCGACGCGTTCTGCCGTACGGCTGAATTCAGGGGCCACAAGGTCATCCGGCAGAACCACATCGGTGACTGGGGCACCCCATTCGGCATGCTCATCGAGCATCTGCTGGACGTGGGCGAGATATCGCCCGAGGCCGAGCAGCTCAAGACCGAGCCGAACGTCTTCTACCAGGCCGCGCGGGTCAAGTTCGACTCCGATCCCGGCTTCGCGGACCGGGCCCGGCAGCGGGTGGTCATGCTGCAGGGCGGTGATGAGGACACCCTGCGGCTCTGGCATGAGCTGGTCGACATGTCCAAGGCATATTTCAACCGCATCTACCAGCGGCTCGACATCACGCTCACCGACGACGCCCTGGCCGGCGAGAGCATGTACAACGACATGCTCAAGGACGTCTGCGACGAGCTCGAGGCCAAGGGCATCGCCGTCATGAGCGAGGGTGCGCTGTGCGTCTTCCTCGACGGCTATCTCGGCCGTGAGGGCAAGCCGGTTCCGCTGATCATCCGCAAGAGCGATGGCGGCTACGGCTATGCGACCACCGACCTCGCGGCACTGCGGTACCGGGCGCAGACGCTCCACGCCGACCGGGTCATCTATGTGATCGGAGCACCGCAGGGCCTGCATCTGAAGATGGTGTACGAAACCGTCGAGAAGGCCGGCTGGCTGGGCGAGACCAAGCCCTTCCATGCGGCGATCGGCAACGTCCTCGGCTCCGACGGCAAGATCCTGCGGACCCGGAGCGGCGAGCCGATCATGCTGCGCGCCCTGATCGACGAGGCGATCGAACGGGCCGAGAAGGTCATCGCCGATCGGGACTACGCCGACGCGACCCGCCAGGAGATCGCCCAGGCGGTCGGCATCGGAGCGGTGAAGTACGCCGACCTGTCGGTGGCGCGCGACAGCGAGTACGTCTTCGACTGGGATCGGATGCTGTCGCTCAGCGGCAACACCGGGCCCTACCTGCAGTACGCGGCCGCACGGCTCCGGTCCATCTTCCGCAAGTCCGGCGTCTCGCCGGAGGACGCGACCGCACCCATCGCCATTACCCACCAGGCCGAGCGGGCACTGGCCCTGCACCTGCTCGGCTTCGGACAGGCGATCGACGCACTGATCGAGGACGTGGCCCCGCACAAACTGTCCGCCTACCTCTACGGGCTCGCGGACACCCTGACCACGTTCTACGAGCACTGCCCGGTGGTGAAGTACAAAGACGGCACCGACGTGGAGCCGGAAGTGCGGGACCCGAGACTGGCGCTGTGCGCGGTGACGCTGCGGACGCTGACCACCGGCCTCGGCCTCCTCGGCGTGCCCGCCCCCGATCGCATGTGACCTCGGTTCTCACCCGGGCGGGGGAGGCCCTCCCGGTTGGAGGGAGGACTCCCGCCGTCGCGGTCGGTCGGCTCATTCGCGGCGGGACCGACCGCCGGGTCGGTGTGTTCGTCAATCCGCTTCTACTGCTGGTAACCCTCGACCTCGCTGATCGGCCGTGCCTGCGCGAGGTCAGGGTCAGCGCCTGCCGCAAGCCGGGCCCGGCGCTGCCGCAGCAGGTCCCAGCATTGGTCCAGCGCGATCTCCAGCCGTGCCAGCCGCTCGTGTTCCTGCTGCTCGGTCAGGTCGCCCTGGGTCCGCCGCTCCCGCAGCTGGTGTTCCTCGGCCACCAGCTCGTTAACGCGATCGAGGATCTCCTTGTCGCTCATTGGATCAGTCTCTCCTTGTTATGGCCCGCCGCACACGCAGAAGCCCCGTCCCTCTATGCAGGATGGGGCTTCCACGTTGTGCGCTGGTCAGAGCCTCCGTGAGCCGCCGCCCACCAGACCGGACAGGAAGTCCCCGTCGCCGCTGGTGGAGTGCTGCATGTGCGCCTCGAGTGTATTCTCCTCGGCCGTGGTGGCCGGACTGACCGCCGATCTTGTCTCCGCGGCCGGCGGATTGACGACCATTGGCCGGGTCGGCTTCTTAGGCATGGCCGCGGCCTTGGCCATGGTCGCCTTGGCCGTGGTCGCCTTGGCCGCAGGCTTCCGGGTCGCGGTCGCCCTGGCCGCCGTCGGCTTTCTCGCCGTGGCGGTTCTGGGCTTGGCGGTGGCTTGGGCCGTGGTCCCCTTCCTGGTGGTCGATGTGGCCGCCGTCGTAGTCTTCTTTGCGGTGGCCCTCGGCTTGGCGGCCGTAGTCTTGGCGGCGCCCCTCGCGGTTGTCGCCTTCGTGGCCGTGGCCCTGGCCGTGGTCTTGGGCTTGGTCACCCTGGCGGTGGTCGCC
>JAOPYO010000302.1 GCA_025964575.1 Actinomycetes bacterium
TGCAGAGGCGGGTATGGGTCATGCCCACGGTCCTCGACAGAACCGTTCACACATCCAAACGTCGGAAGACCGAGCGGAGGACGGGGCGACCACGGGTCACTGACGGGCCCTGGCCGCCCCGTCCTGCTCTGCAGCACCTTGTCTATTCCGGAACTGCCCTACGAAGCCTGTGCCGCTCGAAAACTCGGCCGGGGCTTTGACCTGGGGATTCGCCTGCGAGCGGTTGCTGTAGCTGAGACCCTCGCGAGGTGCCTCTCACGTTGGCTTATATGATCATCAGGTTTGTTCTCGCTGCGGTGGTGGTGCTGGTTCGCGGTGATGTGTCCAAGGACGCCGAGTTGCTTGTTCTTCGCCATGAGAACGCGGTGCTGCGCCGCCAGGTCAAACGGGTGCGGTACGAGCCCGCTGACCGGATGTGGCTGGCCGCGCTGGCCCGGTTGATTCCCAGGCGCCGTTGGGCTCAGGTGTTCGGTGTTACCCCGGACGCCTTGTTGCGGTGGCACCGCCGGTTGGTCGCCCGTAAGTGGGCCTACTCATCCCATGCGCGTGCGGGACGGCCGCGGACCAGGGCATCGATGACAAGGTTGGTGGTTGCGATGGCCAGGGCAGAATCCTGGGTGGGGTCACCGGCGGATCCAGGGCGAACTGGCCCGGCTGGGTCACAAGATCGCTTATTCGACAGTGTGGGAGATCTTGAAGAAGGCCGGCATCGATCCCGCTCCTAGGCGGGACGGCCCGACCTGGGTGAGTTTCTGTCCGCCCAGGCCCACCGGATCATCGCCTGTGATTTCCTGCACGTCGATACTGTGCTGTTGCAACGCCTCTATGTCCTGGTGTTCATCGAGCATGGAACCAGGCGGCTGTATATCGCCGGGGTGACGGCGAATCCGACAGGTCCGTGGGTGGCGCGGCAGGCCCGCAACCTGGCCATGGATCTGGGCGCCGGGATGGAGGCGTTGCGGTTCGTGATCCGCGACAGGGATGCCAAGTACACGCAGGCTTTCGACGCCGTCTTCCTCGCCGAGGATGTGCAGGTCATCTGTGCCCCGCCGCGAGCGCCTAGGGCGAACGCGATCTGTGAGCGCTTGGTGGGGACGCTACGCCGCGAGCTCCTGGATCGGATCTTGATTCTGGGGGCGGTTCATCTCCGGCGTGTTCTAGCTGAGTATGCGGTCCATTACAACGGACATCGTCCCCATCAGTCCCGGAACCAGCGGCATCCAGACGCGGACCCGTCGATGCCGACACCTGTCGTCGACCTGACCGGTCGGCGGATCAAGCGAAGACCCGTACTTGGTGGCCTCATCAACGAGTACGAAGCCGCGTAGATCAGACCAGCAAACCCCCAGGTCAACGACCCGACCCTATTTTCGAGCTGCACAGGCTCCCTTGGCTGACGGGCGAGGTCGCAGCATCGCCGCCTTCGCGGGGCTGGCTGCCATCGCCTGTTTCGCTGTCTGTTTCGCGTTGCGCTCGCGGCGCATGCACGCTCGCGGCACGCGGATGAGCCGAGGCTCCGTCATGGCCGGGGGCGGCCTGGGGTGTCTTGGGGTCTCCCGCGTGCCGCGACCGGCCGGGGACCGGAGGTGAGGACGTCGTCACAGGTTCGCGTGCGGAACGCTGCCGTGTCCGTGCTTGGTGACTATGGCCTACCGGATGGCTGGCACGCGTGGACGGACGGGCTTTTGTGGCGGGCGGTCTATCAGGGGGACGACGCCGCCCAGCGGGCACGAGCCGGTTATCTGGTGTTCGCGTGCGACCCCACGCCTGTCGGCCTTGTCGCCGCTATCACCGACAGGCCGAAGAGAACCCTCCTTTCAGATACATCCATCCATGGGGAACGGAAATAACGATGATCATCACCGTGCTGACCACGGTCTATGTGGCCGTGGTCGCCCCGAAAACCCTGGTTCAGCAGGTCATTGCGCACCACAGCCTCCGCCGCCGCGATCCCCACGGGCTCTGCATGCGCCATGCACGCTTGCGGCAAAAGATCATGATTGTCCCCGGTGTCCAGCAAGTCGTGATCCTGGTGCTGACCTGCGTGGTGTGGGCGGCCATCGTGCCCTTCGCGATGGCTGCGGGGGTCCGGCCCTGGTGGGTGCCTTGCTGGATCGGTTGCGAGCCGATCAGGCAGCTTGATGGCTGGGCTGGGCCCGTGAAGGAGAACTTATGGGCGTCACCTCACCCAACCACGGAAGGCAACACGCCGCTCAGCCGCCTCCCAGCCGGATAACCCCCGATCCTAGTGAAAACCCGAACAAAGGAGAACCACGATGAGCCGCTCTCACTCTGAGCCCGCCTGGCGTAAAGCCAGCCGTAGCTCCGACCCGTCCATCGCCGCGTGCGTGGAGATCGCTGCCATCGACGACCGGCGCGCCGTCCGGGACTCCAAAAACCCTGGCGGACCGAAGCTCTCATTCACGGTCGCTGAGTGGCGCACCTTCCTCGCCGGCATCAAAAGCGAGAGGTTCGAGCTCTAGGGCCGCTGCGACGTCAGGTCGTACTGGCGGAGCCGCAGTGTGGTCCGTGCGGCTGCGGCTCCTGCCAAGTGTCAGGCCTGCAGCAGCCCTGAACTCCCGCGGCGGTGCGGGGTCCCCGTCTCCTCACCACCGCGGGGCCTTACCACCCGGATTGCGCTGTCCACTGAGGAGATCTGTGTGAACGCCGCCTTCCATGCCTGCTACCAGGATCTGGCTTTACAGGACGCCCGCGCGTACCGGCTGCTGGCGCAATGCCCAGACCCCGGCTTCGACGCGGCGGCGTGCGCGCTGCTGGCTGCCGACACCGATGAGACGGCCGGGGTGCTGGAGCGGCTGATCGACGCTGGCCTGCTGGACAACCTGTGCCGGGACCAGTTCGGCTACCGGGACCTGACTGCGGGGCCCGCTCCCCGGATCATCGTCGTGCCCGCGAGACCGGCCGCCGCACCCCGGACTCGAGGCGGTGACCGACGCGATGGCCTCTTCCCCCATGTCCTCGTCGCCGGCCAGGGTGTTGGGCGACAGTCATGTTGGGCAGTGAATGGGCGCCCAGTGACCAGCCGACAAGGCCCAGTGACCCAGGGTGGGCACTGGGTTCTGGGCGTCTGCTGTCAGGGAGGCGAGACGGGAAGACGTTCGGGAACGACCGCGACCTGCGGGATGACGGCGCCCTCACGGGTGGTGAACAGCCAGGAGGGAGCGAGTACCGGTCGGTTCTTCCAGTAGGTGAGGGACAGCCCGAACCGGGCGTTGGTCACGACCAGCTGTCTCCGCCCGCCTGGTGGGCAGGCTTCCTGTTCCACCTCTGGGCACCGTGCCCGTACCGGGAGCGGCCTGGAGGCCAGCGCCTTCCGCAGTGACTCGAACGCCTGCGGTGCGGTGATGACCGGATAGCCGGTGCCGCGCTGCGGCCGGGCCAGCCAGCCTTCCGCCGCGGTGATCCGGCCGCCTGCGCCGATGGTGAGCTGGGTCTGCCAGCTCGCTGTCGGCAGCCCGCCGGCGGTCAGATCCGCGACGAAGACAATGCTGCGGCCGCTGAGCGTTGCGCGGAACGGCCCGATGGGCAGGCCGGAGGTCCGGGCGAACCGTTGTGCGGTGGCCTGGGGGGCGGGTTGAGCGGGTGCTGCCCCGGTAGGGGCACCCTGGGTGAGGAAGGACCAACGCTGCCCTGGATCGCCGGTGACCTGGAGAACTTCGGGTCCGGATGATTTCCAGCCTGGCCCGTCTCTATGGGGAGTTCCGGTGATGCCGAGTGCCCTGGTGAGCTGGTCGACCGAAGCCTGGTCGGCGGGTCCCGTCGGCAGGGTCCAGGCCGGGGAGTTCGCGGGCCCGGGCGGCAGCGGTCCCGCGAGGACCACCCGTGAGGTCGTGTCCGGTGAGGGTGCGGCCGTCGGCGTGGTCTGCGACGAAGTTCGCATTGTGTGCCCGGTCCCGCATCCGGTAGCGGCGGACCCGGAGATGATGACGGCCAGCCCCAGTGCGGTGAACCTGAACATGGGGCCTCCTTCGGGGGAGGACACAGAGCACCTACCTGAAGGACGAGCACGGCTCGCACTCGGTTCCCCGATCGAGCGCGGTCATGGCATCACCACATCGGTTGGCCAGCTGATCCAGCAAGCCGCGACAACCCCTTCACCTGACGCCCCCGGGCGGGCCAACACGCGCAAGGGTGCGCAGCGCGTACTGGGGAACGGATCGTGGAGAGGCGCCGTCAGTGACTGTCGGACCTGCTCACGGTGGGCCACGCGTGCGTTAGGTAGTGGAGGTGGGACATGTCGGCATCTCGCCGAACCGGGCCGCTGACGGTGAGCGTGCTGGCCGCAGTGCTCACCCTCGCCGGCTGTGACTCCAAGGAGGCAAGCGTGGCCGACAGTGGACACCCTGGACCGGAACCATCCGCAAGTGCGGGAGACGCCGGGCGGGGGACGGCGAAACCGGCCGTAACTTCTGCGACATCTGCCGCGAGCGCTTCTCCGGCTTCTTGCCGGTCAGGGCAGGTGGTGTTCGTGCATCATCCGGGTGACCCGTGGGAGGTCGCCTGGTGTGTGAAGGTCGGTGCGACTATCACTCTCACGCTGGAACCCGGCCGCGGCTACCGGTGGACCACGGTCGGCACCTCCGCGCCCCGGCTCGCCGAGGTGACCGCTACGGAGACGGACCGGTCGGGTACGGGGCACGCGACGGTGAGCGTCCATGACGCCGGCGAGGCGGTGCTGTCGGCGTCGACGTCCTTCACACCTGATCCGAACGGCCCGCCGACCCGACTGTGGCGGCTGGCGCTGCACATCGTGAAGTAGGGCCTGGCCCCGGGCTGATATCGGACGACGTGATCGCGTGTATCGGCCCCGAATTCCGTGCAGCGGCTAATTCTGCCGAAGAATCTTCGATTCTTCACTTAATGCCCGACAGGATCAATAGATCCGGCTGTTCTTTTCCGCTGGCGCGTCCGAAGCGTGATGCAGGTGACGGCAGAGGCTCTTGAAGACAAGCGTCCCGCATGTAACGATCGCTGCCGCTTGTCCCATTGGTCACGGGTAATCCCCCTCTGCCCGAAAGGACGCTTTGATCGTGTCGCGTTTCAGAATCCCCAGAGCCGGCTTGGCCGCCCTCACCGCCGCTGTCACCGCAGTCGCCGTGCTCTCTGCCCCCGCCCATGCCGCCGCCCATGCCGCCGCCCACGCTTCCGCAGCTAAGCCACGCCAGTCGGCTGACTCCGGGCCCGCGGTCCACCGCGACACCTCGGGGCCGCTGCGGTCGATGCGCCCCAAGGCCGCCCGCACCACCAGGCGTACCCAGCCCGACCACGAGACGAGGCTGCCGCATCCGCCCGCCGCTCGGATCCCGGACCCGGTGAGGCAGCGCGCCAGCGGCGCCTCCCCTGCGGTCGCTACGTCCAGCAACTTCGACGGTGTCGGGCAGGGCTTCACCGGCCCGCAGGGCACCTATTCGGTGACCGGGGTGCCCCCGGATCCCAACGCCACCGTCGGGTCCACGCAGATCGTTGAGATCGTCAACACCGCTTACGCAGTGTTCTCCAAGACCGGTTCGGTGGTCTACGGACCGGTCAACTCCAACACCTTGTGGTCGGGGTTCGGCGGATCGTGTGAGAGCACCAACGACGGCGACGCGTCCGTACGGTGGGACTCCCTCGCGAGCCGCTGGGTGGTCACCCAGTTCGCCAACGCCGCCTCCGCCTCGGGCCCGTACTACGAGTGCGTGGCGGTGTCGACCAGTGCCGACGCGACCGGTTCCTACAACCGCTACAGCTTCCAGTTCTCCAGCTTCCCCGACTACCCCAAGATCTCGGTGTGGCCAGACGCCTACTACGTGACCTACAACCTGTTCAACACCGCCGGTAGCTTCATCGGCGCCGAGGCGTGCGCCATGAACCGGGCGAACATGCTGTCCGGTAGCGCGGCGACCCAGCAGTGCTTCACCACCTCCACTTCCTACGGCGGGCTGCTCGCCGGAGACCTGGACGGTTCGACCGCGCCACCCTCCGGCGAACAGGAACTGCTGACCGGCCTCGGGGCGACCAACACGACGCTGGCCTACTGGAAGTTCCACGTCGACTGGACCACACCGGCGAACTCCACCTTCACCGGTCCCTCGAGTCTTACCGTCGCGTCCTATACCACCGCCTGCGGTACCTCGGGCACCTGCATCCCGCAGAGCGGCACCACCCAGCAGCTCGACTCGCTCTCAGACCGGATCATGTACCGCCTCGCCTACCGCAATTTCGGTGACCACGAATCGTTCGTCACCAACCACTCGGTCACCGCAGGCAGTTCGGTCGGCGCGCGCTGGTACGAACTCCGGCTGTCGGGCGGCAACCCCACGGTCTACCAGCAGGGCACCTACGCCCCCGACTCCACGTACCGGTGGATGGGCTCGATCGCGATGGACAAGGTCGGCAACATCGCGCTCGGCTACTCCCAGTCCTCCTCCTCGGCCCATCCCTCGATCCGCTTCACCGGCCGTGCGCCGTCTGATGCGCTGGGCACCATGACCCAGGCCGAAACCACCACGATCACCGGTGCCGGTTCGCAGACCTCCTACAGCCGGTGGGGTGACTACACCTCGATGGCCGTCGACCCTGCCGATGGGTGCACGTTCTGGTACACCAACGAGTACGAGCCCGCCAACGGCAACTTCAACTGGCACACCCGGCTCGCCTCCTTCACCCTGCCCGGCTGCGCAACCACTACCGGCAACGACTTCTCCATCTCCGACAGCCCCGCCTCCGGCTCGGTGACCGCGGGCGGCTCGACCACCACCACCGTCTCCACCGCGCTCACCTCCGGGTCCGCGCAGACGGTCAGCCTGACCGCCAGCGGCCTGCCCTCCGGCGCGACCGCCTCCTTCAACCCCGCCTCGGTCACCGCCGGCAGCTCCAGCACGGCGACGATCTCCACCAGTTCCTCCACCCCCGCCGGCACCTACTCGATCACCATCACCGGAACAGGTGCCTCAGCGACCCATACCGCGACGTACTCCCTCACCGTTAACCCGACCGGGGGCGGCGGGATCACCAACGGCGGTTTTGAGACCGGCAGCCTGTCCGGCTGGACCGCGACCGGACCTGCCACCGGCGTCACGACCTCCAGCCCGCATTCCGGCACCTATGCGGCACTACTCGGATCGACCTCGCCGACCAACGGCGCCTCCTCGGTCAGCCAAACCTTCACCGCCACCACCGGAACCACCAAACTCTCGTTCTGGTACAACGTGACCTGCCCCGACACCGTCACCTACGACTGGGCCACGGCGACGCTGAAGGACAACACCACCGCCGCCACCACCACGCCCCTCGCCAAGACGTGCGTGTCCTCCTCCGGCTGGAAGCAGATCACCGCGACCATCACCGCCGGGCATTCCTACACCCTCACCCTCACCAACCGCGACGACAACTACACAGGCGACGCCACCTACACCAAGTACGACGACGTGACCCTCAGCTGAGAACCCGCAGCCCGTGTGAGCCGTCTGCCTGCTCCGCCAGGAGCAGGCAGACGCTGCGGCTCTCGCCGTGGGACCAGCAGCCAGGACGCCTCAGCCCAGCTCCGGCGACGGCACCTGAAACGAACACCAGGGCGTTTTGCTAACCCGACGGAAGGTCCCCCCGTGCCCATGCCTCCGCGTCTCAGACGTCTCCTCTCGCTCCCGTTCGGTGCCGCCATCGCTACCGCGGCCCTGGTGTTCGGCAGCGGGCAGGCGCTCGCCAACGTCGCACTCACCCAGGTGAGCAGCGACCCGTTCGCCAACTCCACCAGCCAGCACAAGACCCAGGTCGAGCCCGACACGTTCTCCTTCGGGAACACGATCGTCTCGGCGTTCCAGACCGGCCGGTTCTTCGATGGCGGCTCGTCCGACATCTGCTTCGCCACCTCCACCAACAACGGCACCAGCTGGACCAACGGGTGCCTGCCAGGGGTCACCAAGTTCCAGGGCGGCGGCGTCTACGACAGGGTCAGCGACGCAGCGGTCACGTTCGACGCCAAGCACAACGTATGGATGATCTCCACGCTGACCATCACCGACACCAGCGGTGTCCTGGGCGCCGCGGTGCTCACCAGCCGTTCCACCGACGGCGGCCTGACCTGGGCCAACCCGGTCACCACGGCCAGCGCCACAGGAAGCGCGAACCTCGACAAGAACTGGATCGCCTGCGACAACACCGCGACCAGCCCGCGTTACGGCAACTGCTACACCGAATTCGACGACAACGGGGCCGGCAACCGGATCCACATGGCCACCTCCACCAATGGCGGCACCTCCTGGACGAATGTGACCACCGGCTCCACCGGGCTCGGCGGCCAGCCGGTCGTCCGGCCCAACGGCACCGTGCTCGTGCCGTACGAGTCCAACAGCGGCCAGATCCGCTCCTTCCGCTCCACCAACGGCGGCAGCACCTGGAACTCCTCCGTTCTGATCGCCACCGTCCAGGCCCACACCGTAGCGGGAAGCCTGCGCACCTCGCCGCTGCCGTCCGCTGAGATCGACTCAGCCGGCACCGCCTACGTGATCTGGCAGGACTGCCGCTTCCAGTCCGGCTGCCCCGCCAACGACATCGTGATGAGCAAGTCCACCAGCGAGACCACCTGGGGCGCGGTCACCCGCGTCACCAGCGACGGCGGCGACCACTTCATCCCCGGCATCGGCGTGGACCCCACCACCTCCGGATCGACGGCCAAGGCCGCGGTCACCTACTACCGCTACCCGACCGCCAACTGCACCGCCAGCACCTGCCAGCTCACCGTCGGCTACACCTCCACCACCAACGGCGGCACCAGCTGGGCCGCCCCCACCCAGCTCGCCGGCCCCATGTCCCTGTCCTGGATCTCCAACACCAGCCAGGGCCGCATGGTCGGCGACTACATCTCCACCTCCATCAGCGGAGGCAAGGCCTGGCCGGTCATCGCCGTCGCCAACGCCCCCACAGGCAGCACCTTCGACGAAGCCATGTACGTCCCCACCGGCGGCCTGGCCATCACCGGCGGCGCAGCCGCAGCTGCCGCCACCCCGCTGGTGACCTCCGGCCACCAGCCCACCCCCACCGTTCCGCCCCGCAGGCGCTGAGATAGCGGATCACCGAGGGGAACCACGCCAAGACCTGCCCCTCGGTGATCCGAACATCGCGGTGACCGGCGCGATGTCGGAGTCGCTTCTTGTCGTCCTCGCACGCCTTGGCGTTCGGCCCTCTAGACCCGCAACCCACGACCGGGGTCACCACCAGCACAACGGCCGGTAAGGCACGGGCATGTGGGGCGCTACGCATAAGGCGACTCCTCTTGGGGGTGACGATGGCCTGCCATCACCTACAGAAGGCACCTACCCAGGGAGCCAGAATCGCACGGCCCGGGACTGTCCCTTAACCGGCGCCTCTAAACTCCGGCAGGCTCCACACCTGCGGACATCCACCATGTCCGCATGCCCCACTCGGCCAGACCGGGCCGGGGTGGCTCACTGGTCATTCTTGGCGCCGGCCAGGCGCAGGATGGCGGCCAGTCCGTCGGGGGTTCCGGGCCAGTGGCGCTTGATGGCCTGGGGGCCGCTGTGGCGGATGACCGAGCGCAGGGCGAGGGCGACGATGATGGCGTCGTCGGTGTAGCCGATGATCGGGATGAAGTCGGGTACCAGGTCGATGGGTGTGATCAGGTAGGCCAGCAGCAGCCACAGCCTGATCCGTACCCCGCGGGGCAGTGCGGGGTCGGCGGCCAGGCGTTTGAGCAGGCGCAGCAGGTCGGGGAGCAGGCGCGCGGCACCGCGCAGCGCGGCCAGGTCGAAGCGGCCCTTGACGCTCCACAGGGCGGCGATCAGGGCCAGCCACATCGCCGCGAGCCCGGCGGCCGCACCGATCACGATGTCCCACACGATGACGCCTTCTCCCGTGTCAGTGGTGGCCGGTGAGGAGGGCGCGGGCTTCGCCTGCGGCGTAGTAGACCAGGACGTAGCCGGCGGCGGGGTCGGCCCACCACCAGCCCGCGGCGTTCAGGACCAGGCCGGTCGCGACGGCGGCGGCAAGGATCGCGTCGATGAGGGTGACCCGGCCCTCGGCGTGTAGGACCGGGTTGCCCAGGGCGGTGCCGGTGCGGGTCTTGCCGTAGGCGAGGGCGGACATCACCAGCGCGGTGATGGCGGTCCAGGCGATCCCGGCCGGGCTGCGGGCGGCGTGATGCCCTGCGGCCAGCACCCAGGTGGATTGGATCATCAGGTAGAGGGCCAGGGCGATGAAGGCGCAGGCGATCATCCGCAGCGCCCGGCGCCTGCGGGACTGCCCGGTGCCCGACAGCTCCCACACCACCACCGCCGAGGCGCCGATCTCGATGAGGGAGTCCAGGCCGAACCCGGCCAGCGCCACCGACCGGGCCCAGATCGCGGTGACGGCCAGGATCACCACGCCGACCATGTTCCAGCCCAGCGTGGCGTACTCCAGCGCGAAGCCGCGCCGCAGCAGACGAACCCGATGAGCATCGGTCACGGTCGGCGCGTTCACGGCATGCAGTCTGCCAGCACGCAGGAGCGGCGCGCGATCATGAGGAGGTCGATCCCGCTCTTTGCTTCTGAGTCTGCACGTGATCGCCGCGACAGCCGAGCACGGTGATCGCCGCACATTTCCCATGGTGAGGGTCACCGGTCGACGGTGAGGTGGCGTAGGGCGTTGTGTCGGTCGTCGTCGGTGGGCCGGTTGTAGATCCGCAGGGTTTCCAAGCGGCTGCGCCCGGCGAGTTCGGCGACGGTGACGAGGTCTTCGCCGCTTCGGGTGCCGGGTTGGCCGGCTGTGCCAACCGAACGGGTCACCGTCCCGGCCGTAGGTGGCCGTGAATGGCATGGCGCGGCGCCGAGCCGTCCTGGCCGTCCATGTCGTTGGCCGACAGAGGACAATCGGCTCGGTTCTGGCCTCAGTGGGAAGACTCCAGGTGAGGGTCTGCAACTGGGGGGAACCCCCGATAGGCGTCAACCCTTCGGCTTGCATCGTCGTCGAGGACAGCAAATACGGGATCCAGGCAGCCCGCGCGGCCGGCATGCGCGCCCTTGGATACGCCGGCGGACTCACACCCGCGCAATGGCTCGAAGGACCGAACGCCACGGTCTTCGACGACATGCGCGAGCTCCCGAGACTCCTCGCAGAAGCCTGACCGACCATGACTCAGCGCGCTATGGCCTCCATCTGCACCGACCAGCCGAATGCAACACCCCCCGACATCGCCATCGCGAACGCAGCATCCATAGCAAACCTGCGCAACGACTACACGGACCCACCTGCACACGACCACTGCGGAGACAAGGAGAAGTTTCTGAGCCGAACCTGGACAACCATCCCGAAAGGAAGATCGCGATACCTGCCTTCTGGCGTCAGGGACAGGCACCACGAGATGATCATCCTATGGCAGATGTGATTTTCTTCGATCTGGACGGCACCCTGGTCGATCATCGAAGCGCGGTCTTGGAAACGATCGGCCAGATCGTCCAGGCCGCGCCGAACGCGACGGCTCCACCGGAGGAGCTGGTGACGTTGT
>JAOPYO010000306.1 GCA_025964575.1 Actinomycetes bacterium
CCGTGGCCGCCGGGGTCGCCGCCGGCGACACGGCGGCCAGCACGGCCAGCACCAGCCCGCCGACCACCGGCCAGCGCAGGAGTACGGGCAGCAGGGCGCAGCTCAGCACCCCGACCGCAATGTCAAGGCCGAGCAGGCCCATCGTCCGCTGCGCCTGAACCTCCCCGAAGATCGTCAATGTGACCAGGGCGCCCACCCCGGCAACCACGATCGCGGTGATGACCGGCCCCGAGCGGCGCGGCATCTCGGTCCCCGCGTTGTAACAGTTCAGATCAATGCCCACGCGGCCAACGTATGACCGGCGGCGTCCGCGCCGATACCGACCAAGGTCTGCCCCCACCCCGACCTCAGTCCGGGGTACAGCGACCACGCGACCGATGCGGCAGCGTGCCGCAACGGCGACGCTGTTCCGCATGACGACCAACAAGCCTGACCACCTGTCGACCGCAGCCACCCCGACCCAGGCCGATCACTCACCCGTTCGCCGCACCTACGGCCCGCGAGCTCTGGCCGTGCTCGGCGCCACAGCGGCCGCCCTCGCGGTCTGGTCGGTGGCCGTCCCGCTCGCAGGTATGGAGCTGACCGTCCGCATGAACGGGGTGACCCAGCCGGTCGAGCCGGGCCCGGTCATGACCGCTTCCCTGCTCGCCGGGCTGGCCGGGTGGGCCCTCCTGGCGGCGTTGGAACGCTTCGGGCGCCGGCCACGGCGAACCTGGACCGTCATCGCCGTCCTGGTGCTCGTGCTGTCGCTGGCCGGCCCGCTCGGTAACGGCGTCCACACCGCGACGACCATTGCGCTCGCCGGTATGCACCTGGCCGTCGGCGCGGTGCTCATCCCGGCGTTGCGGCGCTCGGCGCGCCACTGACGACCAGGCCGCTGATGGTCCCGCGCCGCACGGCCACCCGGCACCAGGGCGGCGTAATGGCGACCGCCGCATGGGGCTCGTGCGGTGGGGTACCCTGACGCCGTGGCCGGTCTTCAGAGCCTCCTTCTTATCGAGCCGCGTTGACGCACTGAGTCAACGCGGCCGCCCCTCATGTCTGAGGGGCTTTTTTATTTCCCGACCAGGCAGAACCGATGGCTACGAGGGTTCCATGAGCGAGAGCGGGTCGAGCGAGACCATGGCCGCCACGGCGGTCTCCGGCGATGGGCGGCCGCCGTTCCGCTACGACGCCCGTCTCGCGAACGAGATCGAGCGGCTCTGGCAGGAGCGCTGGGAGCAGGACGGCACCTTCGACTCGCCCAACCCGAAGGGGCCTCTGGCGGCAGGGTTCGACCAGATGGCGGGCCGCCGCAAGTTCTACGCGCTCGACATGTTCCCCTACCCGAGCGGTGCCGGGCTCCACGTCGGGCATCCACTCGGCTACATCGGGACCGACGTGTTCGCCCGCTACCTGCGGATGACCGGCCACCATGTTGTGCACACCTTCGGGTACGACGCGTTCGGGCTGCCGGCCGAGCAGTACGCGATCGACACCGGCCAACACCCTCGGGTCACGACCCAGCACAACATCGACAACATGCGGCGCCAGTTGCGGCGGCTCGGCCTGGGCCACGACACCCGCCGCGAGATCGCCACCACCGACCTCGCCTACTACCGGTGGACCCAGTGGATCTTCCTGAAGATCTTCAACAGCTGGGCCGACGAACGGACCGGCAAGGCCCGCCCGATCGAGGCCTTGGTCACCGAGTTCGAATCAGGGCACCGAGCCACACCGGATTGCCGCGCCTGGGCGAAGCTCTCCGCGATCGAGCGTCGCAGGGTGATCGACGGCCACCGGCTCGCGTACATCTCCGAGGAACTGGTCAACTGGTGCCCGTGCCTCGGCACCGTGCTCGCCAATGAAGAGGTCACCGCCGACGGCCGCAGCGACGTGGGCAACTACCCCGTCTACCGAAGGCCGCTGCGGCAGTGGATGCTGCGGATCACCGCCTTCGCCGAGCGGCTGATCGACGATCTGGAGCTGGTGGACTGGCCCGAGTCCATCAAGCAGATGCAGCGCAACTGGATCGGTGCGAGCGACGGCGCTCATATCGACCTGAACGCGGCCGACCACCCGGAGATCTCGATCGAGGTCTTCACCACCCGCCCGGATACGCTGTACGGCGCCACCTACGTAGTCCTCGCCCCCGAGCATCCGCTGGTCGACCAACTCGTCCCGGATGCCTGGCCGGAAGGAACCCCAGAAACTGGCGATACCCGGAGGGCAGGAAGGCGCCGCCGGCTGGACGCCGAGGGACGCCATCGCCGCGTACGAGCACATGGCAGGGCGGCTCAGCGACCGGCAGCGCACCGAGGGGATCGGCAAGACTGGCGTCTTCATTGGCGCGTACGTGATCAACCCGGTCACCGGAGAGCGGATCCCGGTCTTCCTGGCCGACTACGTGCTCATGGGCTACGGAACCGGCGCGATCATGGCGGTTCCCGCCCATGACCAGCGCGACCTGGACTTCGCACACGAGTTCGGGCTGGCCATCCGCCACGTGCTGGAGCCCTCCACCACCTGGTTCGGCGAGCAGAACATCGACGAGAAGACGCCGGCCCGGGAATGGCGGACCGCGTTCGTCGGCGACGGCGCCTACGCGGACGTACCAGGGCCGAAGCTGGCGGGCCTGAGCAAGCAGGACGGGATCGCGGCCACCATCGCCTGGCTGGAGGAACGGGCCGTAGGCAGGGGCGTCCGGTCGTACCGGCTGCGCGATTGGCTGTTCTCCCGGCAGCGTTACTGGGGCGAGCCGTTCCCGATCGTCTACGACGAGCACGGGCTGCCGATCGCGTTGCCTGACGAGGCCCTGCCCATACGTCTCCCGGAGATGACCGACTTCCGACCAGAGCCGCAGGAGGACCAGACCAGCGACCCGGTGCCGCCGCTGGCCAAGGCTCGAGAATGGGCGACCGTCGAACTCGACCTCGGCGACGGCCCCAAGAGCTACCGGCGTGAACTCAACACGATGCCGCAGTGGGCCGGGTCCTGCTGGTACTACCTGCGCTACCTGGACCCGACCAACGACAAGGCGTTCGTCGACCCCGAGGTCGAGCGCTACTGGATGGTTCCGCCGGACCCCATCGCAGACGGCGACGGAGGCGTGGACCTGTACGTCGGCGGTGTCGAGCACGCCGTGCTACACCTGCTGTACGCGCGGTTCTGGCACAAGGTGTTGTACGACCTGGAGCACGTGTCCACCAAGGAGCCGTTCCGGCGGCTCTACAACCAGGGTTACATCCAAGCCGACTCGTTCCTCGACGAGCGCGGGATGTACGTGCCTGCCGCCGAGGTAGTCCAGGCCGATGACGGCTCGCTCACCTATCAAGGGCGGCCCGTCAGCAGGCGGGCCGGCAAGATGGGCAAGAGCCTGAAGAACAGCGTCAGCCCCGACGATATGTACGAGCAGTACGGCGCGGACACGCTCCGCCTGTACGAGATGGCCATGGGGCCGCTGGACACCGACCGGCCCTGGCGGACCAACGACATCGTCGGCGTCTACCGGTTTCTGCAGCGTCTGTGGCGCAGCCTGATCGACGAGGAAACCGGCGAGCTCCGCGTCAGCGACGAGGCACTCGATGACGACACTCTGCAGAAACTACAGAGGACGATCATGATTGTCCGTAAGGACTTCGAGGGGATGCGGTTCAACACCGCCATCGCCAGGCTGATGGAGCTGACCGCGCACGCCGGCAAGGTCGCTGCCAAGGAAGGGGCACTGCCCCGTGTGCTGGCCGAGCCGCTGGTGCTCCTGGTCGCGCCGCTCGCTCCGCACATCGCCGAAGAGCTCTGGAGCCGTCTCGGCTACCGGGAGTCGGTGACCTACGCGCCGTTCCCGGAGGCCGACGAGGCACTCGCAGTGGAGCAGACCGTCACCATCCCGGTTCAGGTCAACGGAAAGACCCGCTTCACGATCGAAGTGCCGACGGACGCGGATCAGGAGGAGACGGAGCGCATCCTGACCGAGCACCCCGATTTCGCGAGGCACACCGCGGACGTGACCATCCAACGGCTCGTCATCGTCCCCGGCAGAATCACCAACATCGTGGCCTCAGCGAAGACCTTCGATGGAGTCATCTGACGAGGCCGTCGGCGGTGGCCTTCTCCTGGCCACCGCCGGATGGTGAGCGCGGAAGGCATTTAGGCGGGTTCGGCGGCGGGTTGTGCGAATTGGGCGGCGTGGAGGCGGGCGTAAGCGCCGTCGGCGGTCAGGAGTTGGTCGTGGGTGCCGTGTTCGACGATGTGGCCGTTCTCCATGACGAGGATGAGGTCGGCGTCTCGGATGGTGGACAGGCGGTGGGCGATGACGAAGCTGGTGCGGCCTTGGCGTAGGGAGTTCATGGCGCGTTGGATGAGGACTTCGGTGCGCGTGTCGACGCTGCTGGTGGCCTCGTCGAGGATGAGGATGGCGGGTTCGGCCAGGAAGGCGCGGGCGATGGTGATGAGCTGGCGTTCGCCGGAACTGAGGTTGGCGCCTTCGTCGTCCAGGACGGTGTCGTAGCCCTCGGGCAGGGTGCGGACGAAGTGGTCGACGTGGGTGGCACGGGCGGCGGCCTCGATCTGGTCTTGGGTGGCGGTTGAGGGGGCTCCGTAGGCGATGTTGTCGGCGATGGTGCCGCCGAACAGCCAGGTGTCCTGGAGGACCATGCCGGTTTTGGCGCGGAGGTCATGGCGGGTCATGGCGGCGATGTCGATGCCGTCCAGGGTGATGCGGCCGCCGGTGACCTCGTAGAAGCGCATGAGGAGGTTGACCAGCGTCGTCTTACCCGCTCCGGTGGGGCCGACGATGGCGACGGTCTGGCCGGGCTGCACGGTGAGGGACAGGTCGTCGATGAGGGGGATGTCGGGGGTGTAGCGGAAGGACACATCCTGGAACGCCACCCGGCCCCGGACCTGGGCGGGGGTCTGTGGTGTGGCCGGATCGGGTTCCTGCTCCGGCGCGTCCAGCAGCGCGAACACCCGCTCCGCCGACGCCACACCCGACTGCAGCAGATTCGCCATACTCGCCACCTGAGTGATCGGCTGACCGAACTGCTGGGAGTACTGCAGGAACGCCTGCACCTCGCCGAGTGACAGCGTCCCCGAGGCGACGCGCAGCCCGCCGACGACCGCCACGATCATGTAGTTGACGTTGGCGAAGAACATCATCACGGGCCTGGTCAGGTTAGCCAGGAACTGGGCCTTGAAGCCGGCCGCGTAGAGGTCGTCGTTGTGCTCCCGGAAGATGGTGGCGGACTCCTCCTGGCGGCCGAAGACCTTGACCAGGGAGTGGCCGGTGTACATCTCTTCGATGTGGGCGTTGAGCTTGCCGGTGGTGGCCCACTGCCGTACGAACTGCGGCTTGGCCCGACGGCCGATCCGGCTGGCCAGGAACATCGACAGCGGCACGGTCGTCAGGGCGACGAGGGCCAGCAGCGGCGAGAGGGCGATCATCATGGCCAGCACGCCCACGATGGACAGCAACGCGATGAGAATCTGGCTGAGGGTCTGCTGCAGCGTCTGGGACAGGTTGTCGGTGTCGTTGGTGACCCGGCTGAGGATCTCGCCGCGTGGCTGCCGGTCGAAGTAGCTCAGCGGCAGCCGGGTCAGTTTGGCCTGGGTCTGGGCTCGGAGCCGGAACATGGCGCGCTGGACGATGATGCTGACGATCCGACCCTGCAGCAAGCTGAAAATCGTCGCGAGCGTATAGAGCGCCACGACGAGCAGCAGGACGTGGCCGACCTTGGTGAAGTCGATGCCGTGGCCGGGGGTCACGTCCATCGAGGACAGCATGTCGGCCTGGGTGCCCTGGCCCTGCTGCCGCAGGTGGGCGACGGCCTGCGCCTTGGTGGTGCCGGCCGGGAGGCGGGCGCCCACCACCCCGGAGAAGATCAGGTCGGTGGCCCGGCCGAGCAGCTTGGGACCCGCCACCGTCAGCACGACACTCGCAGCGGCCAGCGCAACGGCAAGAACGATGAGCAGGCGTTCGGGTCGCAGGAGTCGCAGCAGCCGGCGGCTCGAGCGGAAGAAGTCCCGGGACTTCTCAAGGGAGGGACCGTTCATGAAGGCGGCAGGGCCTCGGGGTGCTGGGCCGCGATGGGGTGTGGTCCGGTCCATGGTGCTGGTCATGCCGCCGCCTCCTGCTCGGTGAGTTGAGAGAGCACGATCTCCCGATAGGTCTGATTGCCGTCCATCAACTCGGCATGGGTTCCGGTCCCGACCACCTGGCCCTGGTCCAAGACGATGATGCGATCCGCGTTCCGGATCGTGCTCACCCGCTGCGCGACGATCACCACGGTCGCCCCAGCGGTCTCAGCGATCAGCGCCGTACGCAGAGCAGCGTCGGTCGCATAATCCAAGGCCGAAAACGAATCATCGAACAGATAGATCTCAGGCCCGCGCACCAGCGCCCGCGCGATCGCCAACCGCTGCCGCTGACCACCCGAGACATTCGTGCCGCCCTGCGCGATCGCCGCATCCAGACCATCAGGCATCCGCTCCACGAAGTCCCGCGCTTGCGCGATCTCCAACGCACGCCACAACTCCTCCTCGGTTGCCTCTGGCCGCCCATACCGCAGATTGGAAGCCACCGTCCCCGAGAACAGATACGGCTTCTGCGGGACGAACCCGACCACCTCCGCCAGAAACCGCGGATCCAACTCCTTCACATCCACACCGTCGACCCGAACCGAACCACCGGTCGCGTCGAACAACCGCGGGACCAGATTCAGCAGCGTCGTCTTGCCGCTGCCCGTACTCCCGATCACCGCCGTGACCTCACCCGGCCGCGCCACCAGATCCACATCACACAGCACCGGATGCTCCGCCCCCGGATACCGGAACTCCACCCTCCGCAACTCCAGCAGCCCATGCACACCATCGGGCCGCACCGGATCCACAGGCGGCACCACACTCGACTCGGTGCCCAGCACCTCCTCAATCCGCTCCGCACACACCTCGGCACGCGGCACCATCATGAACATGAAGGTCGCGAGCATGGCCGTCATCAGAATCAGCATGAGATAGCTCAGGAACGCCGTCAGGGCGCCCACCTGCATCGAGCCGTCGGCGACCAGATGGCCGCCGAACCACACCACCGCGACACTGCAGGCGTTGGCCAGCAGCATCACCAGCGGGAACATCATGGCCATCAGCCAGCCGGCCCGGATCGAGACGTCCATCAGTTCGGTGCTGGTCCGGGTGAAGCGCTCCCGCTCGCGGTCGTCCCGTACGAAGGCACGGATCACCCGGACACCAGTGATCTGCTCGCGCAGCACCTGGTTGATCTTGTCGACGCGCTCCTGCACCAGCCGGAACAGCGGACGGAGCTTGTAACAGCAGGTGTGTAAAGACGATCTTGTTTTATGTGAGGTCTTCTTTTACCTGATTCGGCCTGGATAGGCGAGGCTGAGTTCGTTGAGGGCTTCGGGCCATCCGTAGGTCTTTTGTCCCTCTACGAGGCGTCCGGGGTAGCCGCTGCGGGCGCCGTCTTGGCCGGCTCGGGCGGCGCGTTCGCGGGCGCGTTTGTCCTCGATGTTGATGATGGCGAGCCATAGGAGCTTGACGACGGCGTCGTCGGAGGGGAAGTGCCCGCGTGCTTTGGTCACTTTCCGCAGCTGGTAGTTGACCGATTCGATGCTGTTGGTCGTGTAGAGCAGTTTTCTCACCGGTGGGGTGAAGGCCATGAACGGGGTGACCTGTTCCCAGGCGGATTCCCAGACTTTGACCGCTTGGGGGTATTTGCGTCCCAGGTCGGTGCCGGCGAAGGTGGCCAGGGCCTCGAACGCGGCCTCGGCGTCGACGGCGGTGTAGACCTTGCGCAGCTCGGCGGCGACGCTGGTGCGGTCTTTTCGCGGAACCAGCCGCAGCGAATTGCGGATCAAGTGGACGATGCATGTTTGCACGGTGGTGTCGGGGAACGCGGCGCAGATGGCGTCCTCGAACCCGGTCAGCCCGTCGCAGCAGGCGATGAGGATGTCGCGTACCCCTCGGTTGCGCAGGTCGGCGGTGACGCGTCTCCAGAACGTCGCTCCTTCCGCGGCGGTGGGCGAGTCCAGGGCGGTCTTGGCCAGCCAGATGCCCAGCACGTGCTTGTCGCCGTCGGTGTCGATGCCGATCGCCAGGTAGGCGGGTTTGTTGGCCACGACGTTGTTGTCTCTGACCTTGACCACGATGGCGTCCAGGAACACCACGGCGTAGACCGGGTCGAGGGGACGCGACTGCCAGGCGCGGGCCTCCTCCATCACCTGCTCGGTGATCCGCGAGACCGTCTCGGCCGATAGCTGGGTTCCGTAGACCTGCTCGAGGTGGTGGACGATGTCACGCGTGGACATGCCGTGCGCGTAGAGGCTGATGACCATGTCGTCCAGGCCGCCCGCGACCCGCCCGGCCCGTTTGGGCACCAGCACCGGCTCGAAGCTGCCCGCCCGGTCCCGCGGCACCTTCAACGGCACCGGGCCGACCGCGGTCTGCACCACCTTGCCGATCGCGCCGTTACGCGAATTACCGGAGTTGTAGCCGTCAACGGCGTGCTTGCCATAGCC
>JAOPYO010000307.1 GCA_025964575.1 Actinomycetes bacterium
CGAGGACGCGATGCCCGTCATCATGCTGGACGGATTCGATGAGCTTCTCCAGGCGACGGGCATCGGCCAGACCGACTACTTGGAGCAGGTCGCGCGGTTTCAGGAGCGCGAGGGCGATCAGGGGCGGCCCGTCGCGGTCATCGTCACCAGCCGTAACTCGCCTTGATCCATCGCGCAGGTCAACTCGCTTTGATCCATTGCGCAGGTCCTTTCGACCTAGAAGGGAGGGTGGTGCTACCTGGCGGTCGGCCAGGAGATCACGAGGCGGGTGTGCCGCTTGTCCAGCACGAACCCGCTGGGCAGATCGGCGCCCGGCGTTCCAGCCGGGTGAACCGACAGGCGGGGGCTCGGCCGTCCCGCCCGGTCCCACGCCCGGATCTGTTCGGCCAGCAGTTCGGCAGCCTGGTCCGCGCCGGCACCGTGGGCGTACGCGCCGAACTCGTAGACACCCTGGTCCTCCTCGACCTGGCGCGGCTTGGCCCGGTAGGCGACGCTCCCCCCGTGAACGAACGCCGGGGTGCCGTACCGCCAGGCCAAGCCGACGATGCCGTTGTCGATCGCCTCCTGCTGCGCGGTGAGCAGGCAGAAACCCGGCAGGGCCGTGGCGAGCCACAGGTCCTGGTCGTCGTAGGGCACCTTCGGGCCCGTCGTGACGCCTGACCACACTTCAGCCCGTGGCAGCGACAAGACGCCGTCGAGGTACGCCCCGTCGATGCTCTGGCACTCGTCCATCCAGAGGCCGACCTGGTTGCCCTCCAGCAAGGGAATCCCGGTCCCGTGGTTGGCTCCCGCACCCTGCATGGGCACGAACCCGCACATCAGGTGGCCTCGGCTCACCAGGACGCCGTCCTCGCGTTCCAGCGCCCACGACCGGGTCATGCCCATGGTGCGGAGCGGAACGACAAGTCGTCCGCCTTCGGCGAGCTGGGAGGTCCAGGCCGGGGGTATGTCCCACGACCCGACCGTGACGATGATCTTGTTGAACTTCCGGCTGGGCTCGACCTCGAACTCGGCGTCTTTACAGATCACCTGGACGTCGGTGTAGCCCGCTTCGGTGAGGCAGCGTTCCGCGCGGTCGGTGACGTCGGAGTCGATGTCGATCGTGGTCACCGAGCCGTCCGCGCCGACCAGCTCCCGAAGCAATGCCGCGTTGAAACCTCCGCTGCCGATCTCCAGGACGCGGTCGCCGGGCTCCACCTGGAGCTGCCCGAGCATCATGGCGACGAGCCACGGAGCCGACACCGAACTCAGTGCGATGCCGCGCTCGTCGCGCTTGGTGACGACCGCGTTGTCACCGTAGGCGTCCTCAAGGGAGGTGTCGCCAGTGAAGCGGTGCCGGGGTACGGTCCCGCAGCGCTTTCTCGACCTCGGCGGACATCACGAGGCCCAACGCCTCATGACTGGTCGCGATCCGATCGACGAGCGCGCCCCGGAGCTCGTCGGCCTGCATGGTGCCCAAATTTTCTTCCTCTCTGGTTAGTCGCCCGAGCGTCCGCGATTCGCTACGCCCGGGCCTTCCGCGCTCTGCAATCAACACGACCCAAATCGCGCGAGCAGCCCCCGCCGGCGGTTTCCGGTCACCCACCAGACCTCCTGATCACGTGCCGAGCACGTCACCTGGCCCTGGCCGGGATATGGCCTCCGCGGCCAGTGAATTCACAGACAAGCATTGAAGCGATCCGGGACCGCTTCGCCCCGTCACGACAGGCCCGCGAAGTCGCCTCTTAGGTGACGCGCCACCACATCGGCAGCGTCCCGCCTGTCCTCCACGGCCGTGATCGTCCGACCGCTGTCAGCCCACGAGTACCGCCAACCGTCCGGCGTCATGTCACAGGAGACCTCAGCCGTCCGCCCCGTCGTACCGTCCACCACACCCAGGACCATCACGCCCACCTGCACGACCACATCCGACCGAAGGCCGTAGTGGCGTTGGAGCTCCATGCCCAACACGTCGAGGAACGCGCTGCGCTGGCTCGGAACCCGGTCGGGGGTGCCGGTGGCCGCGTGCTCGAGCCTGTCGAAACTCATGTCGACGACGGTATGAGCGCGAGTCCCACCCCGACCATAGAGTTGCTTCAAGTTCCTCGAAGCCGTGATCTTGCGGTCTCGATCTCGTCGCGCGCCGCTCGCCCGTAAACGGCATGCTGTCGTAGCTTCGCGAATGCCCGCACGAAGTAAGCGATGTCATCTGGGCGAGAAGTCCGGAACATCCCCGTCCAGAACTCCTGCCGTAGATGCTGTTCATCGAAGAGATAAAACGCCTCGCCCGGGTAGAGGTCGCGCTGACGGCCGAGCGGGATGATGCCCAGCGCCACGTTCGGCAGGGCTGCGATTTCCATCAGGCGGTCGAACTGTTCACTCATCACCTCCGCGCCGCCGATGTTCGTATACAGGGCGGTGGCCTCCAGGATGAAGGAGAAGGAGTTGGTAGCCCTGCCGAGAAGACGTTGACGAACAAGCCGATTGCGCGCCGCCTCTTCGATGTCCTCAGCCGGCAAGCCGTGGAGCTGGGCATGGATCGCGAACTGTGCCTTGGCGTAGTTGAGCGTCTGAAGGAATCCAGGTATGAACAGCGCCTCATAGGCGCGCAGGAGCCTGGTCCGCTCGTACAAACCCATGCTCCGAAGTTGGATGTGTTTCTGACCGGCGCGGAGCTCACGCCGGTACTCCAACCACATCTGCTCCACCTCGCGGTGCGCAGCGATCAGCTCCGGGATCTGCCCCTCTGCACCACAAGCGGTAGCCCAGGCCCGAATATCCCCATCAGTAGGGTTTGTTGTCGCGTGTTCAATCTTCGAGACCTTGGTCTTGTGCCAACCACAGCGAGCCGCGAGCTCAACGCCGGAAAGATCGGCGTCCAATCGAAGATCACGTAGACGAACACCGAACGCTCTCTTGGCAGCGTTCGACGGCTGCATCTCAGACAACGCAGAAGGCTCAGACCGGCTTGTACTCGTGGTGAGGAATCGCGATGTCCCACGCGGCCTCGAAGGCATCGCGGCAGAACCTCACAGCACCCGAGTCCCGGTGAAGCTGGATCTCGGCGCGCTCGTCAGCTCCACCTAGAACGTTGAAGATCACCAAGTCGTCCAGGATGAAGCAGTCATTACCGGGAAGCGGAAGCACCGAGACGAGCCGACGCGGCAGCCAACGCAATTCTTCGCCCGCATCCACGGCCGACCCGCTGATGTCCACGGCCATCCGCTGATACTCCGACAGCGGCTCAGAGACCACCCTGACTCGACGGATACGCCTTCCCGCAGCCACCTCCGAGGCGACCTTGTCCCGCCAGCCATCAACCGACCGCGCCACAGCCTCCCTGTCCCCGCGCCGCCAAGCCGCGAACAATTCGGCGTCAAAGGCGTAGCTGTCACGAAGCTCCAGCTTCAGGAACGGCCGTCCCGCCCAGATCAACGCCGTCCGCTGCTCGGCTGAGATCAATTCCATAGCGCTCCTTGACATACATCCGCACGAACAGCTCCACCGTGGGCCCCGAGACCTCGGCGAACGTCTCATCGTCCGACAACGAGAGGAGCTGGGCCGCGACCCTGGGACCACGCTTCTTGCCCTGCACGAGCCAAGAATCACGATCGGTTCGGTAGAAGGTCTCGCACTCGTCAGCCCCGTGAGAATCAGGGTCCTTGCAGAAAAAGGTAGCCCTCAGGTCGTCGCCATCGCCGGGGAGTTGCATGATGTTGCTCTCCAAGATCTTCCGACAATCCTCACCACAGACCCTCACCGACCACCGGCCGAAGGTCAAGGGACCAGGCAGGACCGGTGTGGCGTTCGCGTGGACCACGGCCCGTACAAGGCGGCTCCAGGTGCTCTTGGACGAGCAGCAGCACCTGGCGAAGTACCTCGAACCACCTGCTCGAGGTGGTGGACGATGTCACGCGTGGACATGCCGTGCGCGTAGAGGCTGATGACCATGTCGTCCAGGCCGCCCGCGACCCGCCCGGCCCGTTTGGGCACCAGAACCGGCTCGTAGCTGCCCGCCCGGTCCCGCGGCACCTTCAACGGCACCGGGCCGACCGCGGTCTGCACCACCTTGCCGATCGCGCCGTTACGCGAATTACCGGAGTTGTAGCCGTCAACGGCGTGCTTGCCATAGCC
>JAOPYO010000323.1 GCA_025964575.1 Actinomycetes bacterium
CTCCGGGTTGCTGGCGTGCGACTTTCTGCACGTTGACACCGTGTTCCTCAGGCGCCTGTACGTGTTCTTCGTCATGGAGATAGAAACACGCCGCATCCACATCCTCGGCGTCACCACCAACCCAACCGGAGCTTGGACCGCCCAGCAGGCGAGGAACCTGCTCATGGACCTGGGTGAACGTGTCGGTCAGTTCAGATTCCTCATCAGAGATCGTGACGGCAAGTTCTCACCGGTGTTCGACGAGGTCTTCACCAGCAGCTGCGTACGGATCATCAAGACCCCGCCGCGATCGCCTCGTGCGAACTCCTACGCCGAACGATTCGTGGGCACCTTGCGGCGCGAGTGCCTCGACCACCTAGTGATCTATGGCGAGCAGTACCTGCGGCGGGTACTGGCCGAGTACGAGCGGCATTCCAACACCCATCGGGCTCCCCAGTCCCGCGACCAAAGACCACCGCTGCACGACCCCGACCAGCCGATCGACCTCACCGCTGTGATCGAGCGCCGTACTACCGTCGCGGGTCTGATCCACGAGTATCGAAGGGCCGCCTGACCATCATGTGAAAGCCCAGGTGAAGACCGAACGATGGGTTTTGGCACTGCACAGTTCGGGCGTTGACCTGCGCGTTCAAGCGACCGATGGTACTGATTAACCAGGCTGCTGAGGACATAACCCGATCCTCACATCCGCGGACGGTGCGAGCAAAAGGTCACTCCAAACCCTTCTTTCCGGGGGTCCAGAAGGGCTTGGTAAGGACCGCTCTGCGCGGCCACTTGCGTACCTGCACGAAGTGAGCGCGTACGGCTTGGACGCTGCGCGCCTCACCCGCGGTGTACACGACACCGGGCTCATCGGGTAGCTCAAGGCTGCGGACCGCCTCGACCAGACTCGCAGAGTTCGCAGCAGAAGCACCATACCGGTAGCACCAGGTCAGTCCGTCCGGCAACGGCAGCCGGTCCCCGGGTTCGTTCACTTCGACCACGCCATAGAAATCGGCGTCAGGGGGCAGTGCCCGCATCATGGGACCGAATGCCGCCTGCGCCGATTCCTCGCCGACAAAGACGTGATAGGGCGCGGCACGTACCACGAGGTTGCCGACTGGGTTGGTGAAGCGCACCTCGTCGCCTTCCCGAACGCTTCTGGCCCAGCGAGCACCCGGTCCGTCACCCTCGTGCTCAAGGATGCGCAATTCTATGGCGGAGCCGTCGTGATTCCAGATGGAATAGGTCCGGGTCGGCTCATGACGACCTCCTACGTACACATGGACCTGTTGACCTGGCTTCCATTTCAAGGGTCCAGAGGAAATAGTGATCGCTCGCATCCGGGTGGCGCAGAGCGCTGATTCGGTGATCGCGCCGCGGACGGTGAAGAGGTCGCCAAGGTTCCGCATGGGGCTCCCGAATCGGGCGGTCAGAATCCGAAGCGGAACTGTCGGGCCATGTTCCTGGTCACCGGAATGGCGTGCATCAGCCGGAACAGTGCCCGGTAGCGCCTGACAGGGATGATCGCGTGGTGCGCCACAAGGGACACCTCACTGAGGAGGCTGATCCGTGAATCCATCTGTTCGATATCGCGAGGGTCGCGGACCGGCCAGTGCATGGCCGCCGAGAGCCGGGTGACCCATGGAGCCACCCCGTCGAATATCAGCTCACCGGTCTCAAAACGGCTGGTCAGCCGCTGGAACAGGGCCCGGACATCGTCTTCGGGGAAATACATCAACAATCCCTCGGCGATGATGAGCACGGGGCGGTCGGCGGGTATCTTCCCCAGCCAAGCCGGGTCGAAGGCCGACGCACCGATCATTTGGTGCTGGTCATGTCTCGGATAGAGCTTGCCGCGCAGCTCGATGATGTCGGGAAGATCCAGGTCGATCCATCGGACGTCGGCAGGCAGGCCGAGCCGGAAGGCGCGACTGTCCAGTCCACAGCCGAGGTACAGGACCGTCGCGTCTGGATGCCGGGCGAGGAAGTCGGCGGTCCACGAGTCGACCTGTTTCGCCCGCACCGCCAGCATGAACGGAGTGATTCCTCCCTTGGGGCCGCCGTGTCGCGCCAAGTCGTAGTCCACGCGTTCGAACGCCTCGGCCGCCGCATGGTCGTTCAAGATCGAATTCTCCGAACGGCTGTCCAGAGCACGCAGATACAGGGCCTCGACCGTCGCCCATTTCTCCTCGCACCAGTCCACTTCCGCGAGGCCAACATCGCCAGCGCCCATCGGCCATTCCTCTCGTTTCGCGAGAACAGAATCACCTCACGCGAGCGACCACGGACTTCCCGCTTTCACCATGCGAGGCTGGTACCTGGAGCATACTACCTATTGCGCATAATCGCATCTATTTCTGGGCTATTCAGCGGTATGGAGGTCATGGCAGAGTAAGTGTCATGGAAGCCTCAGGAAAGCCGGTCATTGGCGACACGTTCGGCGAGGCGCTCACTCGGTGCTGGAAGGCCGGTGCGCAACGTGGCGTGGTCCACGAGATCATCGAGCGAGACGACGGCTTCATCGCGGTAGGCGACGTGGCGGCCTATTTCGCTGACCGTGATGAGTGGCCCCCGGCCGAGCAGTGGGCGGCTGACCTGGTGACCGGCCGGGTGTTGGACGTGGGGTGCGGAGCCGGTCGCCAAGGCCTGGTGCTGGCCCAAGCCGGACACAATGTCCTGGGGATCGACCCGTCCCCGGGTGCCATCGCCGTCGCAACCGAGCGTGGCCTCAATGCCAGTTTCGGCACCGCCACGAACATTCCCGCAGATGCCGGCACCTTTGACACGGTGTTGTTGCTGGGCAACAATCTCGGGCTCCTCGAAAGTCACGAAAGCGCCCGCGTTCTGCTGAACCACCTGGCGAGTGTCACCCGCCGTGGAGGTCAGTTGCTCGGTTCCTCAAGGGATCCGCATGTCATTTATACCGGCGATCACTTCGCCTATCTGCAACGCAATGTTCAGGCCGGCCGCATGCCGGGACAGACCCGTCTTCGGCTGCGGGACGGGTTCTCGACCACGGGCTGGTTCGACTATCTGTACGTGTCGCCGACAGAGCTGGCCGAAATCGTCGAAGGCACTCCGTGGCAGCTGGCCGCCGTCGAGGAGAACGGCGTCGATTTCTGCGCGCGACTCGTCCGCATGTAAACCGCCTCTCAGTACTGACCCAGCGAGCCGCGCCTGCGAGCGCCGCGGGCGCCGGCTTCGAAGACCAGCCAGCCGATCACCAGGTAGACCGCCGAGTTGCCCAGCAGCCTGGGCAGGCTGCCGTCACCCCACATCGTCGGCAGCGACCGCCCGTGGAGCACCGCCTCGCGCAGCAGCGTGACCCCTTGCGTCGTGGGCAGGCTGTTGGCGATCGCCGTCAGCCAGCCGGGGAAGTGGTCGATCGAGAGCAGCGTGCCGTTGGTGAAGAAGATGACGTTGATCATCAGGTTGGCCAGCCCGCCGACGTGCTTGAAACGCAGTGTGGCCCCGCCGATGATCAGCGCGAAGCCGAACAGCCCGGCCAGCGTGATGAGCAGCATCGCCAGGCCCGTCCAGGAGACAGGGATCGGCGTGTGCAGGAAGAGTACCAGCGCGATGTCCAGTATCCCGACCATGATCGTGGTGGTGACCAGTGCGGCGACCGCCCGTCCGACCATGGCCAGCTCCGGGGGGCTGACCGACATGTACATCTGTTCCAGGGTGCCCGCCTGGGCCTCCCCGATGAGTTCGATGCCCACCGCATTGATCATGTTGATGGCGTACAGCCAGACCAGGTAGCCCAGCACTGCGGTCGACAGATCGGCGGAGTTCACCGATCCCTTGCCGAGGAAGAAGACGAGCAGGAGAAAGATGAAGCTGAGGGTGACGACCTGCATCACCATGTCGAACTTGTAGTACCAGGCGATGCGCAGGCACTTGCGGGCCTCGGCGAGAACGACGTGCAGGCCAGTGAAGATCATGAAAGCTCCCCATCCTCGTGCACCAGCCTGAGGAAGACCTCCTCCAGCGTGGGTTCGACGCGGTTGACCGAGACGAGCGTCAGGGCGCACCCGCGCGCCCGTACGAGCAGCGCGTACAGCTCGTCCTGACCGGCGACCTCGCCGGTGAGGGTGATCTCCTCGCCCTGGACTGCGGCTTCGAAGCCGTTCCACAGTTGCGCCGCGCCGTCGAGATGGCCGGTGAAGTGGAGCTCGTAGGTGTCCCCGCGAAAGAGCGCCAGCAGTTCCTTGATCGGATTGTCGACGAGCAGCCTGCCTTGATGAATCACGGCCACCCGGTCGCAGAGCCCCTCCACCAGGTCCAGTTGGTGCGAGGTCAGCAGGACCGTCTTGCCCTCCTCGCGGGCTAGGCGGTCCACCCACGTCCTCGTCGTCTGCGCGGCCTGAGCGTCCAGCCCCAGGGTCGGCTCGTCCAGCAGGAGGACCGGCGGGTCGGCGATGAGGGCGCAGGCGATGGCCACCTTCTGCTGCATGCCGCGCGAGAACTTGGCCACCGGGTCGTCCCGCCGGTCCCACAGCTCCAGCTCGGTCAGCAGCTGCTCGGCGCGGGCCTGCCAGGCCCGGCCACGGCAGCCCTTGAGCCGGGCGAAGTAGCGCAGATTCTCCCAGGCCGACAACGGCCAGTAGATGTTCCGGGTGCCCTCCAGAACCGCGCCGATCTGGCTCATCGCCCGGAGCCGCGACCGCCGCACGTCCAGGCCGTTGATGCTGATCGAGCCGGCCGTCGGCTCGATCAGCCCGCAGATCATCTTGATGGTGGTCGTCTTGCCCGCCCCGTTCACGCCGAGCAGGCCGAGTACTTCGCCGGCCTCCAGCGTGAGGTTCAGCTCGTCGACCACGCGCCGCTGTTCGCGAGCCTGAGTACGGTAGACCTTGCTGACTCCCCGTAGCTGCACCACGGGATTGATCTCGGTGTTCATCTCATCCGCCGGTCGCTAGGTAGGCCCGAAGTCGTTCGACGACGGCTGACAGATGGGGCTCGTCCAGCATGGTGATGTGCGCGCCGGGAACGATCTGCATCTCGAAACCGCCCTGGACGAGCGGATCCCACCCCCAGCGCGGGTCTGCGTCCTCGTCCTCTGCCGGGTCGACGCAGCGCAGCAGTAGGGCCGGGCCGGGGTAGGGCTCAGGCTCATAGGCGAGTGCGGCACGGGTGTGGTCCCGGGCTATGTCGACGTACTGGCTCATGGTCCGCAGATCCATGTGCTCGGCCAGCAGACCGGCGGCCCCCGCCAGGTCCATGATCTGCGGCAGCCGCGCCTCGGCGGGCAGCGCGCGAAGGGCGTCCTCGGTCACCGGCAGGTGCTGGGAGAACTCGCTCATCAGGAAGTCCACGTCGTCCATGGCGTCGAGTTCGGCCAACGTGGGAAGCTCCGGGCCGAAGATCGGGCTGGAGTCCAGCAGGATCAGCCGTGCCACCTCGCGCCCCTGCGCCCGCAGCTGACGGGCCATCTCGTAGGCGATCAGCCCGCCGAGCGAGTAACCGCACAGGTGGTACGGGCCCTCAGGCTGAACCCGGATCAGGTCGGGCAGGTAGGCGGTGGCCATGTCCTCGATGCTCGTGTGCGGGCGCTGCGCCAGCTCCAGCGAGTGCGCCTGGATCCCGTAGATGGGCCGGTCGTCGTCCAGAGCGCGGGCTAGTGAGGTGAAACAGAAGACGGTCCCGTTCTTGGGATGGACGCAGAACAGCGGTGGCTGCGTTCCGGTCGCCCGCAGCGTGATGACGGCTGGAGGCCAGTCCGGCTCGGAGGGCCGCTCCAGCGTGGCCGCGAGCTCCGCGGGCGTCGAGCTCTGGTAGAGCAGTGCGAGAGACACGCCGCGGCCGAGGGTCCGCTGCAGCTGGCCGGTCAGCCGAAGTGCCCGCAT
This sequence comes from Actinomycetes bacterium, assembly GCA_025964575.1. Lineage (GTDB taxonomy): Bacteria > Actinomycetota > Actinomycetes > Streptosporangiales > Streptosporangiaceae > Actinomadura_E. The sequence continues at coordinate 5,832 of JAOPYO010000323.1, forward strand.
CGAGTCGCCGCCCAGATCGAAGAAGCTGTCGTGGATTCCGACTCGCTCGACACCGAACACCTCCTGCCAGACGCCCACGATGACCGACTGCACCGGGGTCTGCGGAGGCGCATACGCCACAAGCGCCGTCTGGTCCGGCGCCGGCAACGTGGCCCGGTCGACCTTGCCGTTCGGGGTCAGAGGCAGCCCGTCCAGCAGCAGGAAGGCGACCGGGACCATGTAGTCCGGCAGCATGGCGGCGCAGTGCGCGCGGAGTTCCACGGCGAGGCCGGACTCGGGCTCGCCGTCCTGTGGCACGACGTAGGCGGTCAGCGATCGCGCGCCGGCCGGGGCGGACCGGGCCAGCACGATCGTCTGCCGCACCGCGGGATGCTCCCGCAGGACACCTTCGATCTCGCCGGTCTCGACCCGGAATCCGCGAATCTTCACCTGCTCGTCGGCCCGCCCGACGAACTCCAGCCGGCCCTGGTCGTTCCAGCGAGCCAGGTCTCCGGTGCGGTACATCCGCTGACCAGGCGGGCCGTAAGGATCGGCCACGAACCTCTCGGCAGTGAGGAGGGGTTGGCCGAGATATCCGCGCGCCACTCCGGCACCGGCGAGGTAGACCTCCCCCGCCACCCCCGGAGGCGTCAACTGCAGTCGGACGTCCAGCACGTAGACCCGCATTCCGTCCATGGGCCGTCCGATGGGGACGGTGGCGGGAATCGGGACGCCGGCCCGCATCAGGTGACGGGTGGCGAACACGGTGGTCTCGGTCGGGCCGTACCCGTTGCCCACCACCAGATCCGGGCAGGCCTCCAGCACCTGGCGGACGGAAGCGGGCGGCACGACGTCGCCGCCGGACCAGACCTCGCGCACCTGGGCGAAGCAGCCGGGCGACTCCTCGGCCAGCAGCCGGAACAGCCCTGCGGTGAGCCAGAGTGCGGTGATCGCCTGTTCGCTGATCAGCTCGGCCAGCTGCCCGACGTCCAGATCACCGGGCGGTGCGATGACCATCTCGGTTCCGGACAGCAGCGGAACCCACAGTTCATAAATCGACGCATCGAAGGCGTACGGCGAGTGCATGAGGATCCGGCGATGGTTGCCGCCGCGCCAGCGTCGGTCGAGGGTGAAGTCGATGACGTCACGATGGGTGACGGCCACCCCCTTGGGGACTCCGGTGGAACCTGACGTGTGCATCACGTAGGCGAGCTGGTCCGGGTGCTGGTCGACTCCGGGATCGGTGTCCGGCTGCGCGCTTGCCAGGGCGTCCACGATCACCCTGGTCGCCGAGCCCGTGCACTCCCGCTCGCAGAAGGCCTGGTCGGTGAGGAGCAGCCTGGCTCCGCTCTGTGCCACGACAGCCGCCAGCCTGCCGTCGGGGCTGCGCGGGTCCAGCGGCACATAGGCTCCTCCCGCCTTGAGCACGGCCAGCATCGACACCACCAACTCGACCGAGCGCTGTTGCAGGATCGCGACCCGGTCCTCGGGTCGCACGCCGAGCTCCAAAAGGCGGTGTGCCAGCCGGTTCGCCCTGACGTCCAGGTCCCGGTAGGTGACGGTGCCTTCGGCGTGCACCAGCGCGACGCCCTCGGGTGTGCGCGCCGCCTGCTGGGCGAACAGGCGGCCGATGCCGTGAACGACCGGCTCCGCCGTGGGTGCGCCGCTTCCCTCGCGCAGTAGGCTCTGGAGCTCGTGCTCGGCGAGGACGTCCAACCGGCTGACGGGCTCCGAACCGTCGGCGTCGGCCATGTTCTCGAGCAGCGTGCGCAGGTGGCCGAGCATGCGCGTGACCGCAGCCTTCGGGAAGCGGTCCTGGTCATACCACAGCTGCAACGGCAGCACGTCGCCCGGTGCCGCCGACAGCGTCAGCGGGTAGTTGATCTGCGCGAGGTTCTCGACCTCACGCATCTCCAAGGCCACCGGACCACTGCCAGTCGCCTGTTGTACGGGGTAGTTCTCAAAGACCACGATGCTCTCGAACAGCGGTGTGTCAGGCGGCAGCCCGCACCACCCCTGGATGCTCGCCAACGGGGTGTAGTCGTACTGGAGTGACTCCATCAGCTGTGCCTGTACCTGCCGCAGCCATTCCGCCAGCGCGATCTGCGGTTGCGGCCGCAGGCGCACTGGCAGCGTGTTGATGAGCAGTCCCACCATGTCCTCTACGCCGGGCAGGTCGGCCGGGCGGCCGGACACCGTCATGCCGAAGACGACGTCGTCGGTGCCCAGGTAGCGGCTGAGCAGAAGCGCCCAGGCCGCTTGGACCAGGGTGTTCAGCGTGACCTGGTGTCGCCGAGCGAATTCGTTGAGACCGGCTGTGCGGGCCTGCGAGACAGTGAGCGTCACACAACCGGCGGCTTCGCCGGACCCTGGCTGCCCCAGCTCGAGGCGGGACGGTTCACCGTATCCCGCCAGCAACTGCCGCCAGTACGCCTCGGCGCGCTCGTGGTCCTGCCGCAGGAGCCAGGCGATGTACTCCCGGAAGGTCCGGGCCGGGGAGAGGCTGGCTGACTCACCCCGTACGGCCGCCAGGTACAGGCTGAGCGCCTCACCGATCACCCGCGGGAACGACCAGCCGTCCAGGACGACGTGATGGTGGCTGAAGACGAAGTGGTGCACGTCGTCCGCAAGCCTGATCAGGAAGAACCGCAGCAGCGGCGGGCGCTCCAGCTCGAATCCCTGCGCCCGGTCGCCGGCCATGAGCGAAGCCAGGCGCTCGTCCTGCTGAGCCTTGGTCAACCCGCGCCAGTCCTCCTGCTCCCAGGGCACCGTCACCGAGCTGTGGACCACCTGCACCGGGGCGGCGAGGCCCGCCCAGTGGACGGAGGTGCGCAGCACGCTGTGCCGGTCGATCACGCCCTCCCACGCCGCCCGCAGCGCGGCGGCGTCGAGCTCTCCGACCAGCCGGCAGCTGAACTGCTCGACGTAGATCCCGCTTCCGGGGGCGTGGGCGGTGTGGAACACCATGCCCTGCTGCATCGGAGAGAGCGGGTAGACGTCCTCGACCTCGCGGCCGTCTTCCAGCACCCGGTCCAGCGCCGCCTGGTCCAGCGCCGCCAACGGGAAGTCGGAGGGCGTGCAGCCTCCGGTCCCAGGGGTCATGCAGTGCGCGATCAGCTCCCGCAGACAGCCGACGAACCGGTCGGCGACCGCTGCGATGGTCGACTCGCGGTGCAGGTTGGTGCTGTGGCTCCAGGCCACCTCCAGCCTGGCCGCGCTGATCACGGCGGTGATGTCGAGCACGTTCTCGCGAGGTTCGCCCGGATCGTGCATGGGCCCGGTCGACTCGGTCGCCGGTTCCCACAGCGCCTCGGCGCGGAAGCTCTGATCGAACTGTCCCAGGTAGTTGAAGGCCACGTCGGGACGCGGGACGGCAAGGTGCCCCGCGAGATAGCGCAACAGGCCGTAACCCAGGCCGCCGCGGGGCACCGCGCGCAGCTGTTCCTTGATCCGCTTGAGCATGACGCCCTGGTCGTCGGCTGCCCCCAGGTCCAGCGAGACCGGATGGAAACTGGTGAACCAGCCCACGGTCCGCGACAGATCCAGGTCAGCCGGCACGTCCTCGCGGCCATGGCTTTCGAGCTCCACCTGCACTCTGCGCTGACCCACCCAGGGTGCCAGCGCCTGGGTCAGCACGCACAGGAGCACATCGTTGATCTGCGTGCGATAGGCCTTCGGGACCTCCCGCAGCAGGGCGCGCGTCTCCGCCTCGGACAGGGTCACCAGCACCGTGTTCACGGAGGACACGGTGTTCTGCGCAGCGTCGGCGGGGAAGTCCAGCGGCACGGTGGAGCCACCGGACTCGACCATCTCCCGCCAGTAGGGCTCCTCTGCCGCAACCTCCTCGCCCTGCTGGTGCAGATGGCGAGCCCAGTCACGGAAAGGAGTGGTCTTGGGCGGCAGCGCACGGCCTTGGTAAGCAGACTGCAGGTCCTCCAGCAGGACGCGCCAGGATACCCCGTCAACGGCGAGGTGATGGATGACGAGCAGGAGACGGCTGTCGCCCTTCGGCCCCAGGTCGAACAGAACAGCCTTCAGCAGACAGCCGGAAGCGAGGTCGAAGCCGAGCTGAACCTGGGTGGCCGTGGCTGTGATCGCGGCGGAGACCTCGTCATCCGGAGTGGCTTCCAGCGACTCGACCTGCAGCAGGTGCTCGGGCACACCCTCCAGCCCGGCCTGCTCCTGACGCCACGTCTCACCGGTCGGTACGAGCCGCAGCCGCAGTGCGTCGTGATGGCGGAGCACTTGCTGAAGCGCCCGTTCCATCGCCGACGCGTCGATGCGTTCGCGGGAGCGGAGCAGCACCGCCTGGTTGTAGTGATGGGGAGCCGGTGGCCGCTGCTCGTCGAGCAAGGAGCACTGGATGGGGGTCAATGGGACCGGACCGGTGACGATGCCCTGCTCGGCGACGAGCTGGGGTTGATCGGCGCTGACGGGCAGGGCGAGCTGGGCCAGCATCCGCACGGTCTGGTTCTCGAAGATCAGCTTGGGACTGACCGTCCAGCCGGCCGTCCTGGCACGGGCCACCACCTGGAGGCTTACGATGGAATCCCCGCCCAGGGCGAAAAAGTTGTCCTCGACCCCTACCGCCTCCAGGCCGAGCACCTCGGCCCACACCCCGGCCAGCGCCTGTTCCGCCGGGGTCACGGCCTCGACGAACGTGTCGGTCTCGGCCGGCGCGAGCGCCGGGGCGGGCAGGGCGCGGCGGTCCACCTTGCCGCTCGGTGTCAGCGGCAGGGTGTCCAGCACGACGACGGCGGCGGGAGCCAGGTAGGCCGGCAGCCGTCGACGGGCCTCAGCCCGCAGCGTATCGGCCAGATCGTGGGGAGCGCTGCCGTCGCGAGCGACCACGTAGCCCACGAGCCGGGGTTCTCCGGGCAAGTCCGTCCTGGCGATCACCACGGCGGTGCGCACATCCGGGTGGGCGGCGAGCACGGCCTCCACCTCGCCCGGCTCCACCCGGTGCCCCCGGATCTTGATCTGGTGGTCGACCCGGCCGAGGAACTCGAGGTCTCCGTCCGGCAGCCAGCGTGCCAGGTCGCCGGTGCGGTATAGGCGCGCTCCCGGCTCACCGAACGGGTCGGGCGCGAACCGTTCGGCCGTCAGCGCCACCCGGCCGAGGTACCCCCGCGCCACACCCGCGCCGCCGAGACACAGCTCCCCCGGCACACCGATCGGCGAGGGGTGGCCGTGACGGTCGAGCACGTAGAGGCGGGCGTGCCCCAGCGGACGGCCGACCGGGGTGAGAGACCCTTCTGGCTCCAGGCCGTCGGTCTCGAAGAAGCTGCTATCGATCGTGGCCTCGGTGACGCCGTAGGAGTTCACCACCCGCGCGGACGGCGCGACGACCCGGCGGGCCTGCCGGTACTCGGGTGCGGGCCAGCCGTCCCCGCCGCAGACCAGCAGCCGGAAGGCGGGCAGCCGCCGGCCGTGCAGTTCGGCGAGCAGATACCGGAGCACCACCGGCACGAACTCCGCGCAGGTGATCTGCTGCTCGTCCGCCAGAGCGGCCAGCCGCGCCGGCTCCAGCAGCAGGTCGCGCGGGCACAGCACGAGAGCGGCTCCGGAGCCCAATGCCCGGGCCAGGTCGCCGGTGAACACGTCGAAGGTCGCATTGGCCATCTGCAGGTGACGGTCGGCGGGTGACAGGGCGTAGGCCTCCTGCCAAGCCGCGATGGCGGAGGCCAGGTTCTCGTGGCTGACCTGCACGCCCTTGGGCAGGCCGGTGGTTCCGGACGTGTAGATGACGTACGCCAGGTTCCCGGCGGTTGCGAGGCCCGGCAGATCCTCGGCGCTCTGCGCGCTCAGGTCCTCGTCATCGACGACGAGCGAGGGCATGGGGACGTCATCGCGAACATCCGTGATGACGAGCGACACGCCCGCGTCCTCAAGCAGCAGCGCACGCCGTTCGAGCGGATGGTCCGGGTCCACCGGAACATAGGCTCCGCCTGCCTTCAGGACCGCCACGAGCGCCACGACCAGTTCGAGCGACCGGTCGAGCATGAGCCCCACCCGCGTTTCCGGTCCCACGCCACGGGCGCGCAGGAGCCGCGCCAGGCGATTCGCCCGTGCGTTCAGCGCGCGGTAGGTCAGCTGCCGGTCGCCCCACACCACGGCCACCGAGTCGGGGCGAAGCGCGGCATGGCGCTGCACGAGTTCGTGCAGGCTGTGACCCGCTGCCCTGGCCGGGTGCGGGGTCCCGGCAGCCAGCACCCAGTCACGCTCGCCCGCCGTCAGCATCGACAGCTCCGGCATCGGGCGGTCCGGATGATCCAGGACGTTCTCCAGGAGCGACCGGTAGTGACCGATCAGACGCTCCACAGTGTCCGGCCTGAACAGGTCCGTGTTGTACTCGACGTTGGCCTCGAGCCCGCCCCCGGCCTCCCCCATCGTGAGGCTGAGATCGAACTTGGCCGTGGTGCCGAGCAACTCGCTGCCGCCAGCGAACGGGCGGAGCCGCAGGTCCGGCCACTCCACCGAGGCCGTCGGCGCGCTCTGCAGATCGAAGAAGACCTGGACCAGCGGGCTGTGGCTGAGCGAGCGGTCCGGCCGCAACACCTCGACCAGCCGCTCGAAGGGCAGCTCCTGATGGCTGTAGGCGTCCAGGAAGCTGCCGCGAACCCGCGCCAGCAGCGTGCGGAAGTCGGCGTCGTCGTCATAGCGCGCCCGCAGGGCCAGCGTGTTGACGAAGAGTCCGATCAGGCTCTCAAGCTCCGGCTGGACGCGGCCGGCGACGGGTGTGCCGATGACCATGTCGTCCTGCCGGGTGTACCGGGCCATCAGCGCGACGAACCCGGTCAGGAGCACCATGAACAGGGTGGCGTCGTGCTCCCGACCGAAGGCCCGCAGCCGGTCTGTCAGCTCAGGCGGCCAGCCGAAGACCACGTTCGCGCCGCGGAAGCTCTGCATCGCAGGACGAGGAAGGTCGGTCGGCAGCTCCAGCAGCTCCGGCGCGCCGGCCAGCTCACGCCGCCACCAGTCGATCTCCTCGGACAGCCGCTCCCCGCGCAGCCGCTCGCGCTGCCAGATCGCATAGTCGGGATACTGCACAGGCAGGCGCGGCAGCGCCACCGGCCGCTTGCGCGCAGCCGCGAGGTATACCTCTCCCAGCTCGCGCACCAGTACGCCCAGCGACCAGCCGTCACTGACGATGTGGTGCGTGACCAGGACGAGAACGTGTTCGTCGGGTGCCAGGCGCAGCAGACGAAGGCGGAGCAAGGGGGGCCGGGACAGGTCGAAGGGCCGTTGTGCCTCTCGTTCGGCCAGCCCGGCCGCCAGGGCGTCGCGATCGTGTGCGATCATCCCCGACAGGTCCACCACGGACAGCGGGGGCGTCGGCGGCGGCACGACCACTTGGCGCGGCTCACCGTCGCGGCTGGTGAAGACGGTGCGCAACGACTCGTGCCGCTCGATGACCGTATGCAGGCCTTCGTAGAGCGCACTGACCCGCAACGGTCCCTCAAGCCTGGCGCAGAGGGCGATGTTGTAGGTCGCCTGACCCGGGTCCATCTGCTCCAGGAACCACATGCGCTGCTGCGCGAAGGACAGCGGTTGGTCGGTTCGGGACTCGCGGGGCCGGATGCCTTCGTGGGCAGGCGCGCGAAGGCCCTTCTTCTCCAGCAGGCGGGTGAGCAGTCGCGTTTTGGCCTGCGCGACGGTCTCCGGATCGAGCGATTCAGCCATGGGTCACTCTTCGTCCAGTCTTTGGAGGATCTCCTCGGGCGACAGCGCGTCGATCTGCTGGTGCAGCTCGGCGATCGTGGTGACCAGCCCGGCCTCCGACTCACCCGCCACTAGGGCCTCGGCCAGGTGCGCCACCGTGTGCGCCTCGAAGATCACCCGCACGGGGAGATCGACGCCGAAGATCGCGCGCAGGCGGGCGACGACCTGCGTGGCCAGCAGCGAGTGACCGCCGAGGGCGAAGAAGTCATCGTGCACGCCGATGTGCTCATCTTTGAGCACGTCCCGCCAGACCTCGACGACGACCGATTCGAGCGGAGTGCGCGGCGGAGTGTGCACCGGCTTCGGCCCGGCGCTGCTCGGCACCGGCAGCGCGGCCCGGTCGATCTTGCCGTTGGGGTTCAGCGGCAGGACGTCCAGCACGGTGAAGATCGCGGGAACCATGTAGCCGGGAAGGCGCGAGGCGCAGTGCAGGCGCAGCTCGGGCTCCTGGTCCGGGCGCTCCAAGACGACGTAAGCGGCCAGCCGCCGGTCCCCCGGTACGTCCTCGCGGACCATCACCACGGTGTCCCGGACGTCGTCGTGCAGGCGCAGCACGGCCTCGATCTCGCCCGGCTCGATACGGAAGCCGCGCAGCTTCACCTGGTGATCCGCGCGACCCAGGAACGCCAGCTCGCCGTCAAGCCGCCAGCGGGCGAGGTCGCCCGTCCGGTAGAGGCGGGCCCCCGGTTCACCGGCGAACGGGTCTGGGACGAATCGCTCGGCCGTCAGACCCGGCCGACCGAGGTATCCACGCGCCACCCCGGCCCCGCCCAGGTAGAGGTCGCCCGCCACACCGGGGGGCACGGGCTCGAACCATCGGTCGAGGACATACGCCTGCGTGCCCGTGCAGGGGCGGCCGATCGACGGCGGCAGCTCTTCATGCCGTGCGATGCGCGCGACCGTGGCGTAGGTGGTGGCTTCGCTCGGGCCGTACAGGTTGCAGACGCCTTCGACGTCGCCCTGCGCGTATACCTGCTCGACGAGTGCTCCGGGCAACGGCTCGCCCGCCAGGCACACCACTCGCACGGAGGGTCGCAGGCCGTCCAGCCGCAGCAGTTCGGCCATCACCGACGGCACGGTGTTGACCAGGGTCACCTCCGCCCGGACGCCGTCGAGCAGCTCCAGGGGGTTCTCGACCAGCACGACCGTGCCGCCCCAGCACAGCGGGAGGAAGATCTCGAAGACCGAGAGGTCGAAGCAGATCGAGGTCGAGGCGAGCACGCCGGCGCGGATGCTGGTGGGAAAGGCGGTGCGCGCCCAGTCCAGCAGCGCGACCACGTTCTCGTGAGCGATCATGACGCCTTTGGGACGCCCGGTGGAGCCGGAGGTGTAGAGCACGTACGCGACCTGTGCGGGTGCGACCCGGACCGGGGGTTCCATCGCGGGGAGACCTGCGATGTGCTCGGCCTCAACGTCCACGCAGACCGTATGGACGTCGGCGGAGGGCAGCCGCCCGGCCAGTCCCTGCCGGGTGACGATGACGGGGACCTGAGCGTCCTCGAGCATCAGGGCGAGCCGTTCCGGTGGATAGGCCGGGTCCAGCGGCAGGTAGCCGCCGCCGGCGTTCAGGATCGCCAGCATCGCCACGACGAGGTCCGCAGAACGCTCCAGGCACAGGCCCACCAGGGTCTCGGCTCCCACGCCCAGCGCGGACAGCCGCCGGGCCAGCTGGTTGGCCCTGCCGTCCAGCTCGCTGAAGGTGAGTTCGGCGTCGGCGTGCACCAGGGCGATCGCCTCCGGGGTGCGCCGGGCCTGTGCCGCGAACAGGTCGTGGATGCTCTGCGACACCGGGTCCGCCGCCCGGGTCCGGCCCTGGCCGAGCATGGCGTCCCGGTCGTCCCCGGACAGCAACGGCAGGCGGCTGATCGGTAGCCCAGGTTCGGCCAGCGCCCGTTCGAGGAGCGAGCGCAGGTAGTCCAGCATCCGCTCGATCGTGGCGCGCTCGAAGAGGTCACTGTTGTATTCGAGGGCGCCCTCAAGGCCCGTCTGGCTTTCGAACATGAAAAGGCTCAGGTCGAACTTCGCGGTGGTCCCCTGGGCCTCACGCTGCCAGGGAAGCACTTCGAGCCCGGGCCACTGCTGGCCGGACCCGGGTGTGTTCTGCAAGGCGAAGAGCACCTGCACCAACGGGCTGTGACTCAGGCTGCGCTCGGGCTGCAGAGCCTCCACCAGGCGCTCGAAGGGCAGTTCCTGGTGGCTGTAGGCACCCAGGCACAATTCGCGCACGCGCTCCACCAACGCCTCGAAACTCGGGTCGTCATCCAACCGGGTGCGCAACGGCAGGGTGTTGACGAACATGCCGATGAGCCCTTCGAGCTCTGAGCGTGGGCGTCCCGCCACCGGTGTGCCGACGACGATGTCGTCACCGCCGCTGAACCGGGCGAGGACGGAGGTGAACCCCGCCAGCAGCACCATGAAGAACGTGGCTCCGTGCCGCTGACCGAGCGCCTGCAGCCCTGAGCACAGTTCCGACGACCAACTGAACGAGACGCCGGCGCCCCGGTAACCCTGCACTGCGGGCCGGGGTCGGTCAGTCGGCAGGTCCAGGAGGGCGGGTGCACCGGCCAGATGCTCGCTCCAGTAGGTGATCTCGCGTGCCAGTTGCTCACCCTGCAGCCATTCGCGCTGCCAGGCGGCGTAGTCGGCGTACTGGACCGTCAGCTCGGGCAGGTGCGCCTGCTCCCGCCGCAGGGCCGCCTGGTAGCACTCGCCCAGCTCCCGGGCGAAGATCCCGATCGACCAGCCATCGGTGATCACGTGGTGCATGGCGACGAGGAGTACGTGATCGTCCGGTGCCAGCCGCAGCAGCCGCACCCGCAGCAACGGGCCTTCGGCCAGATCGAAGGGCGCGGCCGACTCGGCTGCGGCCAGCGCGGTCGCGGTGGCGATCTTGACGTCGGCTGGCAGGGCGCAGAGGTCGACGACCGGCACGACGACCGCGGTCTCCGGCGTCACCACCTGGTGCGGCCGGCCGTCACCGTCGACGTCGGCAAGGGTGGTTCGCAACGTCTCGTGCCGGGCCACGACCGCGTTCAGCGCCCGGCGCAGCGCCGCAGCGTCCAGCCGGCCGCCCAGCCGAACCGCCATCGAGATGATGTAGGCGGGGCTGCCTGGCTCAAGCTGGTTCAGGAACCAGAGCCGCTGCTGGGCGTAGGACGCCGGCAGGACATAGACGTCTTCCCCGGCCCCGGTCACAGCGTTCGCGCCAGACGTTCCGCCATGAGCCGAGTGAATCTCGCCGGGTCTGGCAGGTCCCCGCCTTCGGCGAGCAATGCCATCCCGTAGAGCAGTTCGGCCATCTCCGTGAGGTCGGCGTCCGGCAGAGAGGAGTCTTTGAGCGCAAGCACCAGAGGATGCTCCGGGTTGAGTTCAAGGATGCGCCTAGTCGTGGGCACTGGCTGGCCCATGGCCCGGTACATCTTCTCCAGGCTCGGTGTGAGGTGGGTCGTCTCCCCCACGATGCAAGCGGGCGAGGTGGTGAGCCGCCCGGACAGGCGCACCTCTTTGACGTACGCGTTGAGCTGCTCTGCCAGCCGGGGCAGCAGGTCGGCGAAATCCTCCCGCTGCACCCTGGTCTCCTGCTCGTCCTCCGGCTGGAGGTCGACCTGGCCTTTGGCGATCGACTGGAACCGCCTGCCGTCGAACTCCCCGACGTGGGTCACCCACATCTCGTCGATCCGGTCGGTGAGGATCAGCACCTCGACGTCCTTGGCCCGGAACGCCTCCATGTGCGGTGAGTTCTCCACGGCCTCGCGCGACGTGCCGACCAGGTAGTAGAGGTGCTCCTGGCTGTCGGGCATGCGCTCCAGATAGGCGCGCAGCGTGGTGAGCTGCTCGAGGTCGTGAGTCGACCCGAACGAGGCGATATCCAGGATCGCCTCGCGGTTGTCCGGGTCAGCGAGCAGTCCCTCTTTGACGACCAGCCCGAACTCCCGCCAGAACGTGAGGTAGCGGTCAGGGGACCCGTTCATCACCTCCCGCACCCTCGAAAGGGTCTTCTTGACCAGCCGCCGGCGCATCAGCTGGATCTGGCGGTCCTGTTGGAGGAACTCCCGCGAGACGTTGAGCGACAGATCCTGCGCGTCCACCACACCCTTGACGAACCGCAGGTACTCGGGCATGAGTCCCTCGCAGTCGTCCATGATGAACGTCCGCTTCATATACAGCTGGATGTCATGCCTGCGCCCCCGCCAGGCCAGGTCGACGGGAGCGTGCGCCGGGATGAACAGCAGCGCCTGGTACTCGAAGGTCCCCTCGGCGCGCACGTGGATGGTCTCTAGCGGAGGCTCCCAGTCGTGGCTCAGCTGGGCGTAGAACGCCGTGTACTCCTCGTCTGTGATCTCGCTCGGGGTGCGCGCCCACAGCGGCTTCATCGAGTTGAGCGTCTGTGGTTCGCCGTCGTCGGCCATGGTGATCGGCCAGGTGACGAAGTCGCAGTAGCGCTTGACCAGTTCTCTGATCTTCCAGCCGGCGGTGTAGTCGAACAGGCGATCCTCGGCGTCCTCCGGCTTGAGATGCAGGGTGACCGTGGTGCCGCGGGAAACGTCGTCCACCGAGTCGATCATGTAGGTGCCCCTGCCCGCCGACTCCCACCGGGTTCCGTCGGCTTCCCCCGCCCGCCGGGTCACCAAGGTGACCTTGTCGGCCACCATGAAACTGGAGTAGAAGCCCACGCCGAACTGGCCGATGAGACCTGTGAGCTCGCCGGAGTCCTTTGACTCCTGCATCCGCCCCAGGAACTCCGCGGTGCCGGACCTGGCGATGGTCCCGACCAGATCCACCAGCTCGTCCCGGGACATTCCGATGCCGTTGTCGCGCACCGTGAGGGTCCGCTGTTCCCGGTCGACCTCGAGCTGGATCCCCAGGTCGGCGGCGTCGAGGTGGGCGCCGGAGCGGACCGTCTCCAGCCGCAGCTTGTCGAGGGCGTCCGCCGCGTTGGAGATCAGCTCACGGAGGAAGACGTCCTTGTTCGAATAGATCGAATGCACCATCAGCTGCAGCAGCTGATCTGTCTCGGCCTGGAATTTCAGCGTTTCCATCTCACTCAACCTCTGGTTCGCCCGGTCACCGCCGGCCTGGCCGCCCATTCGTCGAGCCAGCCGGGTCGGTAAATCGTGTCCGCATAAGCGGTCCCCCGATCCACGGCCAGGAACACCACAGAAGGCGGCGGGCCTCGGTAACCCTGGAAATACTCTTCGATCGCGGCATAGGCACTGCCGCTTGAGCCGCCCGCAAAAAGACCGTGCCGCCGCAGCAGGCGATGGCAGGCGTCGACGGTCGCGCTTTCAGAGACCGTCACCACGTCGTCTATCTGCGCCTGATCCACCAGGGGCGGGCGGATGCTCGACCCGATTCCCGGAATCCTGCGGGCACCGGGAGAGCCACCGAAAATCGCCGAACCTTCGGCGTCGACCGCGACGATTCTGGTCTGCGGCCTCCGCTGCTTCATACGGCGCGAAAGCCCGGCCACAGTCGCCCCTGTTCCCACTCCCACGAATAGATAGTCAATTCTGTCGAGAGCACGGCTGAGCTCCGCCCCCGTCATTTCCTCATGGGCGTCGGCCGCGTCCATGTTGCCGTATTGGTTCGGCCAGTACGGGTTGCCGAGGGCAGATTCAAGACGGCGGACGGCGAGGAGCCGGTTACGCAGAAACCCGCCTGTCTCGTCGCGTTCGGTGACCTTTTCCACCTGATCACAGGCCGCGCGGAGAAACCGCTCGGTCGACGGATTGATGGTGGGGTCTATCACCGGCACGAACGGCACGCCGAGAATTCTGCAGAATGACGCGAGGGAGATCGCGAGGTTGCCGGAGGAAGACTCCACCACCGTGCTCGCAGCGGTCAGCTCCGCCCGCTCGATCGCTCGCCTCAGCATCAGATAGGCCGAGCGGTCCTTGACGCTGCCATGGGGATTGTTCAGCTCCAGTTTCGCGTAGAGGCGCAGCCGATCGTGCTCCAGGCGCACCAGCGGAGTCTCCGTGAACCTGGAGCCGATCAGATCGATCCGACCGGCGAGGGAGGGATCGATCACGTGCTCGACTCGACGGCGACCACCAGGCGGCCGGACCCGTCCAGCGTGGCCAGGTCGAGGTCGGCGACGCAGCGGACCGGGACGTCGTTGAGCAGCAGAGTGCCCTCCAGATGGAGTGAGCCGCGGCCATTGTCGAAATCGGCCCCGCCGAGGTCGGTCGCCGCCCGATCCAGCCGTACGCCCAGATCAGTGCCGCCGGTCGTCTCGGTGAACTTCACGAACACCAGGCCGATCTCCTCCACCCGGCGCCGGAGCTCGGCGAGTGACGGCTGCGGTCCGCCGACGGTCACGGGCTGTGGTCCCTCGGCGAGCCGTCGCACCAAATCGTCCATAGTAGATCACCTCATGTCAGTCGCCCGCAGGCTCGGCCCGAACAAAGGCCAAGTCCTCAGGGATCGCGAATTCAAGGATGTTCACACAGAATTCCCGCCACTCCGCTGAGTCGCTGGAAAAGAGCGTCTCGTGCCCCTCGATCGGGTCGGCGAGCACCGAGAAATCATCACAGAGATAGACGATCTCGCCATCTGGCAGCTGTGCCTGAGCATCACCGGGCCAGCCAGGAAAACGGCGTATCTCAGAGAGCTGATAGGCCTTGGAGTACGCTCTCAACTGCCGCCTCCCGCGTCGTCGGCGACCGAGGCCCCGACGTTGAGCGCATCCATTTTCTTGCGCAGGCTGAGCGGCCGCATGTCGGTCCACACCTCTTCGATGTAGGCCAGGCATTCCTGCTTGTTGCCCTTCTGTCCCACGCTCGTCCAGCCGAGAGGATTCTCCCGGTCGGCCGGCCAGAGCGAGTACTGCTCCTCGTGGTTCACCACGACATTGTAGATCGTCGTGCCATCCTCGTCATCGAACATGTCGACCACCCTTCGAGCTTTTCGTCCTTGGCGATTCTAGGTCTCGGTAACAGCCCAGTCAATCGTCACATTGACTCCCGGTCGTTACTGATCAACTGGCGGCGCACGTCCCACAGAAAAGGGAATATGCGCATGGACACGCGTCTTTCAAGGTAACTGGAAGAAGCACCTCCCGTTCCCCGCGCCAAGGGGCCGAGCATCCTTTCAGTCAGCCGCAGATGCTCATGGCGCCAGCGCATCCAGATCCGGTCGTGATCGAGCAGTTCCTCACCCAGCAGGAACAGATCCCCGTGCTGTTCCGGGTCGGCGTAGACCTCGGCCCAGGTCTTGGCGTCGGTGGTTCCCGGCAGTTCGTCCGCCAGCTCGGCGAGGCTGGCTTCCGCCAAGGCCCGTGCGATCGGCTCTGGAAGCTGGCCGCCGTTGTGAGCACGGAGTTCGGCGAGATATTCGGGCTGCCTGAACCCGGCCTGCACCTCGAGCACCCGGAACTGGACGGACTGGAACCCGCTCGCGGTACCGAGGCTGTCGCGGAACCCCAGGAACGCGGCGGGATCCAGGTGACCGAGCGTCTCCATCTGGGCTATCTGGGCGACCAGGATCGTGTTGACGCGGCGCAGCCGGGCGACCGCCCGGGTCCAGGCCCGGCCGTCGAGGCAGGCCATCACCCGCGACACCTCATGGACCATCACCTTGAACCAGAGCTCCATCGTCTGGTGGGTGACGATGAAGAGCAGCTCGTCCGGATGGGCCGGCGAGCTGAGCGGCCGTTGCAGTTCCAGCAGCCGGTCGAGCTCCAGATAGCTCGAATAGGTCAGCTCGGCCGTGCCAGGCACCTGAGGCACTGCGGCATCCTCCTTCGACCAGACTGACGTGTCGTGACGGGCTCTAGGCAAGGTCAGGCCTATGGCGGCGGTAGGCCTCGCGGCCAAGTGGCTGGATCGCGGGCGGCGCGGGCGCCGGGACGGAACCGGCCCCGGACTCGAGCTCGGCCGCCAGGCCGGCGATGGTCGGGAGCTCGAAGAGGCGGCGCAACGGCACCTCGACCCCGAACTCGCCGCGCAACCGGGCCTGAACGCGGATGGCGAGCAGCGAATGTCCGCCGAGGGCGAAGAAGTCGTCGCGCACGCCGACCCGGTCCAGGCCTAGGATCTCCTGCCACAGCGCCGCGAGCCTCACCTCGGCCGGGCTCGTCGGCGGCTCGTCCGCGCTGACCTGCGCCGGGTCGGGATCCGGGAGCGCGCGGCGATCCACCTTCCCGCTGGGGTTCAGCGGAAGTTCGCGCAGCAACACGAAGGCCGTCGGGACCATGTAGGCGGGCAGCCGGGAGGCGCAGTGGGCGCGCAGGTCGGCCGGTTCTGTCCCGGTCGCGGTGACGAGGTAGGAGATCAGACGGGCATCGTCGCCGCGCACCACGGTGATCACCGACCGAACGGCGGGATGCGCGGCCAGTACGGCGTCCACCTCACCGGGTTCGATCCGGAAGCCGCGGATCTTCACCTGGTGGTCGGTGCGGCCGAGGAACTCCAGGCAACCGTCCCGCTGCCAGCGCACCAGGTCCCCGGTCCGGTAGAGCCGTGCGCCCGGCGGTCCGAAGGGGTCCGCGGGATAGCGCTCCGCCGTCAGCGCGGGTCGGTCGAGATAGCCCCTGCCGACCTGTACCCCGCCGAGATAGAGCTCGCCGGGCACGCCGATCGGGACGGGTTGCAGGAGCGGGTCGAGCAGGTAGACCTGGGTGTTGGCCACCGGCCGGCCGATGGGCACGCTGCCGGTCCGGCCGTCGTCCGACCGACACGGCCAGAAGGTGACGTCGACGGCGGCTTCGGTCGGACCGTAGAGATTGTGCAGTTCGGTGCCCGGCAGCTGCTTCAGGAAGTCGTCCTGAAGTTCCCTGGGCAGGGCCTCGCCGCTGGAGATCACGCGGCGCAGGCCGTGGCACCGAGGCACCTCCGGGTCGTCCAGGAAGGCCGAGAGCATCGACGGAACGAAATGCGTCGTGGTGATGGCCTGCTGCTCGATGAGATCGATCAGATAGGTGCTGTCGCGCTGCCCTCCCGGTTCGGCCAGGACGAGCCGCGCGCCGGTGAGCAAGGGCAAGAGAAGCTCCCATACGGACACGTCGAAGCTGAACGGTGTCTTCTGGAGTACGCGATCGCCGCTGGTGATGCCGTAGGTCTCCTGCATCCACTGCAGCCGGTTGACCACACCGCGATGGGCGTTCATCGCGCCTTTGGGACGTCCGGTGGAACCCGAGGTGTAGATCACGTAGGCGAGGTTCTCCGGCGAGACCGTCGGCAGAGGTGTCTCCGAGGGCATCTCCGTGAGGGCGTCCAGACAGAGAATGTGGTCATGAGTGAGTCCGTCGCCCAGCCGGGCGAGGACGCTTTCCTCTGTGACGAGGACGGACGTGCGACTGTCGGCCAGCATGAAGCGCAGTCGTTCGATCGGATAGTCCGGATCCAGCGGGACGTAAGCGCCGCCGGAGAGCAGCACGCCCACGACCGCGACCACCAGATCCGGCGAACGCTCCAAGCACACTCCCACGCGGGCTTCCGGTCCCACTCCCAGGTTGCGCAGACGATGTGCAAGACGAACCGCACGAGTCCACAGGTGGGCGTAGGTCAGCTGCCGGTCCTCGAAGGTGACCGCGACCGCGTCGGGCGTCGCCTGTGCCTGGGCCGTCAGCAGCTCGGCCAGCCCCACTTCCGGCCGATCCGAGGCGGTAGTGCGGTTCCAGTCCAGGAGCAGGCGGTCCTGCTCGGCCTGTTCGAGAAGGGGCAGCCGGACGACCTGCCGGTCCGGCTCGGCCAGCGCCGCGGCGAGCAGCACCCGGTAGTGGGCCACCAGCCGTGCGATGGTCTCGCGGTCGAACAGGTCGGTGTTGTACTCGACGTTTCCGTCCAGGCCGTCGGACGTCTCCCGGACGGACAGGGTGACGTCGAAGCGGGCCGTGTCCCCGACCAGTTCGTCGTTGAGAGCCTCGATCCGCATGCCCGACCACTTCCCGCCGGGTGCGGGAGCGTTCTGCAGCACGAACAGCACCTGCACCAGGGGGCTGTGGCTCAGGCTGCGTTCCGGTTGCAGGGCCTCGACCAGCCGCTCGAAGGGCAGATCCTGATGTGCGTAGGCGTCCAGAGTCGTGTCTCGCACCCGGTTGAGCAGCTCGCGGAAGGTCGGCTCGCCGCCGAGGTCAGCTCGGAGCGCGAGGGTGTTGGCGAAGAACCCGATCAGATCTTCCGCTTCTGGGCGGCTTCTGCCGGCGATCGGCGTTCCTACCAGCACCTCTTCCTGCCCGCTGTAGCGCGCCAGCACTGCGGCGAACGCGGCCAGAAGGACCATGAAGACGGTGACGCCTTCCTTCTGCGCCAGATCTCGTACGGCCGCGCCGGACTCCGGCGGCAGGTTGAACCCCAGGTTGGCACCATGGTGGGTCTGGACGGCGGGGCGGGGCCGGTCGGTCGGCAGGTCCAGGAAGGTGGGCGCGCCGGCGAGCTGCCGGCTCCAGAAGTCGAGCTGTTCGTCCAGCCGTTCGCCCGCGAGCCAGTCCCGCTGCCAGACCGCGAAGTCCGCGTACTGGACGGGCAGGACCGGCAGGTCGGCTGCGCGACCTTCCGAGGCCGCGAGGTAGAGCTCGGTCAACTCACGCAGGAAGACACCCGTCGACCAGCCGTCGCCGACGATGTGGTGCATGTTGAGCAGCAGCACGTGGTCGTCGGGCGCGAGCCGCAGCAGGGCGCATCTCAGCAAAGGTCCGCGTTCCAGGTCGAACGCACGCCGGGCGTCCCGCTCGGCGTGCTTCTGTGCTTTAGCGAGCCGATGGTCCGAACCGATGCCCGTCAGGTCCACGATGGGCAGCGGAACCGCCGGATCGGCTGCGATCACCTGGTACGGCCGCCCCTCCTCGTGGGCGAAGGTCGTACGCAATGACTCGTGCCGCATGACCACCGCTCGCAGGCTGCCAGCCAGCGCCTCCACCTGAAGACCGCCCGTGAGACGCACCGCAAGCGGAAGGTTGTAGGCGGGGCTGCCAGGGTTCCAGCGGTCCAGGAACCACAGGCGCTGCTGGGCGAACGACAGGGGAAGCTCCTGGTCGCGGGACACCCGGGCCAGCGGCGCAGCGATGCGGTCACCGACCCGCGCCTGTTCCACGACGCGGGCGAAGGCAGCGACAGTGGGGGCGTCGAAGAGCGCGCGCACCGGCAGTTCCGCCTTCACCGTGCGGGGCAGACGCGAGGTGACCCGCATGGCGAGCAGAGAGTGGCCGCCCATCGCGAAGAAGTTGGCGTGGCGGCCCACCGTCTCCACGCCGAGGACGTCGGCCCACAGGGTCGCCAGCACCTCTTCCAGGCCGGGCCGCGCCGGGTCAGCGGCCTCGGCGGGCAGGTCGGCAGGCTCAACCTGGGGCAGCGCCCGGCGGTCGAGCTTTCCGTTCGAAGTCAGCGGCAGCGCGTCCAGCCTGACGAACGCGGCCGGAAGCAGGTGGCTGGGCAGCCTGTCGGCGCAGTGACCGCGCAGTTCGGGCCGCCAGTCCTTGTCCCGTTCCTGATCCGGCTGAAGCACGACGTATGCGACCAACCGCTGGTCACCCCGCGTGTCCTCGCGGAGGATCACTACGGTGTCCTTCACCGCCGGATGCCGCTGCACCACAGTCTCGATCTCGCCGAGCTCGATGCGGAAGCCGCGCAGCTTGACCTGGTGGTCGATGCGGCCGAGGAAGTGGAGCGTGCCCTGGTCGAGGATCCGGACGAGGTCACCTGTGCGGTAGAGCCGCTCACCCGGTTCCGCAGTGAACGGGTCCGGGACGAACACCGTAGCCGTACGATCAGGGCGGCCCAGGTAGCCACGGCCGACGCCGACACCGCCGACGTACAACTCGCCGGAAGCGCCCACGGGCACCGGCCGAAGCTGCTCGTCGAGCACGTAAAGCCGGGTGTTGGCGATCGGCCTGCCGATGGGCACCCCGGTCGCCGCGGGCTCCGGCGCCACCCGGATCACGTGATGGGTCACGTCGTCGGAGCATTCTGTGGGTCCGTACGCGTTGACCAGCGGCATCGCGGGATAGTCGGTCATCCAGGCCCGGCACAGATCCGCGGGCAGGGCCTCGCCGGTGAGCATGAGCCACCGAAGCGCAGCCAGTTCCGGTCGGTCCGTCTCGCTCAGCATCGCCCGCAGCATCGACGGCACCACCTCAAGGACGGTGATCCCCCAGCGCTGAGTCTCGGCCATCAGCCGTGCGGGGTCGTGGGTGACCGCGTCGGCGAAGATCCGCGTCCGCCCGCCGACCAGCAGCGCGGCGAAGAACTGCCAGACGGAGATGTCGAAGCAGGGAGATGCCGTCGCGGCGATCTCGTCGTCCGCCGTCAGTCCCAGGTCGCCCACCTTGGCCAGCAGATGGTTGACCATTCCGCGCTGCTCGACCATCGCGCCCTTGGGAACGCCGGTGGAGCCCGAAGTGTAGATGACGTATGCGAGGTCATCCGGATCGGCGAGTGCCGGGAGGTCGTCGCCCTGCATGGCCGTGATCAGTTCTCGGTCGCCGTCCAGCGACACCAGCCACGCCGCGGTCGAGGGCAGCCTGTTCAGGGACGCCTCGGTGCCGACCACGACCGAAACGTCCGCGTCCGACAGCATGAAAGCGAGACGCTCCGCAGGGAGTGTCATGTCGATCGGCACGTAAGCGCCGCCCGCCTTGAACACGGCCAGGATCGCGGCGACCAGGTCCACCGAGCGCTCCAGGCACAGCGCCACCCGTACTTCGGGTCCTACGCCCAGCTGCCTCAGGTGGTGCGCCAGGCGATTGGCCTCGGTGTTGAGCTGGGCGTACGTGAGATCGTTCGGCCCATCGGACAAGGCGATCGCCGACGGAGTCCGCGCCACCTGCTCGTCGAAGAGCGCGGGCAGTGTCCGGTCCAGCGGTACGGGCACCTCGGTGCCGTTCCAGTCGACGAGGAGCGTGTGGCGTTCGGCCTCGGTCAACATCGGCAGATCGGACGGGCGCTGGTGAGGCGTGGCCGCCATTGCGTTCAGCAGGGTCCTCAGGTGGGCCGCGTAGCGCTGGACGGTCTGTGCCGCGTACCGTTCGCCGTCGTAGAGCAGCTGCAGACGCAGGCTGTCGCCGGGTGCAGCCACCAAGGTCAACGGGTAGTTGGTCTGCTCGCGACCGCGCATCCGCTCGACCGTGAACTCTCCTGAGCCTGTCTCTGCGTAGGCCTCCGGCATCTGCTCCACGAAGTAGTTCTCGAAGACGACCACGCTCTCGAACAGCGGTTGATCACGTGGCACCCTGCTGTAGCCGTGGATCTCCACGAGCGGCGTGTACTCGTACTGCCGTCCTTCGACGAGACGGTCCTGCACCTCGCGCAGCCAGTCGAGGATCGTCCGCTCATCGTCGACGCCCACCCTGACGGGCTGGGTGTTGATGAACTGGCCGATCATCGCCTCGGCTCCGGGCAGGTCGGCGGGCCGGCCGGCGACGACCGTGCCGAACACCACGTCCCGTTCACCGCTGTGCCGGGCCAGGAACAGCGCCCACGCCGCGTGGACGAGCGTGCCCAGGGTCAGCTGGTGGCGGCGGGCGAACTCGGTCAACGTCGACGCCGGCATCTCGGCGATCTCTACCGCGTATGCGTCACCCCGTGGCGGCGGACCGGGTTCGACGGGCAGCGGGGTGGGAGCACCGAAGCCGGCGAACGCCTCGCGCCAGAACGCCTCCGCGTTCGACTGGTCCTGGCCGTCCAGCCAGGCGATGTACTGCCGGTAGGGGCGCGGGGACGGCGGCACCAGGATCTGGCCGCGGTCGGCGGCGCGGTAGAAGGCGAAGACCTCCTGGATGACGCGGGCGAGAGACCAGCCGTCGAGCAGGAGATGGTGATGGGTCCAGATGAGCTCGTGAACCCCGTCTCCCAGCCGGATCAAGGTGAGCCGCATCAGCGGGGCCTGTTCGGGCAGGAAACGATCCGCCCTGTCCTGGGTGAGAAAGTCGTCCAGGCCCTGTTGTTGTTCTTCGTCCATTCTGCCACGCCAGTCCAGCACCCGCCATGGCACGGTCACCTCAGGGTGTACGGCCTGGAGTGGCTTATCCTGCGCTCGCCAGTGGAACGAGGTGCGCAGCACGGGGTGGCGCGCGACGACGGCATCCCATGCCGAACCCAGCGCTTCAGTCTCCAGCGGCCCGACGAGCCGACACGTCACCTGCTCGACGTTGACCCCGCCGGTGGGCTCGTAGAGCAGGTGGAAGAGCATGCCCTGCTGCATGGGCGACAGCGGGTAGAGATCATCGAGGCCGTAGCCGGCCAGGGAGTCGAGGGTGTGCTGGTCGACGACCGCGAGCGGGAAGTCGCCGGGAATCCACAGCTCTGCGCCTGAGTCGGTGGCGTGGCCGGCGAGCGCGGACACCTGGCTCATGAACTGTTCGGCCAGACTCTCGACCGTCTCGCGGTGATGCAGCGACGGGCTGTAGGTCCACCGGACATGGAGGCGGCCGTCGGCGATCGCGGCGGTCAGTTCCAGTGCGTACTGGCGCGGCGTCCTCTCGTCCTGCGCCTCGCCGGTCGCCTCGTCCGCCATCCGCCAACCGCTGTCGTTCTTGGGCGCGCCTTCGAACTGGCCCAGATAGTTGAACAGCACATCCGGTTCTGGAAGCGCGCACAGCCGCGTCGTCGCCGCACGATCTGGGCACATGTGGCGCAGCAGGAGATAGCCCAGGCCGCCATTCGGCACACCGCGCAGCCCGGTCTTCGCCGCTCGCAGTGCTTCCGGCAGGCTGCCTGCGGTCAGAGCGAGCGGGTAGATGCTGGTGAACCAGCCGACCGTCCGCGAGAGGTCCAGGTCTTCCCACAGCTGCTCACGGCCGTGGCCTTCCGTGTGGACGACGTTCGTCCTGCGGCCCGTCCACTCCCCGAGTGTCTGCCCCAAGGCTGCGAGCAGCACCTCGAACGCCTGCATCCGGCCCGGTTGGGACGCCGCCCGCAGGAGCAGCCGGGTGTCAGCAGCCGAGAGCTCGCTTGAGAGCGTCGCGGTTCCGGCCACTGTGATCTCTGCCCTGTCGCCGCCGTCGGTGGGCAACGGGCCCGTGCCTGCGGTCAGAGCGTCCGTCCAGTACGGAATCTCCGCCAGAAGGTCGGCGGACCCAGCGAAGTCCTGCAGCCGCTCGGCCCAGACGCGCAGGGGCGTGCCGCCGCCGGTCTCCGGCGGAGCGAGTCCTCGGGCGAGATGGTCGTAGGCGGTGGTCAGATCGTCCAGGAGAATGCGCCAGGACACGGCGTCCACGGCCAGGTGGTGCACGACGATGAGCAGCCGGTCGCCGTCCTCGCCCTGCCGGATGTACACCGCGCGCAGCAGACGTCCTTCGGTCAAGTCCAAACTGGTCTGCGCGGACGCCGCGACCTCCGCCACGTCGGCGGGGCCGTCCACCACGTGCAGCACCTCGGCTGCGTCCTCGGTGGCCGCACCGATCTCCTGCCGCCACCCGGTGTCCGTCTGCTCGAAACGCGAACGCAGGCCAGGATGCTGCCCGATCAGATGCGTCAGCGCCGACCACAGCCAGCCCTCTTTGACCGGCTCGTCCAACCTCAGCAGCACCGCCTGGTTGAAATGGTGCGGTGCGGGCCGCCGCTGGGCGAAGAACCAGTGCTGGATCGGGGTCAAGGGCGCTGGTCCGGTCGCCTGAAGCGGGAGCGTCACCGCTTGTTCGGCGACTTCGGCCACTGCCGCGAGCTCAGCGACGGTCTGGTGCTGGAAGATCTGCCGTGGCGTGATCCTGAGGTCGGCTCTGGTGGCCCGTGCGGCGATCTGCATGCCGAGGATGGAGTCACCGCCGAGGGCGAAGAAGTTGTCGTCGCGGCCGACGCGCGGCACACCGAGAACCTGCGCCCAGACGTCGGCGAGGACCTGCTCCTCGGGGGTCTGCGGTGGGGTGTAGGCGGTGTCGCGGCGGAGCTGATCTGCGTCGGGGGCCGGGAGGGCTTCGCGGTCGAGTTTGCCGTTGGGCGTCAATGGCAGCTGGTCGAGCGTGACGAAGAGGGCCGGGATCATGTGGTCGGGCAGGGTGCGGCCGCAGTGGTCGCGAAGTTCGGCGGTGGTGAGGTCGGTGTCGGTGGTCAGGTAGGCGACGAGGCGGGTCGTGCCGGGGGTGTCTTCGCGGAGGAGGACGACCGCATCTGTGATGTGGGGGTGGGTGTGGAGGGTGGTTTGGATCTCGGTGGGTTCGATGCGGTGGCCGTGGTGTTGGATTTGGTGGTCGTTGCGGCGGGTGTAGGTGAGGGTGCCGTTGGGGTGGTTGTGGGCGAGGTCGCCGGTGCGGTAGGTGCGGGTGCCGGGGGTGGTGGTGTGGGGGTCGGGGATGAAGTGTTGGGCGGTGAGGGCGGGTTGGTGGAGGTAGCCGCGGGCGAGTCCGGGGCCGTTGATGTGGATGTGTCCGTTGGTGTGGGGCGGGACGGGGTGGAGTTGGGGGTTGAGGAGGGTGAGGTGGAGGTCGGGGAGAGGTTTTCCGATGGTGCTGGTGGTGTGGGTGGGGTGGGTGTCGTGGGGGGTGAGGGGGTGGTGGGTGACGTGGACGGTGGTTTCGGTGATGCCGTACATGTTGATGAGTTGGGGGTGGTGGTGGCCGAAGTGTTGGGTCCAGGGGTGGAGTCGGTGGGTGGGGAGTGTTTCTCCGCCGAAGATGATGGTGCGGAGATCGGGGAGGAGGTGGTGCCCGGCGGGGGTGTCGGTCGCGGTGGTGGTGTTGAGGGTGTGGAGGATGTGGTCGGCGAGGGGGAGGAAGGCGGAGGGGGTTTGGTTGAGGATGGTGATGGCTTGGGTGGTGAGGAGGGTGGTGAGGTCGGTGGGGGATTGTCGGGTGGTGTTGTTGAGGAGGATGAGGCGGGCGCCGTGGGCGAGTGCTCCCCAGAGTTCCCAGACAGAGAAGTCGAAGGCCAGGGAGTGGAACATGGTCCACACGTCCGCCGGGGTGGGTTGCAGCCAGGATGCGGTGGCGTCGAAGAGGCGGGCTGCTTGGTGGTGGCCGATCGCGACGCCTTTGGGTCGGCCGGTGGACCCGGAGGTGTAGATGACGTACGCGAGTTGCGCGCCGTCGATCACGTTCGCGTCCCGCACCACCAGATCCGTGGTGTCTTCCCGGTCGATGCTGATATCCACGACGTGGATGCCGAGGACGTCGAGGTCGAGGTCAGTGCCAGTGCCGGGGGTGGTGATGAGGATGGTGGTCCGGCTGTCGGTGATCAGAAAACGCAAGCGTTCAGCCGGATAGGCAGGATCCAATGGCAGGTAAGCGCCGCCGGCCAGCTGCACCGCCAGGACCGCGACGACCTGGCCAACGCCTCGTTCGAGCAGCACTCCAACCAACGTCTCGGGTCCTACTCCGGAGTCGCGCAACCGTTGGGATAGACGCGCGGCCCGTTGGTACAGAGCCCCGTAGGTGACCTGTTGTTCGTCCCACACCACCGCGACCGCGTCCGGCCGGGCCTGGACTTGCGCGACGAACCGATCGATCAACGCCAACCCAGACACAGACGCGGGTTCGTGGTCGGGGTTCCAAGCGCGCAATTGCTGCGCCACACCTTGTTCCGACAGCAATGGCAGGTCGTCGACCCGCTGTTCGGGGTCTGCGGCGACTGCTTCCAGCAGCACCCGCACCTGGTCCAGGAGACCTCCCGCTATTGCGGCGTCGTATCGGTCGACCGGGTACAGCAACCGCAATCCCAACTGCGGGCCGGGGACCGCGACCAGCGTGAGCACCGCGCTGGTCTCCTCGACCGCACGCACCCCACCCACCACCAAACCCTGACCAGAATCTGGGTTCGTGGCTTGCACACCGACCGGGTAGTTCTCGAACACCACCAGGCTGTCGAACAACCCCACCCCCCGCGGGACCTCACTCCACCCCTGAACCTCCGTCAACCCCACATGCTCGAACTCCCGCAAACCCACCAACACACCCTGCAAACCCCGCAACCACCCCACCACCACCGAACCCGGAACCCACCCCACCCGTACCGGCAACGTATTGATGAACAAACCCACCATCCGCTCAACACCCGACAACCCCGCCGGACGCCCCGCCACCGTCACCCCGAACACCACATCCCGCACACCACCATGACGACCCAACAACACACCCCACACCCCCTGCACCACCGTG
>JAOPYO010000313.1 GCA_025964575.1 Actinomycetes bacterium
GAGTGACCGACGCGATCGTCGTGCACTTGCTGCGGCCTCTCGTTGTCGATCTGCTCGTTGCGTCGGGAATGCCGATCGACGAGGCGCGCGGGCTGTTGCCCGTGGTGTGAGCGCCCGGGAGCGCTCCTACCGCGTGGCATGCGGGCCCGGGCGGTGCGTGGGAGCGCTCCGACCCCGCCGCCGACCCCGCCGCGGACCCCGCCTCCGGCTCCCACCCCGGACCCCTTGCGTATGAGATCGACGGCGTGGTCGTCAAGGTCGACGACCTCACGGTGCAGCGCCGACTCGGCTCCACCAGCCGGGCACCGCGCTGGGCGATCGCGTTCAAGTACCCGCCGGAGGAGGTCAACACCCGGCTCCTCGACATCAAGGTCGGGGTGGGCCGCACCGGCCGGGTCACCCCGTACGGCGTGATGGCGCCGATCAAGGTCGCTGGGTCGACGGTGGAGCGGGCCACGCTGCACAACGCCAGCGAGGTCAAGCGCAAGGGCGTGCTGATCGGCGACATGGTGGTGCTGCGCAAGGCCGGCGACGTCATCCCGGAGATCGTGGCCCCGGTGACCGGGCTCCGGGACGGCACCGAGCGCGAGTTCGTGATGCCGTCGCACTGCCCCGAGTGTGGCACCGAACTGGCCTACCAGAAGGAGGGCGATGTCGACATCCGCTGTCCCAACGCCCGCTCCTGCCCGGCCCAACTCCGGGAGCGGATCGCGTTCGTCGCGGGCCGGAACGCGCTCGACATCGAAGTGCTCGGATACGTGGCGGCAACGGCTCTGACCCAGCCGCTGGAGCCCGCCGATCCGCCGGTCAAGAACGAGGGCGACCTGTTCCATCTCACGGTCGAGCAGCTGCTCCCGATCAAGAGCGTGGTGCTGGACCCGGACACCGGTCTGCCCAAGATCGACCCCAAGACCGGGGAGCAGAAAGTCGTCACCTTCTTCGCCAACAAGATCGGCGAGGCCAAGAAGACGGTCGACAAGCTCTTCGAGGAGCTGGAGAAGGCCAAGCAGCAACCACTGTGGCGGGTCCTTGTCGCGTTGTCGATCCGGCATGTCGGGCCGAGTGCCGCCCAGGATCTGGCTCGGGAGTTCCGGTCCATGGACGCGATCGCCGGCGCTGATGTGGAGGAACTGGCGGCGGTGGACGGGGTCGGGCCGACGATCGCGGCCTCGGTGCGGGACTGGTTCACCGTCGACTGGCACCGGGAGATCATCGACAAGTGGCGGGCCGCGGGCGTCCGGATGGCGGATGAGGGGGTGGACGGGCCGCGCCCGCTCGAGGGTGTCAGCGTCGTCATCACCGGTTCGCTGGAGTCCTACAGCCGGGACTCGGCGACCGAGGCCGTGCAGAACCTGGGTGGCAAGGTCAGCGGCTCCGTTTCCAAGAAAACGGGCTTCGTGGTCGTAGGGGAGAACCCTGGCTCAAAACATGACAAGGCGGTCAAGCTAGGCGTTCCCATCCTCAACGAGGACGGCCTGCGCGTCCTGCTCACCGAAGGGCCGGATGCGGCCAAGGCCGTAACCGTCAGCGTGGTCGAATGACGCGGTGTGGTCGTTGCGCAGTTAACCAGGGCAAAGATACTAAGCGGTATCATTTGACTACACAGGGAGTTCGTATCGACTTTGTCTGAAAAGTAACAGAACGTGCGCAATCGGTTTCGCGAAGTTGCACGAAGGTCGTACTCTCCCTTCAGCACCTCAAACAAGGAACTCCCGGTGCAATGACTCCCGGATCCTACGAGGATGGTGATGAAGGACCCGAACAACACCCGGGACACTGTGCCGCGCCGGGGATCCCCATTGTGGATCTACCTTCTGTGCGTCACGGTCGTCGGCGCCGTCGTGCTCGTCACGACGATCGCCGGGCTCGACGCGGACGATGTCCAGACCATCGCCCGCAGCCCGGTTTTCTGGCTGCTCGGCTGCCTCATAGTGGTCGGCGAGCTCCGGCCGATCATCACCCCCGGTCTGAACGAGAACAACGGCGCGACCGCCTCCACGATGTTCTCCTTCGCCGCACTGCTCTACGGCGGGCTGCCGGTCGCGGCCGCCCTCCAGACGATGGCCGTACTCGTCTGCGGTGTTCTCCGGCGCAGGGCCCTGCACCGCAACGTCTTCAATGCCGCCCAGTTCATGGTGAGCATGGGGGCGGCCTCCCTGGTCCTCGTGCTGTTCGGCAAGACGGGCTCCCCGATCCATCCGTGGGTCCCGCACGGCGCCGATCTCCCCATCGTCGCGCTCGCCGGTGCCACGTACTTCCTCATGAACGACACCATGGTCGCGGGCGCCATCGCACTGCACGAGCGCATCTCGCTCGCTAAGGCGCTGCGCCTGGACTTCGGCTATCAACTGCTCGTGCACCTCGCCCTGCTCGGGCTGTCGCCGCTGGTGGCCGTGGCGATGGCACGCTCGGCGGCGTTCCTGCCGCTGATCGTGCTGCCTTTCATCGCGGTGTACCTCAATGCCTCGGGATCGGTGCAGCGCGAGCATCAGGCCCTGCACGACGGGCTCACCGGGCTGCCCAACCGCAAGCTGCTGATCGTCCGCACCGAAGAGGCGCTGGCCGAGGCCCGGCGGACCTGGGGTGTGGCGGGCCGCAGCGGTCGGACGGGCGACGCTCCCACGGACCAGCGGGTCGGGCTGTTCCTGCTGGATCTGGACCGGTTCAAGGAGGTGAACGACACGCTGGGGCATCCGACCGGGGATCGGCTCCTCCAGCTCGTGGCGCACCGGCTCACCCACAGCGTCCGCCCAGGCGACCTGGTCGCGCGGCTCGGCGGGGACGAGTTCGCGGTCCTGCTGCCGTCCGTACGCGACGAGCAGGCGGCCCGTGAGGTCGCCGCCCGGCTGCGCGCCGCGCTGAGTGAGCCCGTGCGGCTGGACGGCATGTCGTTCGATCTCGAGGCCAGCGTCGGCATCGCGTTGCACCCCGACCATGCCCCGGACTTCGAACTCCTGCTTCAGCGGGCCGATGTGGCGATGTACGTCGCCAAGGAGAGCCGTTCGGGCGTCGAGATCTACACGCCGATGAAGGACCGCAACTCCCCGGCTCGGCTCGGCATGCTCGGGGATCTCCGCCGGGCTATCGACCGCGAGGAGCTGGAGCTGCACTTCCAGCCGAAGATCGGGCTCGCCGACGGTCATCTGGCCGGGATGGAGGCGCTCCTGCGCTGGCGGCATCCCAAACGCGGGCTGGTCGGTCCGGGCGAGTTCCTGCCGATCGTCGAGCAGACCTATCTGATGCGCGCCATCACCCACTACGTGGTCGATGTGGCCCTTACCCAGGCGGCGGCGTGGTGGGAGGCGGGCCTGTGCGTGCAGGTCGCGATCAACGCCTCCGGCCGGGACCTGCTGGACGCCGGCCTCGCCGAGACGATCACGGCGGGCCTGGCGCGGCACAACCTGCCCACCGCCGCCCTGCAGCTGGAGATCACCGAGCGGATCCTCATGAACGAGCCCGCCTACGCGGGGGAGACCGTGCAGGCGCTGGCCAAGTTGGGCATACCGCTGAGCCTGGACGACTTCGGCACTGGTTACTCATCGCTGGTCCGGTTGAAGCGGCTGCCGGTCGAGGAGATCAAGATCGACGCCTCGTTCGTCCAGCGCCTTGCGGAGGGAGCGGCGGGGCCTGGCCACGGGGGTGAGAGTAGAGCCTCCGACGACGTCGTGATCGTGAGATCCATCGTCGATCTGGTGCGGACCCTCGGACTGCGCTCGGTCGCCGAGGGAGTGGAGGACGCCCGGACCGCGCAGCTGCTGCGCGAGATGGGCTGCGACGCGGCCCAGGGCTGGTATTTCGGCCGCGCCATGGACGCCGCGACCGCGACGGCCTGGCTGCACGCCCGGCCCGCCAGCACGACCTCGCCCTCGGCGCCCGCGCCGGAACCGAAGCCCACGCAGCCCATCGACTCCAAGTTCATCGCCTAGTGGAAGAGGGGGCGGGTGGATCATCACTGGGTAATCGAGTGGGTCGGTGCTGTTCGCACGCCCTAAGATGGCGGAGAACCCACTCGATCTCTTGATCTCTGAAACGGTTTCTACTATGTCCATCACCCGTGACGAGGTCGCCCACCTCGCCCGGCTGTCCCGGCTGGCGCTCGGCGAGGATGAGCTCGACCATTTCGCCGCCCAGCTCGACGTGATCATCGCGGCGGTCGCACGCGTTCAGGAGGTGACGGCGGAGGACATTCCGCCGACCTCGCACGCGGTGCCGTTGACGAACGTCTACCGGCCCGACGAAGTCCGGCCGAGTCTCACTCCGGAGCAGGCGCTGTCCGGCGCCCCGGCCGCCGAGGAACAGCGTTTCCGCGTGCCGAGGATTCTGGAGGAGGAAGCATGAGCGAGCTGGAAGGGCGCGGTGCGGGCTGGACCGAGGGGCTCGGGAGCGAGACACGAGCGCCCAAGCGACGAGGAAGGCCGGCGCCTGCGGGCGCCCTGGAAGTGAGCGGGGGACACGCGTGAGCATCGTCAGAAAGACGGCCAGCGAGCTGGCCGCGCTGATCGCCTCCGGCGAGGTCTCCGCCACCGAGGTGGCGCAGGCGCACCTGGACCGGATCACGGCCGTAGACGACCAGGTACACGCGTTCCTGCACGTGGATGCCGACACCGTGCTGGAACAGGCTCGGGCAGTGGACGCGAGCCGGGCCGCCGGGGAGAGACTCGGCCCGCTGGCGGGTGTCCCGATCGCGCACAAGGACGTGTTCGTCACCAAGGACATGCCGACCACCGCCGCCTCCAAGATCCTGGAGGGCTGGCTGCCGCCCTACGACGCCACGGTCACCGCGCGGCTGCGTGCCGCCGGTCTGGTGATCCTCGGCAAGACCAACATGGACGAGTTCGCGATGGGCTCCTCGACGGAGAACAGTGCGTACGGACCGACCCACAACCCGTGGGATCTGACCCGGATCCCCGGCGGGTCCTCGGGCGGGTCCTCGGCGGCGGTCGCCGCCTACGAGGCGCCGCTGGGCACCGGGACCGACACAGGCGGTTCCATCCGGCAGCCCGCCGCCGTCACCGGGCTGGTCGGCATGAAGCCGACCTACGGCGGAGCGTCCCGCTACGGGATGATCGCGTTCGCCTCGTCGCTCGACACGCCCGGGCCGTTCGCCCGTAACGTCCTCGACGCGGCCCTGCTGCACGAGGCGTTCTCCGGCCACGACGTGATGGACTCCACCTCGATCGACGCGCCCGTACCACCGGTCGTGGCCGCGGCCCGGCAGGCGGATGTGAGCGGCCTGCGCATCGGCGTGGTGAAGGAGTTCGGAGGCGCCTCGAACACAGAGGGCTACCAGCCGGGCGTGCTGGCTCGCTTCAACGAAGCCGTGGAGCTTCTCGAGTCCCTCGGCGCCAAGGTCATCGAGGTCTCCTGCCCGTCGTTCACCTACGCGCTGCCCGCGTACTACCTGATCGCGCCGTCGGAGTGCTCCTCCAACCTGGCCCGTTTCGACGCCATGCGCTACGGACTGCGGGTCGGCGACGACGGCTCACACTCGGCCGAGGAGGTCATGGCACTGACCCGGGCCGAGGGTTTCGGGGCGGAGGTCAAGCGCCGGATCATCCTGGGCACCTACGCGCTGTCCAGCGGCTACTACGACGCCTACTACGGCAAGGCCCAGCAGGTCCGCACCTTGATCACACGTGACTTCGACGCCGCGTTCGAGCAGGTGGACGTGCTGATCTCGCCGACCACGCCGACGACCGCGTTCCCGATCGGGGAACGCGCCGACGACCCGATGGCGATGTATCTCGCCGACCTCTGCACGATCCCGTCCAACCTGGCGGGCAACGCCGCCATCTCGGTGCCGTGCGGACTGGCCGACGAGGACGGACTCCCGGTCGGCTTGCAGATCATGGCTCCGGTGCTCGCCGACGACCGGGCCTACCGGGTCGGTGCGGCTGTGGAGGCCGCCCTGAACGACCGCTGGGGTGGGCCGCTGCTGGCCAAGGCCCCGGAGCTTGCGGAGGCCGCGAAGTGACCACCATGACGACGATGCCCTACGCCGAGGCCCTCGCCAGGTTCGAGCCGGTGCTCGGCCTCGAGACCCACATCGAGCTGGGCACGAACTCGAAGATGTTCTGTGGCTGCCCGACGACGTTCGGCGCGCCGCCCAACACCCAGGTGTGCCCGGTCTGCCTGGCGCTCCCGGGCTCGCTGCCGGTGACCAACCAGGCCGCCATCGAAGGCATCATCAAGATCGGGCTGGCGCTGAACTGCTCGATCGTCGAGTGGTGCAGGTTCGCCAGGAAGAACTACTTCTATCCGGACATGCCGAAGAACTACCAGATCTCACAGTATGACGAGCCGATCTGCATCGACGGTCACCTTGACGTCGACGTCGACGGCAAGACCTACCGCATCGAGATCGAGCGGGTTCACATGGAGGAGGACACCGGAAAGTCGCTGCACGTGGGCGGCTCCACCGGGCGGATCCACGGCGCGGACCACTCGTTGGTCGACTACAACCGGGCCGGCATCCCTCTCGTCGAGATCGTCACCAAGCCGATCGAGGGGACCGACGTCAAGGCGCCCGAGGTCGCGAAGGCCTATGTCACCGAACTGCGTGAGCTGGTCCGGGCCCTCGGCGTCTCCGATGTCCGCATGGAGGAGGGATCTCTGCGATGTGACGTCAACGTCTCGCTGATGCCACGCGGCTCCTCGGAGTGGGGCACCCGCAGCGAGACCAAGAACGTGAACTCGCTGCGGTCGGTCGAGCGGTCCGTGCGGTCCGAGATCGAGCGGCAGGCGGCCGTGCTGGCGGGCGGCGGCCGGATCCGTCAGGAGACCCGGCACTTCCACGAGGACAGCGGCACGACCACCAGCGGCCGGAGCAAGGAAGAGGCCCAGGACTACCGCTACTTCCCCGAGCCCGACCTGGTGCCGATGGCGCCGTCCCGGGAGTGGGTCGAGGAACTGCGGGCCGGTCTGCCCGAGCTGCCCGCCGCCCGGCGCAATCGGGTCCAGCAGGAGTGGAGCCTGTCCGACGAGGAACTCCGGGACGTCGTCAACGCGGGTGCCCTTGACCTGATCGAGGAGACCATCGCGGCCGGTGCCGACCCCGGATCGGCGCGCAAGTGGTGGATGAACGAGCTCTCCCGCCGGGCCACCGCGCAGGGGGTGGAGCTGGCGGCGCTGCCGATCACGGCGGAGCAGGTGGCCCGCGTCCAGGCGCTGGTCGACTCCGGTGAGCTTAACGACAAGCTGGCCCGCCAGGTCTTCGAGGGTGTGCTGGCCGGTGAGGGCGGTCCCGACGAGGTCGTCGCCGCCCGTGGCCTGAAGGTCGTCAGTGACGACGGGGCCCTGATCGGGATCATCGACCAGGTGATCGCCGCCAACTCTGACGCCGCGGACAAGGTCCGTTCCGGCAAGGTCGCGGCGGCCGGTGCCCTCGTCGGCGCGGTCATGAAGGCCAGTCGCGGCCAGGCCGACGCCGGCCGTGCGCGTGAGCTCATCCTCGAGCGCCTCGGGGTTTCCGCCTGAGACGCCCGCCGTGATCTTGCAGCTTCTCAGGCTGGGAAGTTGCAAGATCACGGCGGAGGTCGAGGTCGGCCGATATATTTCCCGGCATGTCTCCCCTGGACTCCCTACCGGACGGCCTCCCACCCGGTCGTTTGATCGTTCCCGATCTGGACTTCGCCGACGACATGTGGGCGGATCGCCCGGTGATGTGGGTGTCGGACGGGCCTGTCCCGGACGCGGGGGAGCAGTGGAAACGGCTGTTCGACGGTCATCTGAAGACCGGGTTGTATCCGCTGTTGCTGGAGACCCTGTATGGCGACGCGGGCCGTCCCTGGCATGTCGGTGAACTCTCTCCGATGTCGGCCGGGGCCGTGGACGCCCTCACCGCGGAGGGCGTTCTACGCCGGTTCTGGGCTGAGGTGACCGACGACGATGACGGCGTCGACCTCCCGTACCCGTCTTGGCCGGGACCGGCAGCGAGGGGTGGCAGCCTCGCAGACCCGGACACGGTCGCCCGGGAGCATGTGGCGAGTCTGGGCGCGGAAAGCGTTCTGCTCGGACTGGTGACGTCCGCGCGGGGTGCGGACACGTTGACCGCCTGCGGCTGGAACGGGCCGTGTAACCACACCGACCACACGCAGGAGATCTCGGCCGTGCTCCGGTCCTGGGAGGACCGTTTCGGGGTACGGGTCGTCAGGGTGGGGTTCGACACTCTGTCTCTCTCGGTCGCGGCGCCGCCGAGCACGATCGAGCACGCCCGGCATGTCGCCGCCGAGCATCACGCCTTCTGCCCGGACAATATCTGGCAGGGTGGCGTGACCTTCGAGGAATACGCCGTGGGATTGATCGACAGCGCTCACTGGTCCTTCTGGTGGGACTGATCAATTACCTTCGGCGAATCCCCCGAACTGGGGATTCTCGCGACAATCCTGGACGACACGCACAGGCTCTGATTACCCGTCGTGTTCGGTTGTCGCCGGGAGGACGCTCAGCCTCAATCGCTCCGTGACCTATGGAACGTACATTGAGCAGCAGAAAATCAACCGGCGATCCGCGCCCGCGGATCGTCGCCCCGCCATTGAAGCGACGTTGCTGACGCACGACCGGCGTGACCGGCGCATCCGCGCCATCTGGAGCCTGCCCTGCCCGCACGACGGGCCAGGCCGTGATGGCCTGCGTGCCGGAGGTCATGCGGATCGGTACGGCGCTGTCACCACTGCAGGAGGCGCACGATGAGCGGCCCGGGCGCGAGGCGACTACCTCGCCGTGCGCTGCCGATCGGCGCCGTCGCGGTGCTGGCCCTGTTGTACGGCCTCGGTCGGCTGTTCGGCGGCAGGAGCGAGTTCTCGTCTTGGGCCCCGGTATTCGCCGCGGCCCTTGCGGCAGGCTCGCTCTTCTACGCCGCCCACCGGCTGACCGGTGCCGAGCGGATCAGCTTGGCCACCTGGCGCTGGTTCGGGATCGCCGCGACCTGCTGGTGCGCAGGGGCGACGATCAACGCGATATCCAAGATCGTCCTGAGCCGTACGGTGGTATCGCTCTCGGTCGGAGATCTGTTCTTCCTGGCCGCGATGGTCGCGCTGGCGACCGGTTTCCTCATGCCCATCCGGCTCCCGCGGGTGACCCGGGTCTGGGTACGTTACGCCGCCGACACCTACGTCTGCGTGAGCGCGCTGTTCGTACTCGGCTGGGTGACGCTGTTCTCACAGCTCTACCACCTGTCCGGGGAGTCCCCGGCGGAGTTCGTGATCGAACTGCTCTATCCGCTGGTCGACATGGTGCTGGTATGTGCCACGCTGCCCTTCGTCCTGGGCACCCGGCGGGGCCACCGGAGGTCGGCCGTGCTGGCCTATGTGGCTCTGCTCGCGATAGCGGTGGGCGATGTGGTGACCACCGCCGTACGGCTGCGGAACGGAGCCTCTCCGGGTGACGTGGGGGAGGCGGCCCGGTTCATCGGTCTGCTTCTGCTCGGTGCCGCGCCCTGGATCGAGCAAGGGAACGCGCCGACCGACGAGGACGTCGAGGACCCGGACACCCGGGGAAGCATGATCGGCCCCGGTATCGCGACGGCGGCCGCGGCGGGGGCGGCGGCGCTCTTCGTCGCGGGTCACTCGCTGACCGACGGCCACGGCCTCGATCCGGTGGTGTCGGTGGTCGCC